>CAVGQS010000152.1:0-5358 GCA_963631415.1 Lactococcus garvieae | reverse complement strand
GTGGATTCATAACCAACTTGCAGAAATACTATTTCTGATTTTGCTACGGATTTTATTTCTGCCTCATTAATGTTTGCGTCTATTGTAGAAGCATAAAGAGCAGCTCCGCGTGCAACTGCGGTCATGGGGTTGATGCTGGTATCTACATTTTGTGTAATCTCCGCTTTCAACATGTCACGAATAATTGGCGAATAGGTTGGACCGCCAACAAGAATGAGAGAAGACAAATCTTTTCCTGTAAGGCCATTTCGCTCCAGTAGATTCTTACATATGTTGACTGCTTTTTGGTATTGTCCACCGATAGCGTCAATCAGTTGGTCTTTTGTAATTGTAATTTCTAGATCAATTTCCTCCCCATTGTCATCTTGTCCCAAATTTAAGTTGCGGTCGTATGTGGAATAATCGGCACTATCTGCAAATGACAAAGCGATTCTCATTTCCTCAGCAGGGCCCTTTAGTGCGTCCATTAGAGCCTTCTTCTTCCAGTCTGTAGTCTCGTATGAGGAAAGACAATAGTCCTCTTTTAAACTTGGAATAAGAATTTTGTTGACAACGGCATCATCGAGGTTCTTGCCGCCCAGGTAGTTATCTCCTTCTGTGTCAAAGACTGTCAATATGCCCTCGTCTACTTTTACTAATGCAGCGTCAAATGTGCCTCCACCAAAGTCAAAGACCATCCAGATGCCATCTTTCTTCTCATTTGACAAACCGTAAGCCATGCAAGCTGCAATAGGTTCTTGCAGTAATTCACACTGTTTGAAGCCTGCAATACGTGCAGCCTTCATGGTTGCATCCTTTTGAATTGCTGTGAACATGGCTGGTACTGTAATGACAACAGAATTCACTATCTCATCATTAATAAGACTTTTCAACTCTTTCAAAACTTCTGCGGAAAGTTCCTCTGGAGAAAAACTATCCTTGGGCATGTTCTCATTGGAATATTTCTTGTCAGAACCCATTTCGCGCTTAAACTCCAAATATCCGCACTCCTTTGGTGGCGTGTTCTTGCTTAAGGCCGTAATAGCATCAGAATATACAGAATCTTTTGCCTTCATGCCAATTCGCAAGGCGCATTCCCCCCTTTTGTTTTTTGAGAAATAGACACAAGAAGGTAATGTGTCCATGAGGTTCTTAGTCTGCTTAATAACAGATTCTCCATTCTCCATCCTAGCTATAGCCGAGTTTGTCGTACCAAGGTCTATGCCGTAGTCTATTTTGATTCTTGTCATAACGTTAAATATTTTGACTTACTACAATTTCTGCAGGCTGTATCATCTTGCCATTGTAATTAACCTGCATCTTTATCATTCCTGTGATTATGCGTTTGCCTTCTGGCAAATTTTCATCTGGGACAAATCTTGTTTGGAACTGCATGCCGTCGTTATATTCTTGTCCAAGTAGGCTAATGATTTCATAGCCATTGGCACGCACGTTGTTTATCATGCGGTCTTTAGCTTGAACGAGTTGTTTATATCCTCTTACAGACTTGTCCATTTTTGAAAGGTTCGTTTCAATTCTTGCTATTTCGTCTGCAAGTTTAACAACGAGTGAATGATCTGGTTCTCCTGTTTTGTTTGCGGTTGAGGTAGACGCGTCAAGTTGCTTTTGTACAATAGCAAGAAGCCGATTGTCTAATGTTACCGATTCTTCTTGCATTTTTTCCTGAGCCTTGCGAATGCGTTCCTGTGCCTCTTCCAGCGATGATTGCGCCTTGCGTACGCTGTCTATCGATGTTGAACCAGATTTGAATTTCTTAAGGAATGCCCAAACGATAGCTACGACAGAGCCAAGAAGTATGAGAATGCCGATAACACCCCATAATGTTCGAGATGAGAGCACTCGTTCTGTTGACTGAACCTTGGCATTGGTCTGGTCTATACTGCTTCTAAAATCAGACCTGTCCGTATTCTGGGTTGCTGTTAATCTATTGCATTCCCCTTGTAGGCTATCTACTTTCGAGACAAGTTCTTGCTTTGTGGATTCCAATTTTGATATTCGTCTTTCTGCCTCGTTGTACTTAGCAGATAGCGTGTTGTTGTCATTGTTTAGACGTTCTTGCTTTGTCTTTAATGCACTAAACTCTGTTCGCAGAGATGTTAATTCTTTGGGAACGTCCTCTGCTTTTGCAGAACAGAAGATAAATCCTAAGATAAGGGTTGTAATAATAAGTTGTTTCATATTTTTGCGTTTTTACTTGGACATTTGGTCATAGATAAAACTGAGAACAAAAAGCACCCATAAATCCTCCAATGGCAGCTCCGATTCCTCCTCCTATTGATCCGCCTAGTGCTGCGCCCAGACCCATGCCTATGAAAATGGCAATTGTAGAAAAGCAACCTCCGCCATCAGAACTTGACGACGAATTTGAATTTGACGTTTGGCTTGTGCCTGAGGCTCTATTTTGTGAGCCTCTTTGCCTTGTAGCAGAAGAATGCCTATATGGATTTGTGGATATACCGAATTGTTCACAAAGACCTTTCAGAGATGCACGTTGCGGATTATATCTATTGACCTTGAACTCTTGTTCCATGTCAAAAGAGTCCATAAGCTTTGTCGCATCCCATGCTTTCTCAAATATATTAGACAGGATTGATTTCAAAGCAAATGCAAATGTATCTAAAGACGTGTTTATAGATCTGTCATTTATCAACGACGCAACGTTCTCTTGCGCCGTGTTAACTTCTTCAATCAAATTATGCAGCGCATTGCTAACCACTAGCGTAGAAGTCTTCAAATAATAACTGTTTGAAGGGCCAAGTTTGTTCTTAATCGCTTGAAGATGTGGTTTTGTGTTGTTAAGCAATGTAACTGCGTGGCTAATCTCGTCTGGCAGCTTACAATATTTATGCAGTTCCTCCCTGATAGCCTTGTCTTCTTCAAATACGGCAATAGGAGGAAGATTCGCGATTATCTTTTCCAGTATGTCAACATTCTCCTTGCAACGGTCTTTCGCCATTTTCCCAACAACAACAGACTGGGCATATTTCTGCAAGGTCATGGCCTTGTGTGCGGCGTCTGGTGCTTCTGAATTGTTGAAGTAATCGATGCCACACTGCAAAATCTCCAGTCCTAATTTATCTGCAAGCATTTGATACTGCAAATTGTTCAAAGAGGTGATTGCCCGGAGCTGTGCTATTTCAGCTTTTGTGGCTGTCATTAGCTTTGTGCCTGCTTTGTATCTTGCATCGGCTCCCTTGCCTTTCGATGACTTGCACGTGCTAATTGCTGCTGTAATTTTATCAATAAGCGGCTGTATGCTCTTGTTGCTGATATATTCCTTCCAAGTGGTATTGCTTGTCTGCCTAAGAAGCTCATTCGGTTTAAACTCTATGCACAAAACATCCATAAAATCATGTGCCAGATTTTCAGAGGTGGCTAAAGCGGTGTCTCCCAATACCATTTGCACAAATTCTTCGCCACGAGAGGAGTAAAGGTTCTCAGCATAACTAATTGCATCTCCAAGTCTTTTCTGGACGAGGGCGCATACTAGAAGATTTTGAAGTGAAGAGGCCGATAGTTTCTTGTGCCAAATTTCAATTGCCCCATTTATGTCGCCAGAGGTTAATTTTGCACACGCGATTTCGTCAATTTGTGTGCGTTTCGCAAACCAAAATTGGGCATATTTAAGTTTCTCTGCAGGGAGAGATAGTTTGGAAACTGCATCTGCTACACTCTCCTCCGTTCTTGAGATAGTCGGCAGTATTCCGTTTAAGTCAAGGGGGAAGGCTACTGGTCTGCCGACTTTCAGGAAGGCTTTCATCTTTCCCTGATTAGAGACGACCTCTTTTTGTGAAGATGTTGAGTAGATGCCTAGTTGGCGAAATGGGTTGTTGACGATAATTTTCATTGTTTCTTTTGGTTATAAAGCTTCAGCTTCTGACGCGCTTTGTAGTTGCAAGTTCCCGTTTTCTACAGGGTATAGAGTGTACTCGCCATATTGATTATATATTTCAACGGGACCATCTTTTTGGATAGTTCCTCCCGATACAAATCCCCCCTTGACATTTCCGTTGTCCATATTTGGATTACAGCCTTTGCCCGCATAAAAGTAGATGTTATACGTGCCGTTAGGCAGATATAGGCGAGCTCTGTCGTCTGCCCTAACGTAGATGTGGTTCACAACATCTGATGTCTCATAGTCTCTGACAATGATAACATAATCATCTCCAGACGTTTTGAAATCGAGGTAATTGCTTCCCGTGCGCGAACGGTAGTAGTCTTTGTATGGTTTTGCCCCTGTTTTTAGTTGGTTGTCAATATATGTTCCATAATCTAGGTCTGCTTGGCTTGGTTCTGATTCGACAGTTGTGCTGTCAGAATAAACGTCAGTGCTGTCTGTTTGGACATACTTGGTAGAGTGGTTGTCGTTGTTATTATCGGTATGACACCCTGCAACAACGCCTAACACAACAGCAAGAACGCCTGAACACATTCCTACTACAAACCCAACGACATTACCAGAACATACACCTCCATAAGCGATAAGCCCAAGCACTACGACAAAGATATAGCAAAGTGCCCGAAGCCCTTCAACTCCCCAAATCAAATATACACTGAATACTACACCGACGAAAGCGAGGATGATAAGTGACCATTTGATGATGTTGAACTTAAGTTTTTTGATCCTGTTAGCGCGTTTTTCTATTTCATCTATCTTAGATTTTGCTTTTTGTCCGCCAGGTGTGCGTGTTCCAAAAGTGTCGAAGACCTTTCTGTATTCTGTTTCAGTATTAGCCAAGTCGTGTGCCTTTTGTGAGCATTCGCTTGCGTCAATACTGTTCTGTCTTTCTTTTGCGTATAGAGTCAAAACGTCCTGTGTTGATTGGCATGCTGCGAGTGCTCTTTCTTGTTCAGCAGTTCTTATTTGCCTCTCTTTCTCTTCACGAATAAGATTGTTGATAGCTTCACGTGCTTCCGGAACAAATTTGCTGGTAGGATAATCATTGATAAAGCACTTGTAGTCTGAGATGCTTTTGCACCCCTTAAACTTCAATTCTATGACACGTGATTTCGCTCTTTGTACGTACGGGCTTTGAGGGAACTGCTTTATAAAGTTGTTGAGCGCTTCTACTGTATTAGCATTCTGGTAAGTTAAAACCTCAATACGTTGTTTCGCTTCAACGACATGTTTGCCAGAAGGAAATCTCTTTACATAGGCATTGTGGGATTCAAGGTCGTTGCATGAAGAGAAATGCTCGTCATCTGTTCGTAAATCTAAGTCTGAAACATCCAGGTTGTTGCACCAGCCGCATCCATACTTATACATAAAGGAAAAGCGGTCGTCTTCAAATCCGTTGCTTTGGTCTATTATGTCATGTAATACTTTTCTGCTTTGCTTATATCGTCCCTCCTTATATT
>CAVGQS010000151.1:0-5370 GCA_963631415.1 Lactococcus garvieae | reverse complement strand
TATTTGTGGACAAGAGTACGCACTTTGTTGCTCTCAATGTCGTACATTACGAAAAACAGCATGCGATTGGCTTCTTTTTTAGGTTGGTTTACTATACCGAGTATCTTGGCCACCCGTTCCTGCAGGCTTCCTATTTCTTGCAAGCTTGAATTGGGCGATGCTTCATGGGGCTGCTCGTTGATGTTGAGTTGTGCCGCCTGTATTTTCTGCATTTGCTCTACGAAGGAGAGTGGCGGGAGCTTTTTTCTGGGCATATAGTGTTGTCTCCGGATGTTTTAGACCATGTATCCTGCTGTTATCAGGAAACTCTTCACTACTTCTGCCAGCAGCTCGTTGGCTTCAGCATCGGTTCCCGTACGCGGCGACTGCACTACGCTAAATCCGCGTTTGCCGTAGAAGATGTTCACCTCGGCTTGTTTCAGAGCAATGCTGCATCGCAGTTTTTTGCCGTACTGAATGCTGGCGACATCGTTTATTGCGATGTGCATTTCCTCGATATATTGCAGCAGCGAAGGCATAGCGTCGTTGAGTTGTTGGGGCACGTAGGCTGGCGGCTTTTGGTTTGCTGCCTTTACGCGCGGGTTGAGTGTCTGCCTGATTTGTTGCAGTATGTCGGACTGCGGTTCTGGAGCATGCTCTTTTTTCAGAAGTTTGTCGCCATCTTTTGCCGCTTGTTCCACCTCGCGTTTTACGTTGAATGCCGCCAATGGATCGAGGTCGGGGTCGACGTATGCCTTTATGTCAATGGTTTCGGGCTCGGGATTGTAGTAGGCCTCAGCATCCAGGCTAATGAAGCATGCGCGTGCCACGTCGCACGTGCGCGTGTCTACTGCTTGCTGTAGCTTGTACTGAGTGGAATAGTTCATCACAAATGCCTTGTAGAAGGTTTTGTACAGTCCGGCATCATAGCACCGCTCCGAAAGTTTCAGCATAACCTTGAGCCCGTCACCGCCCGGCGACGTGAAACACAAGGCGGTGCGCGGGTCGGAGTTGATTTGGTGCCGAAGGTCAGCTAGCACTATATGGCGCGACGACACATGGTCGATGTCGACGATGAAATATTGGGTGAAGGCAAAGTTTTCGGCGCGCCTCACCTGCGGGTTGAACATTGCGCACACCACGTAGGGCAAGCGGGTCTTGAGCTGCTTGTATAGTGCGGGGTTGAGTTGCTGAACGACGCGCAGCTGGCTTATGAGCGACTGTATGTGGGGCTGTGGGTTGCGTATGGCATCAAACACCGCTTTGACAGGCACTTTGCCCAGCGGGTCGTCGGTACCCTTTATGTTGTTTCCGTAAGATATCATAGGCAGGCTACATGAAGTGTTTGAACGTTTGCGCAAGGTGTTGGGCATAGAGCTTGATTTGCACCAAGCGGCTGCGCTGAGCGCTGGCGCTCTCTACCACCTCGTCAAGGTAGTCGTTGACCGACTGGATGAGTATACGCCGTCCCAGCGACTCCAGCCAGCAGGAGCCGTCGGGGCGCACGGAGTAGTGGTCGTCAGTGATGGCATGCTGGCAGAGGAGCATGGCCACTACGTAGTCTATCCATACGCGATAGAGCTCAATCACATCGTAGACCAGCACGGGGCGGTTGTAGTCGTCGCGGTGCAGCACTCCGACATAGGGGTCAATGCCCGCCTTGATGAGCGCGCCCTCTATTTTGCCGTAAAGCAGCCCATAGCCATAGTTGAGCAATGCGTTGGCCACGTCGGTGGCAGGATGTTGCGAGCGTTTTTCAAACCGGAATTCTTCGGGGAGGAACAGATTGTATGCATCGAAATATATTTTCGACGCGACGCCCTCCCATCCGCGCAGTGTGGGAGCCATTTCTGCCACCACATTGCCTTCGGCCGACGCTATTTTTGTGCGGTAGTCTTCGAGCCGGCGGATGGTTTTGTCGACAGAGAAGCCGACGGACGTGTCGGTTGCTGCCAACATCAGCAGCAGGGCTTGCTGGTTTTCTATCTTCTGGCGTATCACATCTTTGATCCAAACTACGGCATCGGACGAAAGGGTAAAAGCGAGTTGCCCCTTGCGTATGGTGGACACAGACCCGTACTTCGGACTCCACACGCGGGCAATAGGTTTGCCGGCATTGTCGTTGAAGTAGAGCTCTATTTCGCGTTCTACTGCAAGCATCACCGCATCGCTGGATATCTGGGCTCCGCGGCTTATCTGTATCGAGGTGATGCCCTCAGCCGGAATGCGCTGCCGGCCATCGGCATTGCTTATCACAAAACCTTCGTTGTCGCGATTGAGCGACACTCCAAATGTATTGATAACCAGTTCCATAAGACTACATTATATAAAAGTCGTCGACAAGATAGAGTTCTTTTTTTGCACGAGTCATCGCCGTATACATCCATTGGTACACATAGGGCTTGGGCTGTATGGGCAGATTGCGCGGAATGTTGAGGAACACATTGTCCCATTCGCCACCCTGCGACTTGTGGCAAGTGAGCGCGAAGCCGTATACTGCGCGCAGAGCATTGAGGTATTTGTCGTAGAGCATTGCCTTCTTGAATGCCAGCGACTTTTGCTTTATGCCTTGGCCTTTCATTCTTATACCAAAATCCACAAACAGGTTTTTCTGTTGTTGCGAAGTGAGATTGGTCTGGTTTGAATAGAGTATTTCGCCAATCATCAATGTGCTGTAGCTTTTGCGGGTTATCACCTCTTCTACCGTGACATTGACGAAGGTGAGGCTGGCCCGCCTCTCTCTGCTTCCCACATAGGTCACCTCCACCAAGTCACCGTTCATCAACCCGGTAATAAGGTTGTTTTGAGTCACCATCAGCAAATCGCCCTGCTGCAGAGTGTCAGATTTCAGGCCTAGTGCGGGGCGCACCAGTTTTGTTACTTCACTGCATTGGCGATTGGAGAAACATATCAGCGTGGAGTCGTTGTATCCGTATTTCTTTATACGGTCGATATACATTTGCACCAGTTGTATCTGGCTGGAGAGCAGGTGTACGTTTTTGAAGCCGCGCATTTTGAACTTGGCCCATTTCGTTGGCTGCGGATTCTGGTACAGATAGCGCATCTTCTGGGCGGCATTAACAATGTCGTTGCCTTGTTGCTGGCGCATGATTTGCGTGAGGGTTGCCTCTGTGGCTTTCTTCCCGCATGCGTTTTGGATGTAGGACAGAGAGAGGGCCGGCGACTCTTTTTGCTGCACTGGAGGCAACTGGCCCGCGTCGCCTATGAATATGAACTTGCCCTTGGGGTCGAAATAGAACAGGTCGGTAAGCAACTTGCCGCTTCCGAAAACGGCCTGGGTGGCATTGGGGTCTTTCACGTCAGACACCATTGAGGCTTCATCAACGAAATAGAAACATTGCTCGTGGTCTGGCTCCACTTGTTCGCACTCAAATATCAGGTACAATTGTCCTGAGGGCTCAATGCCTGTGCGCTGTCGTTCTTCGCTGATTTTCTCGATGTCTTGGTTCAAATCAGAAAACGTGTATATCATGCTATGCACAGTGGAAGTGCCCATCCCTGTGGTATTAGCCAATATTTTTGCAGCGCGGCCGGTAGACGCCAGCAGTCTGAAATGTTTGTGTTCGGCTTCTAGCAAGTTTATCATTTCTCTTGCCATCGTGGTCTTTCCGGTTCCGGCATAGCCTTTGAGGATGAACACACGGTTGTCGTCGGAGAGGAACTTGCGGAACTGCTTTTTTGCCTTTTTTTGGTCGGTCGACAGGACTATTCCTGGTTCGCGTTTAACATTCATAGTCTCTGAATTGCTTGAAATGGAATTCTACGTAACGCTTGCCACTACCCTCATCGCGCACAAGACGATAGGAGGTAGAGCAGACGCACCTAATGTCGAGCGCACGCAGCTGCTTTATCATTCTGTAAGTGAAGCACATCTCGCCCATGATGTGAACGGTGACAGTCTTGGAGGCTGCGTGTTCCATTATTTTTTGGATATATTCTTTTGCGATCGCGTCGATTTGATTGACGTCGTCATTCGGGTCTATTTGCGGAAACGGCATGTCGACGCATTCGCCAAATTGCTTGGCCGCATCGAGTTGCTCTGCGCTCCATTGGTCTTTGGGATGGTTTGAAAGGTTGATGAACACCTTTTCTTCTGTAGGGTTCTCAATTTCTGGAGCAGGCAGATCTTCGTCGAACAATTTCATGCATGCGTCTACCGAACTGCGGAACTGACTCTTAATAACATCAGCTTTTGCATCGCCTATAAATCCTGCATGGTTCACCTGGTTGCGGTTGCGGGTGAGCAGATTGTATTCGCGTCTGAAGTCTCTGACCCATGGTAGATTGAACAGTGCGCGAGTGAGCTGGCGGTTTTCGGCCAATTTGTATTTCCACTGTGTTTCATTACCTATTACGTCTTTGTCTACACCCAATATAGAACTCCAAAAGTCGCGGTATTCTCTATGTGCTTTTTGTCCGGTGTAAGGGTTGAAGTCGGAGAATTTGCTGCACAAAAAGGTGATGATGCTTTCTTGGCAAAGAGTATAGCCCTGTTGCACAAGGTCGTAGCGTATGCACCATTCTATTGCTTTGCGCAGATTTTCCAATGAGTCGGTTTGGTAATGGGCAATATCGTTATGTATGGTGTTGAGCACCTCAACGACAGGGTGGGGCAGCAATTGGGCTTTTACTATTCGCTTTATGCATTCGCTTGCGTCGCGTGCAGCAGCACCTTTCATTATATCAGCTCCGCGGCAGGTGGATATTTGCCCTTCAAATTCGTTCAGGCGCTTGTTGAGTTCTTGAATAGATGCTTTGACTTTATTTGACCATGCATTTTCTTTTTGCAGGGTCAATATATCTGAGGTAAATGCTTTCACCCGTCCTGTTTCCACAAACGTGGCTGCCGAGGAAGTCCAATCCTGCAATAAAGAGAGCGACTGCAAATTCATGACGGGTGCTCCCTGCTCATTTCTTGCCTCGAAGTTTCCGTAGGTCACGGCTTTCACGCTCACGTGTTTCATGAATTTTGCATAATTGCCCAACACAATGATAAACATGGGTAGATACCTGAAACCGTGGGTTATATCGAAATACAATTCGTCTTCTTCTTGCAAAAGATTGTATACGGAGTTGAAAATATCCCACATTTCGTTTTCATCCTTTCCATCGTTTATGTCGACGGCATTTATAGAGGGGGCAAATTCACCGTTTTTCAATACTGTTTCCAGCCCTTCGTATCCCACTGTCGTTCCTTCCCGGGAGTTGAAGCGTTTGTTTCCTTCCGGTTGCCAATTGTCGGTTTGTGCTTTATTTGTGAGCAGAATGTAGGCGGCATCGTCTTTCGTCCACTCGCTTTGTTGGGTGAGCATGGCCAATGTGGCGTGCTGAATGAAGCGCGTTTCCATGGCGAAAGCGTCTGTGTAGTAT
>CAVGQS010000150.1:0-5422 GCA_963631415.1 Lactococcus garvieae | reverse complement strand
TGTTTTGCAAAGATCCAGATATTTTTGGATTCTATTATCAATGGGCTCGATGCTATCAAATTCGATTTGTGCCATAACTTTTTATTTGTTCCGTTATTTAATTCTAATGTCAAGAACTACATAAGGCGGTGAGTTATTGAGTGGTACTTGTTGCATCCACGCACATATAATACGCCTTGAAATTCCTTAAGCAATCTGTCGTCATTCAACGTACTGCACGTCCCCAATGCACTGATTTTCATTTTAGTATAGGTACAAAAAAAGCGTGGAACCATTCTGCCACTCGTTCCACGTTCAGAAGGCCTTCGCATTGCCCGGATCACCGAAACGAGCAACGGAAAGCCCCACGCTGATGCATATATGTAGACCAAATGCATTGGGAATACTCACACATGAGTGTAGTTTAGCCAACAAGAGGTATACAATACATCCTATAGGGCGTCCCTGTTGCTTTGCTTTTGATGATCCTTGGAAGTTGCGAAGTTCTCTGAACGTCAAAACCAAAGCGTACAAAAACGCTTTTTAATATGTATGTCCGTCCCGCCACGTCCCATCGCTTTGGGACTCCTCGGAAGGATAGACAATGCAAATATAGGCATTCTTCGTAAACCTCCGATTTTTTTCAGATGTTTTTTCGGTTATTTCAGCAAATTTTCGGTTTGTTCCGACGACCGCGTTCAAAAAACAACCGCGTTTTGCTCTTGATCGGCAGGGATTTGAGGCAGCTAAAAAGGCAATCTACTGCACGGAGCAAGCTTGCTCGATGTCTCAAAGAAGAATTTCCATTGAAAACTTTTGTTTTTGAAGAAATCGTTTTATCTTTGCGAGTGATTTTGAACCAAAAATATCACAAAAAGGTTTCAACAATATGGCGCAGACAGCAAGTCAAAGTATTGAAAATAAGATAACAGTGAGGCTAAGAGGAAAGGGGCGTGGTTCGATAGTATTCCAACAAGACTACGCCGAGTGCGGGTCTCCCTCGGCAGTGAAGTCTGCATTCTTTCGGCTATATGTCGACAAGGTGTTGATACGCTTGGCTCATGGCGTCTATTTATACCCCAAGGAAGACACGGAGTATGGAATAGGGTTCGTCTATCCTTCTATAGAAGAAATTGCGCAGGCTATCGCCAAACGAGACAAAGCCAAGATTGTCCCGACAGGAGCGTATGCCCTCAACCGACTTGGTCTGTCCACCCAGATTCCGATGAATGTGGTGTTCTTGACCAATGGCACGCCGCGCCAAATAAAAGTAGGAAACGGACGGGGAATTCTTTTCAAGCACTCCTCTTCGGGAAAGAATTTTGCCTACAAGTCAGAACTGATGATGCTCGTTGTTTCTGCCATGCGCACCATCGGCAAGGAGAAGATCACCGAAAAAGAGAAAAGCCTGCTCATAGAACATGTCAGAACATTAAGCGACAAAGAGTTCAACCATGACATCAAGCTTGTACCGGCATGGGCGCGCAAAATACTGATGGGCAGATGAAGTTTATAGACGTACCCGAAGACATACAACGGCAAGCGCTCTGCTGTTCACGAAGGATGTAATAAGAGTTCTGGAACCCCTGCGAAAGGTTCGGGAACTACAGCGAAAAGTTCGGGAACTCGAAAAAATAGCATCAGACAAAAACATAGAACTGATAAAACAACCCCCAAAAATATCGCCCATTCAATTCTTTGAGTTATTGAGGTGTGCTTACCTTATTATATATATGAGAAACCGAGGCGTCATTTACAAGGCTCAGTCTGTTCGATTTGTGTCCAGTTGAATTTTAGCGGACAGCGAAGTCATTATTTTGCGTCGCCAAGCCCCCGCTTTCCAGCATAAAGACTTACTTTTGCACGCGCAAACGCAAATCATGTAAAAGTAGTCAATGAAAAAGCTCCTTTCTCTGCCGCTCCTGGCGCGGGTCATCATAGCCATTGTGCTGGGCATTGTGCTGGGCGGCTTGCTTAACGAGCCGTGGGTGCGCGTCTTCGTCACCTTCAACGGCCTCTTCAGTCAATTTCTCGGTTTCCTCATCCCCCTCATCATCGTGGGACTCGTCACACCCGCCATCTCCTCCATCGGACAAGGGGCGGGACGCCTGCTCCTCATCACCGTGGGCATCGCCTTTGCCGACACTCTCATCTCCGGCTATCTGGCCTATGGCGTGGGCGAGGCTTTCTTCCCCCAACTGGTGTCCTCTGCAGGCGAGGTGCATGTAACGAAGCCTGACGGACTGGAGCCGTTCTTCGAGCTGCAGATACCGCCCCTGTTCGACGTGATGAGCGCGCTGGTCCTCTCCTTCATCCTCGGCATCGGCATCGCCCTCCACAACAGCCGCACGCTCAAGGGCGTGTTCGACGAGTTCGGCACCCTCATCTCGTGGGTCATCGCCAAGATGGTCATCCCCCTGCTGCCGCTCTACATCTTCGGCATCTTCCTCAACATGACTTTCTCTGGCGAGGTAGGTCACATCCTCACTGTCTTCGCTAAAATCATCGCCGTCATAGTGGTGCTCCACATCGTGATACTGCTCTACGAATACTGCATCGCCGGCGCCATAGCGCGCAAGAACCCGCTGCGCCTGCTGCTCAACATGCTGCCCGCCTACTTCACGGCTCTGGGCACAGCGTCCTCGGCTGCTACCATTCCGGTGACGATGAAGCAAACGCTGAAGAACGGGGTGAGCGAAGGAGTGACAGGTCTCACCATCCCCCTCTGCGCCACCATCCACATCTCTGGTTCCATGATGAAAATCACGTGCTGCGCGCTCACCATCTGCATGCTGAGCGGACTGCCGCACGACCTGGGCCTCTTCACCCACTTCATATTCATCCTGGCCGTCTGCATGGTGGCGGCACCGGGCGTGCCTGGCGGAGCCATCATGGCAGCCATCGCCCCGCTTGGCGCCATCCTGGGCTTTGACAACGACATGCTGGCACTGATGATAGCCCTCTACATCGCCATGGACAGCTTCGGCACTGCCTGCAACGTGACAGGCGACGGCGCCATCGCCGTCATCGTGGACAAGATGAAATAAGAATCAATCATACCGAAGAAACTTCTTCACCCATTAAAATATTTGCACGCCATCGCCATGAGCAGCTCTGGCGAAACATTTGACAAGCCCGTCGTTCTAATCACAGAGTATTCTTCCTTGTTCTTTCCGATGACAAACTTGCGTTCTTTGCCGTCTATCTCAGCATATAGATGGTAGTTCCCCTTGTAGGTTTCTTCCAAGCGGATATTCTTGATTGTGTGTCCGTTGATCATGAAAGTAGCCAGATGATTGTCTTCCTCCCATTCGCCCCAAGCTTTCAGGTGATTGATGATAGCGCTCTCAACCCTGCCAATCCATTCGTTCGCCACACCATTTTTCAAAGCTACAGAACGGAAGTTCTTTAATGAATCAGCGACATTGCGAATGATAGCATCTGGCCTGCGAATGCCGTTGTCACGGGCAAATTCGTTTGCATCGTCACGAGTTATGCCGCTGAGTTTAGCGCGCATGAACAAACAATGCTCCTCGTTTGGCAAATGTCCGCCTCTGTTTGTGATATAGGTGACATCATAGGCCGGTGACAACCGCCAAGAACCATCCTCGTCCATGACAAAAGAAAAATTCTTGTTGTGGTCATCTGTGTTGTTTGACAGCACATTGAAAACCATTCTGCGAAACACCTCCTGGCAGTCTGCTTCCGGAAGATGCAGCTTGCGGCATACTGCAATCAACTGCTCATAGCTGTCTGCCTCAGGGCAAATGGCAGCCAATGTCTGCGTATGCACCTTCTTGGCGCCATCTCGATCAAAGCGTTTGGTCATGAAATGGCGGCCGTCCTCAACAGAGAACAACACAGACGGCATCATGTTGATTCCTGCCGCTAAGGCCAATTCATAATAGGTCATCTCCAGCTCCGACGAACAATATTCGGAATTCCCAAATTTCAACAAATAATAGTCAAAGTCCTCTAGCCCAGGAATCTGTCCACTGCGAATCTCGCCAGTTTTGCGGTTGATTGCTATTATGGCCTTTGGCTGGCGACCACCTGCAGAGGTGCCAACGGTCAGTAGAGACTGCATCGCTATCGACTCTTCCGGCAATATGCGGGCATTTTCTCTTTCAACAAAGATGCGTTCCGCCAAATCCGCCAACGACTTCATGTTTATCTTTTCTAATTTTCGTCCGTGTGTCGCCTCCGGCAAAAACTCCAACGCGCCCATTCCCCGTTTGCCAATGAACGACAACTTGTCAAGCGGGTTGATGTCCGCATTTGAAATGTGGTTATTTTGGCGCCAAAGGTCAAAGAGTTGGTTGCCCCATGCGTCGGGCAGCGAATCTGCCACAAAGGCAGGAAGCCTTTGGAATATCTTTGCGCTTTCACCCCAAATGGGTGCAAGTGCCCTCACTCCATTGACAGGGGCAGACAGTGGAGATATGTTCAATCCCTTTTTGACAAACTCTGGATTGTACGTAAAGTACGCAAGCCTGCGGTGCTCATCCCATGCAAGTCTGCCTATTTCCTCATCCCAAAGTATAACTTTCAGTGAATTTATCATACGGCAATTATTTGGAGTGACGAATACGCTGCGCCTTCTTGTTGTTCTTCCGCATCAAGTAGGGAGACTCCGGCAATTCCGGAAGCAAGTCGTCCAGCGCATTGATCTGGCCGACAACCTTCAGCAAAAGGAGGAACGTGGACAGCGAAACATTGCCCACTGTTCCATTCTCAAACTTATGGATAGTCGTTAACCCTATACCAGACTGCTCTGCAACTTCCTTTTGTGTAAGGTTGCAGCGCATTCTGTACTCCTTGAAGCGCGAACCAAGCAGACGCACAAGCTCTGGTGTCGAATATTCATATAAATCGGCTGTCATACTATTATCTAACCTTTAGTATAGTACTATTTATCGCTCTTTTTGCCAAGTAAAATTCAACTTAATGAAGATTACGCGCACAAAGATATACAGAAATATTGAGACCGCCAAAAAGCAGACGCTATTTTGTGATTATATTTTAGCGAACATGAATTGAATTCTCAAGCACCACACACACTCCGGCATTGTCCGTGCCTTTATGCCTTATGATGCCAGCTTTCTGCTTTGCCGACAAGCCTCTCTCTATCGTCCTTGAAGTCACCGGCAAAGTCTCCAACATTTGCTTTACGTTAACAGTTGCATTCGATTTAATAATCAAAACAATTAATTTCTGTCGCTCAGACAATTTGGGGACAATATTCTCTTCTGTATTTACACCGACATTTACACCGACATCACAGCTTTGTCAACTAGAACATCGCCCATTGTTTTGCGCTGAACAACAGCCATCACGCCACCGCCATTTTCCTCTATTGTCGGCAGTCGCCTCTGATTTTGTGCAGGGGTTGCCGTTGCCGTCATAATAATAAGCCACGGAGTAGTCACCTCCATTTATTGTC
>CAVGQS010000149.1:0-5506 GCA_963631415.1 Lactococcus garvieae | reverse complement strand
GCGCCCCACGAGATTCTGGTAACCCCGCTGCTTGAGGTTGTTCCAGATGGCGGAGCCCACGAGCCCGTGGTGTCCGGCCACATAGATTTTACTTTCTTTCTCTAGCATTGTTGATTTCTGTTGGTTTTGGTTGTATGTGATTTCACATATATTCTATAATTTCGCGCATAAGTGTGTTGGATGGCTTCGTAACAAAGGAATTTCATTCATCATTTTCTACACAATGTCACATCCTTTCTACGCACCGCAGCAGGATTGCCGGCTATAACAGCGTCCGACTCCGTAAACCTTTTGGTGCAAAGTGTGTTGGCTCCGACAATACATCCGTCAGGGATGACGCTGCCCTTGAGTATGACGCTGCGCGTGCATATCCATACATTATTGCCAACAACAATCTCCTCTGTGCAAGGCAATACACGACCCGTCTTGTTGTCTTGCATGGAATGCCAGTCGGTGTCCATAATCAGCGTTTCCCATGAGGTGAGTACATTGTTACCAAAAGTAATTCTTTTCTTGCAGACAATCTTACCCTCAGCAGTATTGCAGTAATTTTCACCAAATGTGACAACCGCTCCCTTCTGCACACTCAATGCACTGCCATGTCCGAGAGACACCTTTCCGTTGAGAACAATTGTACCATCGAGTTCAAGTATACTCCTCGAGTATTTCTTGTCGTATATACCTACATTGCCAAAACCAATCTTCAGTAAAGCCGGCTTTACCCCCCCCATATGGATTATCTTAACATTTCCTCTCAGAGACTGAATTTTGGTGTTGTACCGCACAAAGACGGGCAACAGGAGAGCGTCCTTTAGCGAAAATAAATGGAAACAGACCCAAAGGCTCTTGGGAATGGACAATATTTTTTCAAGCGATGGTTTCATAAAATCAATCTTTTAAACCTTACCGCAGAACCCTGCGCAAAGCGCTGATGACGTTTTGGGTGTTGGCGTCAACTCCCGCTTTGTTAAGATGATACTCAGTGTTGTACATCATGTCGGCAGGATAAGCGAACAGCTCGGTGTCAGCTTGGAAAGGCATCCCGTTTTCCATCAGGTAGGCGCTGACAGAGTCGATGAAAGGCTTCTTTGCCTTGTAGCCGGCATCGTAGATGGCTGGAGGCAGAACCACGACACGCACGCCACGACGCTCGGCTTCACTCAAATCAGAGACGAACTTCTGCAGGAAATCCGTGTCAAGAGGATTGTCAATGGCACCGACAACAAAGGTGTGCATGTCTACGCCTGAAGGCAACGTCCAATGCGACACCTCATCCCCTAGGCTGTTGAATCCGTCCAGCTTGTACTGGTATGTCTTCCTGTCCTGCCCACCGTCTTCGCCCATAGAGGTCAAGCCATATACGAAAGAAGTCAAAGTAACGCGGCCAAACCCTTTGATGACATTGGACCATTGGGCGGCATTCATCTGCAGCATATCCGACAAAGAGGAGAAATAAGGAATCATGCCACTGGTTTGCGATTCGCCATAAGCAGTGCCTCCGAAATTGTCATACTCGGGCATGACGACAAGGATGTCGCCCTTGCCGACAAGAGGGATATTGCCGTCCATGATAAACCGCAGACCCAGTCCGGCATGCAATCCGGCATTGATGACGGGCAGATGCAGACTGTCGGAGACAGTCTGGCAGTCGAGCCCGAAAGCCACATTGCTGCCGCCCAAGATGACGACCTTGGGGGACGGCGTGTCTGTGATCAACTGCTGCTTGACGGGGAACTCCATCAAATAGGAGTCGTTCAAAAAGAACTGCCTGTTCAATATCACTACTGCCCCAATGGCTACCAATACCAACAGGCACATCAGCGACAACTTATAAAGGAATTTCTTCATCGCGAATCAAGACAATCAAAAGTTTTGGTATATAAATGCTCCGGACTCCGTAGCGTACATGATGACAAGAAGGGTTATCACAACGTACGTCACACGCTGGCATCCGGCCGACCTCGTGCGGAGTACAGCCAAAGGATACTCACAGTTACGGCCCAACCACTCCACAACGACAGTGGCCATCAACAAGACCAGAAACAAGGCCCTGAAGTTGATATGCCCGCCCAACTTCAACGGCTGATGGATGTTGGTCAGCGTGGCACTGACGTATTCGCCCGCATCTGCCATGCTCGGTGCACGGAAGACTATCCAGCATGCCGTTATCAGCGTGAAGGTGATGAGCATGGAGGTAAGGTTGGCCGCATCCAGACGGACTGGCTGACCCTTCCAACGCGTCTTCAGCCTACTGGACAACAGCAGCGGGATAAACATCGCTCCGCAAAGGAAGCCCCACACGAGGAAGGTCCAGTTGGCTCCATGCCAGAAACCGCAAAGCGTAAACACAATGAGCGTGTTGACGATGGTGAGCACAGTTCCCTTCCGATTGCCCCCAAGCGGGATGTAGAGATATTCGGTAAACCACGAGGTGAGCGACATGTGCCAGCCACGCCAAAACTCCGACACGTTGCGGGAGAAAAAGGGATAGGCAAAGTTGCGGCGCATCTGAAGACCGAAAAGCTTGCCCGTACCTATGGCAATGTCCGAATAGCCGGAGAAGTCGGCATATATCTGAATGGAATAGAGCACCGCCGCCATGACGAGCACCACGGAATTGACCTTGTCGTAGTTGGTCCAGGCGTTGTTCACAATGCTGGCGACGTTGTCAGCGATGACCACTTTCTTGAAGAGTCCGCAGAGAATCTGGCGCATGCCGTCAACGGCCATACCATAGTCGAAGGTTCTGACCCGCTGCAGCTGCGGAAGCATCTCGCGGCCCCGGTCTATCGGGCCGGCGAGGAGATGCGGGAAGAAGCTGATATAGGCGCAGAAGTCGACGAGAGACGGACTCTCTGCAATGACCTTTTTGTACCTGTCGACCGTATAGCTTATCGCCATAAAGACGTAGAAGCTGATGCCGACCGGCACTATCAAACTTGCTGTAATACAACACGTTGACTTACCCCCCCTATGAGCGGAGCTATCTGCTCGGCAAAGAAGCCCAGGTACTTGAATAAGCACAGTATGCCCAGGCACGCCACTACATTGAGCGTAGCAATGCCCTTGGCGTATTTGCCCCCGTGAAACGTATGCATCAGCTTGCCTGCGACATAAGTCATTGCAGAAACCAGGGCAAGCAACCCGCAGAAGCGCCAGTCAGCGAAGGCGTAGAAGCAGTAGCTCAATAAGATGAGCACACAGTTGCGCACCGTGTTCATCCGTGCCGGCATCGCCCAGTAGAGGGCAAAGGCCACGGGCAGGAAGTAGAGGTAGTTGATGGAATCGAGTGACATTAGTTTTCAGTTTCGCTTTTCTTTGACTTTTTGAACATCTTCACAAAACCTTCAACGGTCTTGCGTTCGGCATTGGCAAGATGGAACGGATAGTAAACCAATCTGGAGACAAATCTATACACCGGATTTTTCCATCTGTAGCCTGCCATGAACTTCAGGAAATACTGATGACGGATTTTCCTGTTCCGAATATCGAACAACGCGTACACAAGACCGCTGCTTTGGTCTGACAGAAGACGGTAAGCGTCAAATTCTTCCGGGGAGAATTCAAATTTGGTCGTGAATATATTCACAAAGTTGCTGAGAGCATAAAGTGGTGTATACGATACCCGGCCTACTACATAGTTTGTCAAGACAGCTGACCGGAACATCATCGGCTGATGCTCATACTTCACTGCGAACATGGGTGCTATATCATGCGGGATGCAAGTCATCGCAAGAGCCAGCACATCTCCGATATGCTTCTTTATCAGAGGCATGTGGTACACGTTGTTTGCCATAAAGATAAACTCGCCGAACCCGTGCCCATTCTTTTGCATACACGTCTCGAAAACATCCACGAGATTGTCGCAGCGTTTGTCGTCGAACAGTTTGAAGCCTCCGCTGATGGAATATTTCAGCCAACAAACATCGGGATAATTATCGACATCGTCCAACACTGTCTTGACAGAGCCCGGCATGGTGAGGTCGTCATCGCTCAAGAGCCACATCCACTCCGTGTCTACCAGCTGGAAGGAAAGGGCGATATTGCAGTCTCCGCCAACATTGTACTTGCGGTTGTAGACGGTGACAATCTCCATAAACTCCGGCGACAGTGCCTCCTTCAGCGATGCCTCCACATCGTAGTCGGAACAGTTGTTGCTGACAATTATCCGATACTGGTCATACAGCCCTTGCCGTTCCAGACTCTGCAACTGCTCTATTAGGGGTTGCTTCCTATTGTACGTTGTGATGACAACGGTAAGTTTCTTATCCATGTTTGTTCTTGTTTATTTCAGCCAAATGCCAGAGGCTTTTTTGTTTAGAATCTTATAAACCTGTATGTTAGACACCAGGAGCCCCACGAAATTAAGTCCCGCCACACTGAGGATGATACCCTCCGGTCCGCAGAACGTGCTGAGCCACAGCGCCAACGGGATATTGGTGACGGTCATTATTACAGCCCCCCAGAGCTGCAACGTGATGCATCCCGTGCCGTTCAGAATGTTTGAGAAAAGTCCGGCGAAGATCATAACTGAGATGTAGAACCCGACCGTCAGTATCATCGACAGATGTATCGTGACTTTGTCACCGAGCCACAGTTGGAAGAAAACGGGATGTACAAGCATCAATATGACCAACCCTGCGATGCAGAGCAAGGCCATCCTGACGAGCTTGCGGAATATGCTCTTCATCCAATTGTAATCCTTCAGCGTATAGGCGTCGGTATAAGCGCTCCAGAAGGGCGCAAGGATTATATTGAACACCATCAGGGGGATGCCCAGGTACTTGTACACCACATTGTATTCTGTCACGTATTCCGGGCTAGATACGTTGGATATGAGGACGTTCATCATTCCGTAGAGGACAAGGACTGCAATCTGGATGATGAAAAACTTCAGACCAAGGTTCAGAATATCCTTTACCAATCCCTTGCGGACCTGCGACAGCTTGGGGCACAATTGCTTGTATTTTCCTTTGAACATTATGCCGCTTGCCACAAGATAAACAGTCAAAGGACAAAGTGTCAAGGCTAGAGCCAGGTAGAGCAAATTGCCCTCGGTGGTTAGGGTGAGCACACCAATACAACACAAGGTAAGAACCTGACCAATGGTGTCGAGCATGGACGACAGCGCATTGTACTGCAAAGCCATAAGGATGACGGAAAGGTTCTTGGCAACAAACGTCAAGCAGGTAAATGCCACCACAATCCTCACGGTCTGAAGAATCATGTCGTTCATGCCGGCATCGACATTGAGGAGCGAAGACCAGTTTACCAAGCCGCAACCCAAGACACAGATTATCGCCACAGGGACGAATATCAGTGTCAAGCAGCAGTAAGTAGTACTTACATACTGCTGACACTTCTCCATGTTGCCCAGCGCCAGGTTTTCCGCCAAGCGGTTGCGAAGTCCGTTGCCGAAGCCGACATCGAAGAGTCCTATCCAGTTGAGTACGGACGCCAGTGCAAGCCATACACCATACAGTTGGTTAGAGACATAGCCTATGGT
>CAVGQS010000148.1:3767-5519 GCA_963631415.1 Lactococcus garvieae | reverse complement strand
TACCTTGCCAGAGAAGGCAGCATAAATCGTGTCGCCAGTGTAACCCTTTATGTCCAATCCATAATGATTGCGGTGAAAGCGCTTGCGATAGCCGTAGTTAGATGTGATGATGCGACTCTTAATCGGCATGCTGAAGTCGCGCAAGTCAACAACCAGATTTTCTGGCTTGGCCATACCTCTATACACATTCACCCCGGCATTGCTCCAAACATTGCCATAGATATTATTGATTTTTGCCATCTCCTCCTTCTTCTGGTATTGTTCAATAATCTTAGCCGTATTGGAGGACTTTAGTTGGAAATCACTCGTAGCTTCTCTTGCCATCAAGTCTTGGGCACTGGCAAAAGAGGAAGAAACAAGTGCTGCAGAAAACAGTGTAAGTATTTTAAAGAAATTCATATCAAGAAACAAGTTGGTGAAAAACCATCTCACACAACGTAATTATTTAACGTTCGCAAATTTAGCAAAAAGAGAGAACGTAGCAAAGCAATTTAAGGATAATTAATACTCTGACAACTGCAAATATCATTTTTTATCTTTCCGATTGAAGAAGAAGCGCAGTTTGTCAAAATCCTTACGGAACATAATACCTCCCCCTTGCGTTGTCAATGTAGTCTTTGTGAAATAACGGTCGTTCGTTTCACTATACGCTTTAAGACTGACAGAACCCGATTTGTTCAAAAACCACCGCAAGTTAAAATTGCCAACAAAATTGTTGCTGTAAGTTGTAATTTGGTCGCGATATCCAATATTACCATTGAAAAGCAAACGGTTGTTGAACATTTTGCCAGACAGCGACCCTTGCACCTCCATATCATCCCACCCCATACGTCCAGCAGCTATATTTGTGTCAAAATTCCAGTTGTTGATATGAAAAGCGTCTTGCAGCAGGTTGTTGATTTGTCCGCTCAACGTCCCCGCAAGGAAAGATGTCATGGCCACCGACGACTGGCTTTGTCCTGAAGTGTTGAACGAATTGTAATTGTATGTATAAAAGCGACCGATACTCAACAGATAGACAGCCTGCATGTTACGGTCCTCTTCCGTCAGAAGAATGTTCTTGATGATTTTATTTTCGTCGGCGTTGGCATTTGGAAAATCCAGTCCAAACGACACCTTTGGTTCGGACATCTTGCCCGTGAAATTCAAAATACAATCAGCGCCTATCGTACTGTTAGAATACGAGGCTCCCACATTCAAGTCGCTCAACGACACAGAATTGATTTTGTGGACGCCCTTGATATTTATGTCACCATCAGACAGACTGCCATTAAAGCGAAGATACCCTCCTGGTTGTATGATAAAATTCTTGCGGATGATGTCTTTTATTGTCAGTTTGTAGTTGCCCCCATCGATTGAATACAGTCCATTGAGGAGGAATTTCCCCTTATTATAATAGTTCATACTGAGCGCCCCACTGCCATTGAGCGCCATCAGGTCGTTTGTTGTGGGATCTGTAACAATGTTCAGGGTTGCATTAGGGTTTACGTTGAACTTGAAATTGATGTAAACGTCCGTACTGTTGTCTTTTAGCGAATAGGAAAGTTTCTCCTCTTTATTATTATCCTGCTGCTCGTCCTTTTCTTGCCGGTCTACGAAACGTATATATCGGTTCTGGTCTTCGTCAGACGAAGATGTTTCTGAATTATAATATAGCACGGAACTTCCCGGATTGCCGGCAGTAGATAGTTCTCCTCCTATATTTATTTTTTTGAAGTTGCCGTATATACCAACATTGCCGTCGGCAAATAC
>CAVGQS010000148.1:0-3757 GCA_963631415.1 Lactococcus garvieae | reverse complement strand
GTCTATCAGCTCAAGCCCATCAAGATCAAAATTCAGCTTGTAGTCAAATCTAAACAGAGAGTGATGGTTCAGCGAGCCACTTATCTTTGCAGTATTTCCGTAGGGGTCGCGCAGAGCCATGCCTCCAAAATCTATTGTGTCAGGTCTGATATGAAGGCTATCGTTTTCAAATGTGTAGAGCACGCCCAGCATCTTGGGCCTGAATTTCATGTAGTTGACTCTATGCCGGCCCTCCATGTTTAAATATCTCAAGTCGCCGAACAAATGGAAATCACCCGACACCGTTCCTTCCAAATCAGACACGAATCCACGCACATACTTGTTCAGAAACTGCAGGTTTGTCTTTTCCGACTTAATAAATAGGTCCAGTTTGTTGTTGCTCACATCTACCAAACCGTCTATAAGCGTTGAATCTTCGTCAGAACGTTGTGTCGTGGCGTTCAGCTTAATGGTCTTGCCATCCATGTCGACCAGACCTTTCAGATTCATTGTGCCCATATAGCCCGTGTTGAAACAGAAATTCTTTACAGTCAAATCTGCATCCAACAAATTGCCGTTTCTTTGATTACGCACCACGCCAAAAGCTCTTCCGCTAAACTCTAACGGTTTGAAATTAAGCATATTTACTATATAAGCAATCTCCACATCGTTGAGTTCTAGTAGCACATCGTGGACTTCGTCAGAAAACGCAGCACTGAAATTCAAGTGTTGATTTTGACGTGAAATACAGAATTTGTCAACCGAGAATTTGTTGCCGCAATACGAGAT
The DNA here is from genome assembly GCA_963631415.1 of Lactococcus garvieae. Lineage (GTDB taxonomy): Bacteria > Bacteroidota > Bacteroidia > Bacteroidales > Bacteroidaceae > UBA6382. Next base: position 2,989 of record CAVGQS010000148.1, on the reverse strand, counting down.
GTCAGTAGGCGAAATGTTCCACACCGTATCTCTCACAAAGAACTTGCTCGGCAACACTTTTACATTGCAGCAAATATGCCCAGCCTCATCTCGGGTCAAAGAAGTCCTGGCAGCTACAGAACCACGAGTCCCACTGACATTACCTGTTTTCCACTTCAGTTCATTGTACAATACATCGCGGTTGCCAACAAAAGGAACTTCCACCCTTACAGAATCTTTGCCAAGCAGTTTCGTAAACATTACCGATCCGGTTAGCGAGTCAGGCTTGTTGTTGCAATACAAGCTTACGTTGCGATAGGATGTACCATTGTAATTCAGCCTCGGAGTGACGGACGTAACGACAGAAATCTTGTCTTTGCCTGAAACTCTTGCGTCTACAAAGACGGGGCTGGTCAGCTCTATTTGGTCCTTAAGCAACTCAGAAACGACAGACCCAGGCATGATCTTAAGATTTAAGTCTGCAAAACCTGTGGCGTGGTCTTTAGTTTTTACATTATCAAGCGAGGGGAAATGCACCGCAAACTGCTGGCGGCAAAGTGACGCAATCTCATCAAAGTTCATGTTGGTCACAAGACGTCCCAAACAACTGTCTGCACGCAGGTCGTACTTACAGACGTTCGAAGACGACTTGCAAGACAAGGACAAATCCCCGAAGACACTGGCCCGTCCGTCTTTATAGCGGCAACTATAGTCATTGATATTCACTCGAAAATTACGGGCATCGGCATACGACACCTCCAAGTCCTTAATTGCGAAGGACCGGAACATCTTGCCCACAAAAGGTTTCAAAAAGTCGGCATCAATATAATCCACAGACGCCTTAGCGTGTAAGAGCGGGAGGGCGCCAGAAACTTCCGACCGTTCCTTTGCACCAACGCACTCGCCATTCTGCAACAACGAAAAAAGCCTTGAAATTTCACACTTTACTGTGCTATGCAATTTTACTTTAGGGTCTTCTACATCCGCAACCACATCCGCGAGACCTTTGTCTATCCCTACGGACAACAAGACATGGTTCAAATTAATTTGAGGCGACTGCAGACCATTTATTGCTACTTTAGAGTTCAAGACAAAGTCTTTGGATATCTGGGCATTAAGCAACCTGGAAAAAGCAAGCATTCCTACTTGCTTTGACTCGGCAGCTCCTTCTAACGACGCGCTTAAGACTTTAATGTCATAATCACTATTCGCTGACGGGAACTCAAAATCTTTCAACTCTAAATCATACGACACACGGTCGCCGACTTTCTTAACATTGTGAGCAAGTTCTCCCACATTTGTCTTTAAGAGACCTTTCCATACGAAATCATCACCGTCAATACGAAACGACGCCTTGTTCTCAAGATTTGTCAAACTGCCCAAATAAGCAGAAGCCGGAAGATCCAAGTTGAAAACTCTGAAAATCGGAGCCAAGTCATCTCTCCTCACATCCACGTCATAATCGCCGTATGCGTGACTATACAAATTGCAAGAAACAAACGCATGAAATTTTGCCAGCTGTCTGCCATCATGCCGCAGTGACAAAAAGGTCTCAATAGGACACATGGCATCTTTCGTCGACTTAGCAACACTCGCCGATATAGCGTATTTGTACCGTTCGGCAGTTTCTACGTCCACATTAAGCCCCGCATCAGCCAAGGACGAAATAAAATTATCACCCTGAACATTCGTATACATCCGCAAATGAGACTCATGCAATGACGCGATAATATTTCTACACGAAACCGTACCGCGTTTAAGGCTGACAGACACGCAGTGGCTGCGTTTTGACGCAGCAATACTAGCACACAATTGTTTAGCAGACAAACCGTTTTTCAGGCTGAAGTCTAAGCTGCGCATCCTTAACGATAGGCTATCCCGCTCCATACATTTCACAAGCAGACTGCAATTCAGATTATCTGCTGCAATATGATTTTTGTCTATAAAAGTCTTCGCCTCCGGCTCGTCGAGCACGTCGTAATAGACTTTCATGTTTTTCGCAATAAAGGAACCGAGCTTAACTTCAAATCCTCCACCGCCGTCCTTGGATGACAAGCTGTCTATCACAAACTGGCAGTTAAGGTTTGAATCCCTGCTCGTCTTGTAAAGTTTCACTTCGCCATCCCTAACCTTTACAGAAGACAAGCGCAAGGTTCCGTCAATCAACGGCAAACAGTCAAAGGAGATGTCGGCGCTGCCGACATCAAGCATCTTCACCCCGCGCTGGTCGTAAACCACGAGACCCTCTATTGAAGCGTGATTAAATAAATCCAGGCTGACCCCCGACACCTCTACCCTACTGCCTATGGCTTCGGCAAGCGTTTCTTTAAACTTGCCTGCCATCCAGGTTTTGACATCGGGCAACGAAACGAGCAGCAGCAAAGAAAAATATAGGAAACCTACTACACAAACTGCCGTGGTCAATATGTACCTTATCTTTCTTATGGCTTGGAAGTTTTCGTACAACAACAAATTAAGATTCATCCCAAGATGAATCTTAATCTTTTGCGGAAAGTGAGGGATTCAAACCCCCGATACCCATAAAGAGTATACCGGATTTCGAGTCCGGCGCATTCGATCACTCTGCCAACTTTCCAAAACCGAATGCAAAGTTAAACATTTTCGGCTGACCACAAGCCTCACAGGCCACGTTTTTTTCCTTTGCAAGCTCGCAATTTTACAAAAGGCTCAACGCCAGCACCAAAATCACACTAAACCCTTATTCGTTTGAGTACCTCTATTTTGTAACTTGAACACCCAAAATGAAGCAATCACGCAGTATTTCAAGCTAAATTGCAGCCCCGTAAAACCTATTTTGAAAAAATTCAAAAGGAAGTTTTACTCCCGCCGCCGAGTGGAAAAACCACCTCAATTGAAAAAAGTAGGACTTCAGTTTATTTCAGAAGCATTTGCGCTCATTTCGTGCGGACCAGACTTTCCTGATCTCTAAGAAAAGGTTAGCCATTTCCACGAAAATGGCTAACCAAACCCACATAACGGGCTAACTATT
>CAVGQS010000147.1:0-5583 GCA_963631415.1 Lactococcus garvieae | reverse complement strand
GCCTTATATAGAAAAGGAGAAGAGTAGTCAGTCAAATGCTGCAGGCACCGTGCTTCTAGCAACAGTCAAGGGTGATGTACATGATATTGGCAAGAATATTGTGTCGGTAGTGATGGCGTGCAACAACTACAATATCATAGACCTGGGAGTGATGTGTCCCGCTGCAGACATCGTCAACGCAGCCAAGGAACACCATGTTGACATCATTGGACTGAGCGGACTGATAACCCCAAGCCTTGACGAGATGTGCAACGTAGCTTCAAAGCTTAAGGAAGCAGGCATACATGTGCCACTGATGATAGGCGGTGCCACAACAAGCGCTCTTCACACGGCATTAAAAATTGCCCCATTATATGACGGTCCCGTGGTATGGGTAAAAGACGCGGCGCAAAACAGCATTATTGCATCGCGACTGCTTAATCCCGACACTTACACGGACTATGCAGAAAACTTAAGGAAGGAGCAAAAACTTCTTTGTGAAAACAATCGGAGCTGCACTACATTTTCTTCTTTACGAGAAGCCAGAGCCAACAAAGTGCCTTTCGACGAGTCGTAGCGAAGGAGAAAGTCAGGCAAAACGACCCATTTCAGCGCTTTTACGACCCTACAGGATTAATCCAGACTTGATATGTAGCCTGAAACATAGAGCCATGTGGTTTTTTTTGAGTAATTTTGCCCATAACAACAAAAAACGCACATAAAAATACAATTATAACATGTTTAGAATAGTTAGAAAACTGCAGTTTTCGGAAAATGTTTTTCGCATTGATGTTGAAGCACCCCTGATAGCCAAGAGCCGCAAAGCCGGCCATTTCGTTATAGTACGCATAGAAGAGGGCGGCGAACGCGTACCGCTTACCATAGCGGGAAGCGACGTCGCAGAAGGTACAATAATGCTTGTTATCCAGCAGATTGGCGTGACCACTCGCAAGTTGTGCGCTATGGAGCCAGGCGAGGAGATTGCCGACATTGTAGGTCCATTGGGACAAGCCACCCATATTGAAAACTACGGAACGGTTGTGTGTGCTGGAGGCGGAGTCGGAGTTGCTCCAATGCTTCCGATTATAAAGTCTCTGAAAGAAAAGGGCAACAGGGTCATTTCTGTTCTTGCCGGTCGAAGCAAGGACCTCATTATTCTTGAAGACGAAGTACGCAAGAGCTCGGATGAAGTGATTATCATGACCGATGATGGCAGTTACGGACAAAAGGGACTTGTGACCGAAGGCATAGAGTCTGTCATAAAGAAAGAAAAGGTTGACAAGTGCTTTGCGATTGGTCCGGCTGTAATGATGAAGTTCTGCTGCTTGCTGACAAAGAAATATGACATTCCCACTGACGTCAGTCTGAACACCATAATGGTTGACGGCACTGGTATGTGCGGCGCCTGCAGAGTGTCGGTTGACGGCAAGACAAGGTTTGTCTGCGTAGACGGACCTGAGTTTGATGGTCACAAGGTTGATTTCGACGGCATGATGAAGAGAATGAAAGCGTTCTCAACCGAAGAAAAGGCCGCATTGGAGTCATTTATGAATTCACCTTCAGCAAAAAAGTTTTCGAAGACTGAGACAGAGAATGTGGTTGCCCCTGCAGTCTCCGTTGATATGGCCAGTGACGACACATCGGAAACTACCCGCGACAGTGAGTGGCGCACAGAACTCAGAAAGTCTGTCAAGTCCAAGGAGAGAATGGCAATAGAGCGAGTCATTATGCCTGAACTTGAAGCAAAACAAAGGGCAGCAGAATTGAAAGCGGAAGTCAACCGTGGGCTCACCTTAGAACAAGCCCAACAAGAGGCCAAGCGCTGTTTGGATTGCAACAACCCTGGCTGTGTGACAGGTTGTCCTGTTAACATTGACATTCCTTCATTTGTAAAGAACATTGAGATTGGACATATTACCGAAGCTGCAAAGGTGCTCAAGAAATACAGCGCTCTGCCAGCCGTATGCGGCCGCGTTTGCCCACAAGAGAAGCAATGCGAATCGAAGTGCATACACTTGAAGACAGGCGGTAAGGCTGTTGCGATAGGTTACCTTGAGCGTTTTGCTGCCGACAACGCAGACAAGAACAAACTCACTGCGAGCAAAACCGCTCTCAACGGAAAGAAAGTCGCTGTCGTGGGCAGCGGTCCTGCCGGATTGTCTTTTGCCGGTGATATGGTCAAGAGAGGATTTGAAGTGACAGTATTTGAGGCTCTGCACGAGATTGGCGGTGTGCTGAAATATGGAATTCCTGAATATCGCTTGCCTAACAGCATTGTAGAAGACGAAATCAAGGCACTGGAACAGTTGGGCGTAGATTTCCGCAAGGACTGCGTGGTTGGAAAGACTATCACCGTAGACGAACTAAAATCGGAGGACTATGATGGAATCTTTGTAGCATCTGGTGCAGGTCTGCCTAATTTCATGAACATACCAGGAGAGAACCTGATAAATGTGCTTTCAAGCAACGAGTATCTGACACGCGTAAACCTTATGGACGCAAGCAATGGCAGCACAGACACACCTGTTCCGTTCGGGAAAAGGGTTGCCGTAATCGGCGGAGGAAACACTGCGATGGACTCTGTACGCACAGCCCTGCGTCTTGGAGCTGAAAAAGCCATGATTGTTTACCGTCGTTCGGAGGCAGAAATGCCGGCTCGTGCTGAGGAGGTAAGACATGCCAAAGAAGAAGGTGTAGAATTCCTCAACCTGCACAACCCCATTGAATATCATGGTGACGAGCAAGGCATGGTGAAAGAGATTGTACTCCAGAAAATGGAACTGGGAGAACCAGACGCGAGCGGACGCCGCAGTCCAGTTGCCATTCCGGGAGCTACTGAAACAATAGACGTTGACCTCGTCATCGTGGCGGTGGGCGTATCGCCAAACCCGATTGTTCCACGCAGCATAGAAGGTCTGGAGCTCGGACGCAAAAACACCATTGCAGTGAACGACGACATGGAATCCTCCATTCCGATGATATTTGCAGGCGGTGACATCGTCAGAGGTGGAGCTACCGTAATTCTCGCTATGGGTGACGGCAAAAAAGCTGCTGCTGCCATGGCAGAGAAGCTGAAGTAGATTGTTGACTGGGCAGTCTAATAGTGTAACCAACGCCACAGAGACTGGAGATGAAACATCTTGCGAGATTTTTGCTTTTTGCCATTGCCTTGACCGTGGTATGCAATACTGCTTCAGCACAGAGGAGAAAGAGAACTGCAGCTAAAGGTCTAAGTGCTGCAGACTTCAAACCACATACAAAGGCTGCAGATTCTCTGATTGGCGAGTACCGTTTTGACGAAGCGACAAGTTTACTGGAGTCAGACATTGCCAGCGCCAAAGGGCTTGGGTTGCCTTATGGCTACCTGCAAAAGCTGCTTGACAGGGCAACCCTTGGAAACAACATGCTTGAAGTTGTGGAAAGGGTAACTATAGTAGACAGTTTTGTGGTAGACGTCGATAATGTTCTTGACGCGATAGCCATTGACGCCAACTGCGGTCGACTGTTGACTGCGCAACAAACAAAACAACTTGTAGGCACGAAGCAGTCTCCGACGGGTTCGGGGTATGTAAACAATTTTTGTGACCACACTGTTTTTTGCCAATCGGGCAAGGGCGGAATTGTTTCGTTGTTTGAAAGCGACAAGTTCGGAGTTAACTGGAGTACGCCAAAACCGTTGGAAGGCTTGCTTGACAGTTCTGCAGTCAGAGGCTATCCCTTTCTCCTGCCAGACGGCACAACGCTATATTTCGCTTCAAAAGACTCTATGTCTCTAGGCGGTTATGACATTTTCCTCACCCGATACGATAGCGAGACGAAATCATATCTCAAACCGCAAAATGTCGGCATGCCGTTCAATTCGCCTTTCAACGACTACCTTATGGTTTATGACGAAGTGAACGATTTGGGGTGGTTCGTATCAGACCGCTTTCAGCCAGAAGGCAAAGTTTGTGTGTACGTGTTCCTTCCCAACACAATGCGCCAGACCTACACAGGCATTGATAACAATTCATTGCTACAGCTAGCCGCATTGCACAACATACGCATGACGCAAAAAGGCAATGACAAATTGGTTGCAGACGCAAAAATGAGATTAAAGGAAGCCTCAAGCAAGAGAGAGAACTCGAATTCTGGCAATACTTTTTCTTTCGACGTGGCATACGGAACGCACTACAACGACATAAGCCAATTCAAAAACGAGGAGGCGCGCAAGTACGCCCAAGAATGGACAGAACTTAACGAAAAGTACAACAAACTCATCTCGCAGCTTAAGGAAAACAGAAAGCGGTATGAGGATTCTCCGTCGCAAGCGGAACGAAAAGCGATGACCACTATTATATTGCGGCAAGAGAAAGAGGCAGAAGACCTCAACGAAAAGATTTACGAACTAGCCAACATGGCAAGAAAAGCGGAAATGCATAAATAGCGGAAGCCTTTTTCATACTCAAACGACTAACCCATGTATTATTCACCGTCTGAACTTATAATTAACAACGACAATTCAATATTTCACCTGCATCTGAGACCAGACCAGATTGCCGGCAAAATCATTTTGGTGGGTGATCCTGGCAGAGTCAGCCTTGTAGCAAAGCATTTTGACAACATTGAGTGTGATGTACAAAACCGCGAATACCACACCATAACTGGCACATTCGAAGGCAAGCGTATCTCAGTCGTCTCTACAGGCATAGGTATCGGCAACATTGACATAGTTCTCAATGAACTTGACGCTTTGGCAAACATTGATTTCGCAACACGTGCAGAAAAGTCTGAACTTGTTTCGCTTGAACTAGTACGTATCGGCACATGTGGCGGCCTGCAACCCACTACGCCTATAGGCACATTCATTTCATCCGTCAAAAGTATCGGGCTTGATGGTCTTCTAAATTATTACGAGGGTCGAGATGCAGTATGCGACGTTGACCTCGAGAAGGAGTTTGTCAGACACATGCAATGGCAGACACGCAAAGGTTCTCCATACGTAGCAATAGCAAATAAGGAACTGACAGACCGCATTGCCTCTACCGACATGGTCAAGGGAATAACTGTTACGTGCGGCGGTTTCTTCGGACCTCAGGGACGCAGACTCCGCATTGCGTTAGCTGACCCTGAACAGAACGAAAAGATTGAGAAGTTCTGCTACGACGGTCTACACATCTTGAACTTAGAAATGGAGAGCAGCGCAGTGGCAGGTCTCGCCGGACTGCTTGGGCACAAGGCTACGACATGCTGTATGGTCATAGCAAACCGCAGAAGTTTGGAAGCTAACACAAATTACAAGAATACAATAGACACACTCATCACAAAAGTCTTGGAAAGAATTTGAAAACCAAGGGCGACACAACTACTATCTGCGCTATAGCAACGGCGTCGGGCGGTGCAATAGGCATCGTTAGGGTTTCTGGCCCTAAGTCTGTTCCCATTGTTGACTGCATATATAAGGGGAAAAGAAGCTTGAAAGACGCTCTACCCTACTCAGTCAACTATGGTGTAATTAAAGACGAAGGGCAGATACTTGACCAAGTGCTTGTAATGGTGTTTAGGGCTCCTGCCTCTTATACGGGTGAGGATTCTGTTGAAATTTCATGTCATGGATCCAGTTTC
>CAVGQS010000146.1:0-5638 GCA_963631415.1 Lactococcus garvieae | reverse complement strand
GTATTGTTCAACAACGGGATGTTGAACGTTTGGATCTGGGCGCCCGAACAAATTGCTAACGTCAGCAGGAGGAAGGAAACGAGTGCTTTCATTTTACCACGAAGGTTCTTTCAACCTTAATATACGTCTTGAGCACGCTCACGGTGTATGTATTGGTGGTTTCGCCAACAGTAATCGTCTTGCCGTTATTACTCAGGTCTCCGTCAGCGTATGTCGTCGTTTCAATCTGCACCGTTACTTTATGGCGTCCTTTAGTCAGAGGAACAAAAGTGTTGTTTGAATTGGGAGTCGCAGACTCGAGACCATCGACCTCGGGAGAGCACGACCAGACATAAGACTTATAGAAGATGTTCTTCGGGGTGTTGGTGTTTGTCAACGACAATATCACCCGTTCCCCTACTTTAAGGTCGTCGCTATTGGATACGCCTATTTCAAAAATCGGCAACGAAGCGTATTCTTTGTCATCACTGCAAGACGGCAGCAACAGCATCACAAGCACGCCTATAAAAACATATTTGCTTAAGTATTTCATACTATAGTCTATTTCTTTTGCAAAAATAACAAGTTCTGACCTTACAGCAAAAAAACGTCCTCTAATATTTTTCCGCAAAGGCAGAGTCTGTCAACATTTTTTTAACTCACGGTACAGCCTGGACACGGGCAACCCCATCACATTATAGTAGCATCCGTGTATGGCCTCAATGCCTATCAGTCCAATCCACTCTTGTATGCCGTAAGCGCCAGCCTTGTCATAAGGCCGGTATTGGTCAATATAAAAGTTTATCTCATCGTCACTCAGGACCGCGAATTTTACGTCCGTTACCTCAGAGAACACTGACAGTTTATCCTTCCATGCAACCGTCACACCCGTAACGACCTGATTTGTCCTGCCGCTCAGCTTGTGCAACATCTCTACTGCCTCATCCTTGTCTTTTGGTTTGCCGAGGATTTCGCCGTCTATGATGACCACCGTGTCAGCAGCAATCTTCACTACATCTTCGCCAAGAAGATCCTGGCACGCCAAGGCTTTCTGCCTAGACAAACACAACGGAACCTGCAGAGCGAGCGTTCCGTCAGGACAAACCTCGTCAATGCCCGGTTTAACTACTTGAAATTCCAGTCCCATCTCTTGAAGCAGCAAAGCGCGCCTCGGAGATTTGCTTAAAAGAGCGAACTTATATCCTTCAAACATTGCTTTTAAACATTCTGCAATTACCACCCAAAAGCTATCTTGTCCAGTTTCCACTGGCCTTTGCCGCGCAGCACTTGTTCAATGACATCCCTGACGCAGCCGTTGCCTCCTGTGTAGGGGGACACATACCGCGATATTTGCTGTATCTCTGCCACCGCGTCACTCGGGCAACAAGACAAACCACAAGACGACATTATTTCATAATCGGGAATGTCATCACCCATATATGCAACCTCCGAAGGATGCAAACCGAGCTTCGACAAGAGCGTGTTATAGACATCAATCTTCACTTTGACAGAAGTATATATCTCCTTTACGCCAAGGTTTTTATACCGGTTTACAACAGCCGAGGAACTGCCGCCTGTGATTATTGCCACACAAAGTCCCAGCTTGACCGCCAGTTGTATTGCGTAGCCGTCCTTTATGTTGACACTACGCAAGGGGGTGCCGTCGTCATCCATATAAACCGTTGACGTGCTCAAGACACCGTCCACGTCAAAGAAGACGGCCTTAATCTTAGTCAAATCATAGTCTATCATTTTGCATTTCCTTTTAGGTGTTCGTTCTTGTATTCTATTATACTTTTGGTTTCCATTTCGTATATCTTCCTTTCCTCCGGGAAAGCATCGAGCAGCTTCAAGTGCTCAGCTATTATATTGTAGTCCTCGCGCACCGCAGGCCCCGTCTGGGCTTCAACAGGCGAGCAGCACTCCAACTTCTCCACTGTCTCAGCAATCAACGGCAGCAACGAGGAAGAGGGCAACCCCGCCCTATCCAGTATGTTGCAGGCAATGGCGATATTGTGGTTTACAAAGTTGCAGGCAAACACCGACGCAAGGTGCAGCATCTTGCGTTTGCTGCTGTCTGCCACAAACACGTTTTGCGAAACCAGCGCCAGCGCGTCGCGCAGCGTTTTCAACATATTGTCAGAGCCTTCAATGAAAAAGGGGATTTTGGAATAATCCAAGGCCTTGGACTTAGTGAAAGTCTGCATGGGATACAAGACGCCGCAATGGCTAAACAGCGGTCTCAGCTCGTCAATCGACAAGCTGCCGGCAGTATGAACAACAGGAATATTTGTGCCCGCAACAACTGAAGCCAATTGTTTAGCAACTTCACGCACTGCACTGTCTTTCACCGATATAACCACGAGGTCGGCATCGGCAGGCAGTTCTTCCATATTGGTGGTGCACTGGTGTCCTTCCTCTACCAGCGGCCTAAGGCTTTCTTCCGAACGGTTCCAGATTGACGTGCTATGTCCCGCCCCTCTAAACGCCTTAGCAAGATGACTGGCCACATTTCCTGCACCAAGAATATTTATTTTCATGCCGCCCCTTTTTGTTTTGTCATTGCTTTTTGTTGAACTTCAGCAAGGTGACGTTCCATGGCGTAACCGCAATTTCCACCTTGTTGCTCTCCGAAAAGCCAACAGGTTGCTTCTTTCTGGTCAGCAAGTCTACGGCATCATACCTACCGGGCAATATATTGAAGAAGTCCAGCATGTGCTGGGGGATATTCACTTTTACGCACGTCTCGTTGTCGCTAAAATTGCAAACGGCCAGACAGCACTCGTCGCTATTTGAACGGGCAAAAACAAACATGCGGTTTGCGTCAAAGTCTGCGTTGTCGTAATTAGCGTACATCAAGTCATAGAACTGCCCCTCCGAAAAGACCGGTTCACTCTGCGACAAGTTAAGCAAAGCCTTGTACTCCTTATACAAGTCCCTGCTTTCCGGCGACAAACCCGTCATATTGTATTTACCATTGTTTCTCCACTGCTGAACGGTCTTTACTCTCCAATAGTCAAAGATTGTAGTGCGGCCGTCTTGTCCGCTGAACCCCTCTGTATCCATGCCTTCTTCGCCAAACTCCTGGCCAAAATACAGCATGAAGGGGTTTGTGCCCATCAGCACAGACACGGCCAAGGCGGGAATTCCCTTTTTAGCGTCACCGGCAAAGAACGGGCTCGCCAGTCGCTGCTCGTCGTGGTTCTCAAGGAAATATAGCATGTGCGGCCTGATGTCGTCCAGTTGCTGCCAACAGTTGGTGATGTGCTGAGCCCCACATTCCATTCTCGTTACAGACTTCAGCGTGTCATACAAGCCCACTTTGTCATACAAGTAGTCAAAGCCGCCGCGGTAGATATAGTCGCGGTACATCGACGGATTGTAGACTTCCCCTATAAATATAATTTGGGGATGCTGCTCCTTGACTTGCGGAGTTGCCCACTGCCAGAACTCCACCGGCACCATCTCCGCCATGTCGCAGCGGAAGCCGTCAATATTCTTACCAGCCCAGAAAAGCAGGATGTCGAGCATCTTGCGCCAAGTATTGGGAACCGGATTGAAATGCTTTACGCGCCCACCGCAATAGTCTACGCCATAATTCAGTTTTACTGTTTCATACCAATCGCCCACTCCCGGAAAAGCGCAGAACAAATCATTGCCCGTAGCCTTTGCGGGATCTTCTCTGTAGGGCTTGGCCTCAGTGCCAGTCATGTCAAATCTGCACGCTAGGGTCTGCCCGGGAATATAGTAGAAATTGTTGTTGGGGCTGAAGGCCTGCGACGTATTGTCATCTTCTCCTAGGTTTTTGGCGCCCTTTGGCATTGCGTCGGAATGGTATTCTCTCGCCACATGGTTGGGCACGAAGTCAATGATGGCTTTCAGTCCTGCCTTGTGGGTCCTGTCTACGAGCGACTCAAATTCGCCCATTCTCTTTGCCACGTTCTGAGCCAGGTCCGGATCAACATCATAGTAGTCTTTTATGGCATAGGGCGAACCGGCCTTGCCTTTCACCATCGCCCTGTGGTCGCGTCTGATGCCCCGCTCCGTATAGTCGGTCTGGGTAGCGTGTTCTATGATTCCGGTATACCATACATGCGTGGCGCCAAGTCCCTTGATTTTTCTCAAGGCGTCCATAGTGAAAGCGTTAAGTTTTCCGCAACCGTTCTGCGTGATGCTTCCGTTGAAAACCGGCTCCTTGACGTCGTTGCCGAACAGTCTGGGCAGCACCTGGTATACTATAACCTTTGACATGATGTGATGTTTTTGTTTGGTGTTAAATCAAAAAGCAGTCCCCTACCCTTACTTATGTATAGGTTGGGGACCGCTGTCAGAAAGTCAGGGGGCGAGCTCCTCTCGTGTTTAATCCGAAACGGTCGTCCTGACGTAGAAACATGTTCTTACGTTGCCAGTTTGGAATCAGACCAAACCGTGAATTGAAATATTTTCGTTGCCTTTGCAAATCTTCGCAATCATGCCTTGCAGTGCCTTGCCAGGACCACACTCGGTGAAGTCGGTTGCACCGTCAGCAACCATAGCCTGCACCTCGTAGGTCCATCTCACGGGAGAGGTCAGCTGGGCAATCAGGTTCTGTTTGATTTCATTGGGACAAGTGTGCTGCTTGGCGTCTACGTTCTGGTAAACCTTTACCCTCGGAGCGGAGAACTCGGTAGACTCGATAGCGGCCTTCAGTTCCTCCTGGGCAGGTTGCATCAGCGGAGAGTGGAACGCACCGCCCACGGGCAACACGAGAGCCCTCTTGGCGCCGGCAGCCTTCAGTTCCTCGCAGGCCTTCTCAACAGCAGCGTTGTTGCCAGAGATGACCAGCTGGCCAGGATTGTTGTAGTTGGCAGGAACAACAACATTTCCAGGAGCGGAGATAGAGGCGCATACCTCTTCAATCTTCTTGTCGTCAAGGCCAATGATAGCTGCCATGGTGGAAGGAGCGGCTTCGCAAGCCTTCTGCATAGCTAGCGCACGCTTGCTGACAAGCTTCAGACCGTCCTCAAACGACAGCACGCCAGCAGCCACCAAAGCGGAGAACTCACCAAGGGAATGACCGCCGACCATCTCGTAGTCAGCCTTGTCGCCTGCGCAAATCGCGCTGATTACGGAGTGGAGGAACACTGCAGGCTGAGTAACCTTAGTCTGCTTCAGCTCTTCGGCTGTTCCCTCAAACATTATCTTAGTTATGTCAAAGCCCAAGATGTCATTGGACTTGTCGAAAAGTTCTTTGGCAACAGGATTCGAGTCATACAAATCCTTGCCCATTCCTGAAAACTGGGCTCCCTGTCCGGGAAATACGAATGCTTTCATATCTGTTAAAATTATTTGTGATTTAATTCTGACTTGCAAATTTAGTGATTTTTTTACATTGCAGCCTTGTAAAATCCAAAAAGGTGTAGCAGAGCGTTTGGCACACATATATAATAAGGTATACACCCAACAAAATTACAAAGAATCGTCGCAGGACAAAAGCTCTTATTCGTGAAAACTCACACAATTGTGTGCACCTCATTTTCAGCGCATTACGTTTCGCGCGCACTAAAGAATTTTTTGGAAGCACTTGAGCGATTGAAAACAAGGACTTAAAAAAATTTTATGCGGACTTAACGAAAAAATCTCGCCGCGAAACGCTGCAACGTTTCGGGCGAAACAAAGC
>CAVGQS010000145.1:0-5657 GCA_963631415.1 Lactococcus garvieae | reverse complement strand
GTGAAAATCAGTGTTATCAGTGTTCGTTTTTGCTCTAATCGACATCCGTGAAAATCCGCTATCCGTGGTTCTTTTTCTGTCCACCTTTACCCCTTCCCAACATTTCGCTTGCAAAACAATATTCGCTTTATTCGCGATTCGTGTTCAAAAAAAAATAAAACCACGGATTCCAGATAACACGGATTTTTTTCTGTGAGTTCTGTGCTTTCTGTGTTCAATATAAAAACCGCGAATCATGCGAATCTAACGAACAGGTTGCCACATCGCATAACGCAAAACGTAACACGCTCAACGTTTATGCCCTTTCCCCACGTTTCCGAAACAACATTCGTGCAAATTCGCTTTAATTCGTGGCTCTTTATTGCTCTCTGCGACCAACTAACGCTTCTTGCGCACTAAATTTTGAAGACAATGTTCGGAATTGCCAATTTTTGAGCATGTATTTTATTCGTGGCGACAGGTACGTTATTGCCGTTGTTTTTTGACTGAGATGCGCTTGGTCAAAAAATCCGCAAATAAGTCCAACTTTGTTGGTTCTTCTCAACAAGTCTCGCCTATTTTGCAGTAAATTTACCGCAAATATCACTCAATCTTGCGGTGTTTTTACCGCAAATCCGCTATATTTGCAGTTGGATAATCAAAGGATAGACCATTATGCAGCTACTAAAGCAACTGTCGGACTCGCTTGTTGTGCGTACAGACACGAAGTTTCTGAGATACATGTACCACATTCTTCCTTGGGAGAACAGGATGACTGCGCTCGTCGGCCCGCGGGGTGTGGGCAAGACGACCTTGCTGTTGCAGTACATCAAGTTGAATCTCGGCACCGATGACACTCTCTACGTGAGTGCTGAGTCTGTCTATTTCTCCTCACATACTCTGTTCAACACGGCCGTTCAGTTCGCTCAGATGGGCGGCAAACATCTCTTCATTGACGAAGTCCACAAATATAGGGGCTGGTCCACCGAACTGAAGATGATTTACGACAATCTTCCCGACCTGCACGTGGTCTTTACCGGTTCTTCAGTGCTCGACATTTACAAAGGTTCGTCTGACCTAAGCAGGCGAGTCCTGGTCTATTACATGCAAGGGTTATCGTTCCGAGAATTTCTCAATATGGAGATGGGATATGACTTGCCCGTCTATTCCCTCGAACAAATAGTGTCTGGCAAGGTTGACGTGCTCGGCACCATCGGTCATCCTCTGCCCCTCTTTGCCGACTATCTGCAACACGGGTATTATCCGTTCTACAAAGAGATGGGGTTCAGCATGCGACTGAACCAAATGGTAAGCATGGTCTTGGAAGCAGACATTCCGCAATACGCCAACTACTCTGTGGCCGTTTCACGAAAACTGAAAGAGCTGATGCAGGTGGTGGCTGACAGCGTGCCTTTCAAGCCCAATATGACGACGATTGCGACCAGCATCAAGGCGGACCGCAACAACTTGCCGGACTACCTCGACCTCATGAATCGTGCAGGACTTATAGCCACGCTTCGCGAGTCCACCAAAGGAGTCCGCAGCCTTGGCAAGGCAAGTAAGCTCTACCTAGACAATACCAACTTGGCTTTTGCGCTCTCCTCCGACAGCCCCGAGATTGGCAACATCAGAGAGACTTTCTTCTTCAACCAGATGCGGCTGAACCACAACGTGACCAACTCACCTGTTTCCGACTTCCTGATAGAAGGCAAAACCTTTGAAGTGGGAGGAAAGAACAAAGGCCAGAAGCAACTGGCAGGAGCCGCCGAGGGGTATGTGGTGAAGGACGACATCGAGACAGGCTTCGGCAACATTCTCCCTCTTTGGACGTTCGGATTCAACTATTGACGCAGGCTTGGCGAGCTAAATTCTGTCTTTCTTCTCTTTCAGCTGCTGCTCTATCCACGCCATGAGGACGCTGACGGCGTAGGCCTGCTCTTCGGCGGTCAGCTGTCTGCCGGCGGGTATGTGGTGCCACTTGGCGAAGCAGCCGCGGCAGCAGCAGGCGGTGGCGTGCTGGGCGAGGAAGACGGGGTGGCCGCGCATGGGGGTCTGCTTGCCGTCGTTGGGTATCACGGCAGGGGCGAGGCGCTTGGCTACGAAGTCGCTGGCGTGACGGCGAATGGTGGCGAGGCCCTTGGCTGAGATGTAGTCGCGGTCTTTCTGCGAGAGGCGGAAACGGCTGCGGAAGGCGGACTGGGCCAGCCTGCCGAACAGGCCAGTGAGGTCGCAGGCTTTAGGTTCCGGCGGCGGAGTCGTGCGCATTTCCTCTTCGGTAAACAGCGACTGCTCTATGTATTTCTCCTCCGACACGGTTTATTTCCACTCAAAGTTGTCCTTGCCGGCAGCTATTTCGAAGTGCTGCTTGGCAATGCCGAGGTCTGTCTTTGTGTAGCCGACCATCGAGAAGAGGCGCTTGGCCTCCACTACGGCTTTGCCGCTTTCTGCTGGCTGGCCGGTTAGTTTGAAGAAGAATTTCTGCTGGTTTATTGCCGTTGGCGCCAGCAGGGCTGCCTCGACGCCCCGCCTGAACCACTCGGGGGAGTCGCCGCCGGCATTGCTCACATCGCTGATTGCCTTGCTTTTGCGAGCCGCGCCTTGCGTCTCGCCGTAGCCCAGAGCAATCATGCACACCACCTTTTCGTTGTCCCGGAGCGAAAAGGCGGAGGGTACTTTCTTGTAGGTCAGGCCAACCCAGCAGGTGTTGAGACCCAGGCATTGGGCGCGCAGAACAAGACACTCTCCAAAATAGCCGATGCGCTCTTCCAGGCCGTCAGCCTTCTCGCCTGCCATGACCAGGTAGTTCTCCACGCCCTTGAACTGCCCGTAGGAGGCGAGGCCGGCGAAAGCTTTCGGCTCGTTAAGCACCAGCTGTATGTGGAGGTTGCCGAGCTGGTTGCAATCGTCAATCTCTGTCTTGAGCGCAGCGACAGTGTCTTCGCTTAGCGGCTTGTGCAAGAATTTTCTTACGCTATGCCTTGTCCTTATTGCTTCCGTGAGTTCCATTATCTAATGTAATTGCATCACCTTGTCGTCCTGCACCGACAGGACGCCTTTTGTCTTTTTGAGCGCCGCGCGCTGCTTCTCGTCTTGCAGCCTTAGCGCGTAGCCGTGTATGTTGGCGTAGCGGTAGAGCACCTCGATGTTGTTCTTCGAAATGAACTTCTCGATGGCGGCTGTGCCGACCGCCGAGTCGTAGTATACGATGACCGTCTTGCCGCTTGCCTCGCTCGCCGCCTCAGCCTTCGGGGCGGATATTGGCATCACCGAATAGCAGGAGGAGAGGGACAAGGCGAGGGCCAGTGCTGTTAGTTTGGCTTTCATCACCGCGTATTGATTTTGCTGCTGAAAACAATGGTGGCTGCCATCACCAGGAGTGTGCTGCGCGGTATGCCTCCATTTGGCATTAAGTTCTTCATTTTGCACACGGGTTATTGCTGCACGCTGTCATTCCTCAAACTTGTCCTTGTCAAGATACTTGATGACCCTGGCAGGATTGCCTACCGCCACCGCATAGTCGGGCACGTCTTTGGTCACGACGGACGACGCGCCGACAATGGCATATTTGCCCACTGTGACGCCCGGCAGGATGGTGCTTCCGGCACCCACCCATGCCCCTTTGCAGATGTGGACTGACTTGCAGGTTATCACGTCGCGATTGTAGGGGTCGTGGTTGTTGCTGATGAGCTGCGTGTTGGCGGCAATGCGCACGTCATCGTCGATTGTGATGGTGCCTGCCGACATCATGAGGCAGCCGTTCATCACCACCACGTTGTTGCCGATGGTCACCTCGTTGGGGCGCACGGCAGTGAGGGGCGACATCACCCGCGAGCCTTCGCCGATTTTGCCTTTGAAGATTTCCTTTTGCAGCCTCCACCAGTCCTCGGAGAGCGGTTCGGCTTGGTTGAACTGGTGCACCAGTTTGGAGTAGTGTGCCGCCAGCGCCACTTCCTCTTTTGTCTGCTTGGTTACGTCTATTCTTATTTCTTTCATTGTCGTAGCGTTTTACTCGTATATCGTGGCCACTATCGTCCGCTCGCCGCCGTAGTCGCGGAACTCGCAGAGGTAGATGCCCTGCCATGTGCCGAGGTTGAGGCGCCCGTTGGTGATGGGTATGGTCAGGCTCACGCCGAAGAGTGAGCTCTTGGCGTGGGCGGGCATGTCGTCGTCCCCTTCGAGCGTGTGGCGGTAGTATGGCTCGCCCTCCTTCACCAGGCGGTTCATTATCTCCTCCATGTCGCGGCGCACGTCGGGGTCGGCGTTTTCGTTAATGGTGAGCGCGCACGAGGTGTGCTGCACGAATAGGTTGAGCAGTCCCGCCTTTGGCAGCGGCGCAGGCAAGTGCTGCATCACCTCGCGGGTGACGAGGTGGCAGCCGCGGCGCTTTGCCGTCAGGCGGAATGTGGTTTGCTGTATCATGGACTTGGTGGTTTACGAGAATTGCTTCAGCATCTCCTTGGCGAGCGGCACGTAGTATTTCTTCGCCTCTTCGGGCGTCGGGGTGTGGCCGCCGGGGAAGCGGAACGAATGGTGGTAGTGCTGGAGGAACACCGGCTCGTAGTGCGCCAGCGTGTCCTGCTCTCCGAAGATGCCCCAAATCTTGTCGGCCATGGACTCCGAGATGTTGTCGAACTGACGGCTCTGCAGTTCGCGGAACTCGTCTGCCAAGGCTTCGTCGATGACCAGTTCCTGCTTGCCGTCCGTGCGCGGCGACTTGTACTCGTGCTTGCCGATGCGCTCGCTCAGGAAGGCTGTCATCTCCAGGTGCGGATTGCCGAGCAGGGCAGGGATGGCGAGTTTGTTGGCGACAATCTGAGCGTAGAAGGAGCCGCAGCTGTTGCCCACAAGCAGGTCGGGGCGCTCGCGCCCGCAGACGCTCTCTATGAAGGCCAGCGCCTCCTTGGGGCGGCGGGGCAGGTCGGGCGACAATACCACGGCCGTGTCTGCCAGTCCTTCGCGCAGGGCTGCGGCCAGCGGACAACTGCCAGAGGCGTAGAAACCGTGCAGAAACAGTACCTTCTTCATAGATCCTTATTTTCTTCTGTTGTCGGTGTAGAGAGTGAAGGTGGAGCCGTGCACCCCTTCTCCGTCGTAGTCGGCGGAGAGCGGGAACTGGCAGCAGAGGGCGCTCATCTGGTCGTCGGAGAGGTGGCGGTCCAGCTCTACGCGGAGCGCGCCTGTGCCCTGCCTTATGTCCCACACCTCATAGCCGTTGGCTTCCACCGCGGTGGTGATGGCGTCCTTCAGCGCCCAGAGTTCGGAGTAGTCCTGCCAGTCTTGCATGATTGCTGTTCTGTGATTTTCAACCTGGTCCCGGTCGCGCGATGCCTCATGGCCGTCCACTCGTCTAGTGGTTGCAGATTTTTGTTACGTCGACCGTGAAGTCGTCGTCCCCGGCTGCCGGCATAAACTTGCCGCGCGCCTCCAGAAAGTCCACCAGTTCGGCGGCGGTCATCCCCTCTGCCGAGCAGGTGTAGAACAGTTCGTCGGGGCCAAACTGCCCGATTATTGCGTCAATGAGCTGCTGCTTAGTAGCGTAGCTGTTGCCCTCCATCATGTGGAGCACTTCGTGCCCGTGTGTCATAGTCTGTAAATATTTTTATGTGTGTGTTGTATTAGTAGTCTCAAGTTTCGGATTTAGATAATTTCGGAAGATAATCGCACAAAAAAGGCTTTGA
>CAVGQS010000144.1:0-5667 GCA_963631415.1 Lactococcus garvieae | reverse complement strand
TTCGTTAAGTCCGCACGAAATTTTTTTAAGTCCGCACGAAAATTTTTTAAGTCCGCACAAAAAACTCTTTAGTGTGTTTGCGGACCGATTGCTTGTTGCTCTGAGACCAGTTTTTGCCGATTTTTGGTTTGTATGGCTGACGGAAGCTTGCCGGGCAAAAAAAATCCGCAGCCCCGGTGGTTGGGACTGCGGATTTGTAAGGATTTTGCCGTTACGGCGTTTTGTCGGTTCGGTATTTTGCTGTTTTGGGGATTAGTTGTTTTGGGGGTTAGCGGACAGCACTCTCCTTATATATATTAGGATAGTCTCGATATGAGTTCTTCGACTGAGAGCTGCTCCTGCTGGCCTGTGGCCATGTCCTTGAGCGTGACTACGTTGGCGTTCATCTCGCTCTCTCCGGCGAGGACCACGTAGGGCACTCCGATGGCGTTGGCGTAGCTCATCTGCTTCTTCATCTTGGCGCTGTCGGGGTAGACCTCGGTGCGAATGCCCGCCTTGCGCAGCCGGGTGGCGACCTTGAGGCAGTAGGCTGCCTCGTCCCTGCCGAAGTTTATGAAGAGCACTTTGGCTGACTGTGTAGCGTTTTGCGGATAGAGGTCGAGCTGGTTGAGCACGTCGTAGATGCGGTCGGCGCCAAACGAGATGCCCACGCCGCTGAGTCCGGGCATGCCGAAGATGCCGGTGAGGTTGTCGTAGCGTCCGCCGCCGGTGATGGAGCCTATCTGCACGTCGAGTGCCTTGACCTCAAAGATGCAGCCCGTGTAGTAGTTGAGACCGCGGGCGAGCGTGAGGTCGAGTTCTACGGCGTTGGTCAGGTCGAGCTGGGCGAGCTGCTCCAGCACGAACTTCACCTCCTCCACTCCCTTGGTGCCGGTCTCCTGACCGCTGAGCATCTGGGCTATGGTGTCGAGCTTGCTGCTGTTGTCGCCCTCGGCGGTGAAGATGGGGGTGAGTTTCTGGAAGGCCTCCTCGCTGATGCCGTTGTCGAGCATCTCAGCCTTCACGTTGTCCAGCCCTATCTTGTCGAGCTTGTCGATGGCGGTGGTGAGTTCTATGATTTTGTCGGGAAAGCCGATGTATTCGGCCAGGCCGGTCAGTATCTTGCGGTTGTTGATGTGAATGCAGACACGGATGCCAAACTTGGTGAAGACGGTGTCTACAATCTGCATCAGCTCCACTTCGTTGAGCAGGGAGTCAGAGCCCACCACGTCGGCGTCGCACTGGTAGAACTCGCGGTAGCGTCCCTTCTGCGGACGGTCGGCGCGCCACACGGGCTGTATCTGGTAGCGCTTGAAGGGCATCTGCAGTTCGTCGCGGTGCTGCACCACATAGCGCGCGAAGGGCACGGTGAGGTCGTAGCGCAGTCCCTTTTCGCACAGGCGCGCTGCCAGACGGCCGGTGCCGCCCTCGCCCAGTTCGTCGGCGCTGACCCCCTTGAGGAAGTCGCCCGAGTTGAGAATCTTGAAGAGCAGTTTGTCGCCCTCCTCGCCGTACTTGCCCATCAGTGTGGAGAGGTTCTCCATGGCGGGGGTCTCTATCTGGCGGAATCCGTAGAGGGCGTAGACCTCGCGGATGGTGTTGAAGATGTAGTTGCGCTTGGCAGTCTCGGCAGGCGAGAAGTCGCGCGTTCCTTTTGGTATGCTTGGCTTATTCATTGTCGTTGTTGTTTTTCTTGGTTTGGTTCTTAACGGTCAGTGCCAGCGCCGCCACGAAGCCAGCCACGAGCAGGAAGATGGCTATGTAGGCCATGGTCTCGGTGGTCTGGACGGAGCTGGGCTTATACTCCATGTGTATGGTGTGCTTGCCGGCGGGTATGTAGGCCATGCGCAGAATGTAGTCGGCCCTGCCTATCTCGAGGGGCTTGCCGTCGAGGGTGGCGGTCCAGCCGGGGTAGTAGACTTCGGAGAACACCGCCACTCCGCCGCTGGGCGAAGAGGCCTCGTAGTCGAGGGCGTTGGGCTCGTAGCGGGTGAGGCGTATGGTGCTGGTGGAGTCGTGGGCCACAGTGGCGTCAGCCTTGCCGGCTGCCGAGAGGAAGGCCTGGTCTACCACCGCCGTCTTGTGCAGGTTGGTGGTGCCCAGCGCGGCTATCTCCTCGTTGGGCGAGGCTACGGTCTTCACCTCGTCGACAAACCAGGCGTTGCCCATGGCGAAGGGGTTCCTCACGGCGAAGGTGCGGTTTTCGCCTCCGGCAAAGATGAAGTACTTGCAGTTGAGCATGTTGAGCACGGGGAAGAGGCTGTCGCCCTTGGCGGTCTCCAGCTGGCCCTTGCTGTCGTTGTAGGCGGCGATGACCTTCTGCATCTCGCTCTGGCCATCGCCGGCGCCGATGTAGCGGTTGATGAGGTCCTGGTAGCGTCCGAGCTTGACGGCGCTGTAGCCGCCTATGCTCTTGTGGAAGTATGAGGTCTCGTTTTCGTTGAACGTGTTGGTGGTGAAGTTGAGCACTCGGTAGTCGGGGTCGGTGTCGCGCAGAATCTCCTCGTCGGCTGGGGTCTTGACAAACGAGTTGGTTATCTGCTCGGGCATCACAAACATGTTGTCGTTGAGGTAGCGCTTGTTGACTCCGTACATGTCCACCAGGCACAGCAGCGTCATGATGCACACAGCCGGCAGGGCCTTCATCTTGTTCTTGACGAGCAGCCACAGCGCGGCGGCGCCCACAAGGATGAAGAGGCAGCTCCTCCACGCGTCGGCGGTGAAGATGGCCTTGCGCACCGAGGTCAGGTCAGCCAGAATGTCGGGGTACTGCGCCAGCTGCGCCTGTTCGTTGAGCGAGGTGTAGGAGGGGAAGAGGCCGGGGCATACGGCAAACAGGAAAGCCACGCCGGCGGTCAGGCCCAGCGCCGTGTAGAACTTCCACATCTTGAGCTCCACGCCCTTCTTTCTGTCGCCAATCAGTTTGGCGAGCGTCATCACCG
This sequence comes from Lactococcus garvieae, assembly GCA_963631415.1. GTDB lineage: Bacteria > Bacteroidota > Bacteroidia > Bacteroidales > Bacteroidaceae > UBA6382. Next base: position 2,746 of record CAVGQS010000144.1, on the reverse strand, counting down.
CCAGCAGCGGTATGGTGAACTCGGCTATCACCAGTATGGACGACACGGTGCGGAACTTGTTGTAGAAGGGCACGTGGTCTATGCAGAACTGCGTGAGCCACATGAAGTTGTGGCCCCACGAGAGGAGTATCGAGATGATGGTGGCAGCCAAAAGCGCCCATTTCATCGGGCCTTTCACCACAAACAGCCCCAGCACGAACAAGAACAGCACGAACGCGCCCACATAGACGGGGCCCGAGGTGCCCGGCTGGTCGCCCCAATACATGCTGAAGGAGCCGTAGTACTGCGTGTAGTTGCCGTTCTTCATGGCTATCTCGTTGTTTGACAGCGGCACCGAGGCACCGCCCTTGGCGTTGGGCACGAGCAGCGTCCAGGTCTCGTCGATGCCGTAGGACCACTGGGTGATATACTCCGGCGTGAGCCCTGTCTTGGCGGAGCTGCCCTCAGCCGCCAGTTCGCTCTTGCCGCGCATGGTCTCCTTGCTGTATTCGTAGGTATGGTAGAGGTTGGAGATGTTGGCAGCCACGGCTATGAGAGCGGCTACGACCACAGTGGCTGTTGCCTTGCCGAATTTAGCGAGCTGCTTGTTGCGTATGGCATCGATGAGATAGGCCACGAACATCACGAACATCACCAGCAGGAAGTAGTAGGTCATCTGCAGGTGGTTGGACAGTATCTGGAATGCCAGGAAGAGCGCCAGCACACTGCCGCCCCAGAGGTATTTGCCCCTGTAGCAGAGCACCATGCCCGCTATCGTTGGCGGAATGAAGGCCAAGGTCAGCAACTTCCAGATGTGGCCCGCCCCTATGATTATGAAGAAGTAGGACGAGAAAGCCCACGCCACGGCGCCCAGCACCGAGAGCCACGGCTTGTAGCCGAAGGCGCGCATCAGGATGTAGAAGCCCAGCAGCAGGATGAAGACATACATCACCACGGTGGGCAGCCCCAGCTCGTAGACGCTCCTCATGGTGTTGAGCGTGGAGCGCGAGTCGTAGGACGGCGACATCTGGTAGGTGGGCATGCCCGAAAACAGCGAGTTGGTCCAGCGCGTCTCCTCGCCGGTGCGCTCGTGGTATTCAGTCAGTTCGCGCCCGCTGCCTATGGCGCCGGTGTGGTCGGAGCCCGAGAGCACCATGCCCTGGCTCACGGGAGTGAGGAAATATACGAATCCGATGATGATAAACAACACTACGGCCGCTGCGTCGGGCCATATTTTCTTAAGAATCTGCATTGTGGAGTCTTTGTTTCAAAATGGAAAAATACGGGGCAAAGTTACGCATTTCGTGTGGATCTGATACCGCCAACAAGGCGTAATCTGCCGGGCGCGGCATTTTTGGAGGACAAAAGCGTGGCTCGTTTCTTGCCGGTCCGTTGATTTTTCGCTACTTTTGTGGGCAGCATGCGCAAGAGCGTGCGCCACAAGACCAACACAACAGTGAAGAAATACCGACAGTCAGAAACCATCACCCCTGAAGAGATAATAGAGGGCTTCCGCAGCGGCGATGGCCACATAACGAAAGAGTACTTCTACGGCTACTGCCGAGTGGCCTACGGAGTGTGCGACCGGCGCTACAGCCTGTCCAGCAAGCCCGGCATGGACTTCTACTCCCTCGCCCACGAATACTACCTCAAGCTCTACGAACACGACTTCCGCCAGCTGGAGGACCGCAACCCCAACGTCAACCTGCTGACGTGGATGGTCAACGGCTTCCGCTACCTGGTGCTCGACTGCCTCAAGGAGGTGGAGAAGGAGCACCGCAACGTGAGCTTCGAGGAGCGCATGAAGCACAAGGACCTCGGCTTTGACGTCACCGACGACCGCTTTGCAGAGGAATTCCGCAACACCATCGAGGAGCTCTGCCACGCACGCTACGGGCGCGACAACAAGAACTCCATGATACTGCGCATGATGTTCATCGACGGCCTCAAGGGCAAGGAGATAGCCAAGCAGCTCGGCATGACCCCGCCGGCGGTGACCCAGCGCTACACCAAGATGATGCGCGAAACGGTGATACCCTATTTCAAGAAAAACTTCAAGGCGGCCGACTACATGCCGTCATTCGTCGAAGCCGATTACGTCGCGCAATACAGCTGTGACATACCAAAGTTTATGGTACAAGATTATATCCGTGTCACTCCGCAGTGGATAGACACCCTAAGCAAAAACGAAATCTTTGTGTTTGGCAGCAACCTCGCCGGCATGCACGGCGGCGGTGCAGCCCGCGCGGCAGTCCTCAAGTTTGGCGCCGTGATGCGCCAGGGCGTGGGACTGCAAGGCCAGAGCTACGCCATCCCGACCATGCAGGGAGGAGTGGAGACCATACGCCCCTACGTCGACCAGTTCGTCGACTTCGCCAAGGCCCACCCCGAGCTCCACTTTCTGGTCACCCCCATTGGCTGCGGCATAGCCGGCTTCGAGCCCGAAGACATCGCCCCGCTCTTCCGCCAAGCCACAGAGCTCGACAACGTCAGCCTGCCGCTTGACTTCTGGGAGTGCCTCGGCGGTGCCCCAACGAAGGACGGCAGCCACACCAGCTCCATCAACACCTTCGCCAGCGAAGATACGGTCGACTGATATATAATAAGGTATAGCAAGGTGTGTCAAATATTTCTCCAAGCAGGGGAAATATTTGACACACTGCATTCAGACGCAAGCGAAAGCATGCCGATATACAACGAAGAAAATCTTAAGGAAGAAGAGATAACAAAAGAATAACCGCTGGTATTTTTGGGAAATTGTTAAAAA
>CAVGQS010000143.1:0-5691 GCA_963631415.1 Lactococcus garvieae | reverse complement strand
ATATTGAGCAGGATGTTGTTGTAAAGGATGAATACGGCCATGAGCTTGCCAAAATATCTATGGACAGGTTCGTGGCAGTATCAGAATATCAAAAAAGAAAGAGCGCCAAAGATAGAGCTTTTCCCGTACCTGAAACTCAAGAATTCATGCGCGAAGTAGGATGCACAAAGTTGAAAGCTCCTTCAAAAGACAAAGCAGATATTCATATTGTTATTCATGACCTTCGCACAGGAAAGCAACCTCAGCTGGGGTTTAGCATCAAATCGCAGTTGGGAAGTGCGTCCACGCTGTTGAATGCCGGAACACCAACCAATATAACTTACAAAGTGTCAGGCTACGATTTGAACGACGAAGAAATCGCAAGTGTCAATGCTGTCAAAAGTCACGTTGACCGTGTGTCGGCTATACTGGCAAAAGGCTGCACGTTTGAGTACTATGACATTGAACATTCTGTTTTCAAGAATAATCTTGTGTTTATCGACTGCTGCATGCCTGAATTTATAGCCAATTGCTTGTTGATTAACACTGTTTCGGGCAAATCGAGCATTAAGGATTGCGTGGAAGAGTTTGCAGCCTCTAATCCTTTTAAGTTTGGTGGTTCTAACATTACAGCCTTTTACGCACACAAAATGAAAGTCTTGTTGCTGGATGCAGCATTAGGTATGACGCCAGCCAAGGAATGGACTGGCAGGTATGATGCAAACGGAGGTTATCTGGTAGTCCGTAAAGATGGAGAAATTGTATGCTATCATTTTTACGACAGGAATGATGTGGAAGACTATCTATACAACAACACTCGTTTTGAGCGTGCCAGCAGAGGGCGTTGGAAGTTTGGTTCCTTATATAGAGGTAAAGACAACAAAGTCTATTTTAAGCTGAACTTGCAGATAAGATTCAAGAAATAAGGAATAGCGCGCGCTAGTCCTCCGCCTCCAGAAATTTCCACATGAGGTTTCTGGTCGTGTTGCCAAACCTTACGTTGCACGACTTGCGGTCGCTGTTTACCGAGAGGACGGTGCCCTGGCCAAAGATTTTGTGGGAGACGCGGTCTCCTGGCATGAAGTCGGCGTCAGCGCCGTTGAGCTCGGCGTCGAGGCTCCTCATGATATTGTCTCTGCCAATGAGGAGGGAGGGGTCGATGTTGCCTTCCAGCTTCACGAGGTCATCGCCTATTTCCGAGATGAAGCGCGAGGGGTATTTGTCGCTCTTGGTGGCGTAGTTGTAGCCTTCCGACTCCGTGAGGAACAGAGCCTTTTCCGCCCTCGTGATGGCCACATACATCAGCCGGCGCTCTTCCTCCAGCCCGTCTTGCCGGCGCTCGCGAATGGTGCGGTAGTTGGGGAAGATGCCCTCGGTCAGTCCTACGACAAAGACGTATGGGAACTCCAAACCCTTGGCCTGGTGTATGGTCATCAGTTTTATTGTTGACGAGTCTTTTTTGTAGTCGCTGTTGGTGAAGAGGGAGATGTCTTGCAGGTATTTCTCGAGCGTGATGTCTTCGTTGGCGTTAGACGACTCGTAGTAGCGTATGGAGTTGATCAGTTCGTTGATGTTCTCCAGCCGCTCCTGGTCGCCGTCGTTGCGGTAGAGGTTGGCCAGCCCCGTCTCGTTCAGCATCTCCTCTACGAGGTCTGATATGGAGATGGTGTCGCACTTGTCCTCCAGCCGTCCCATAAGTGCCACAAAGTCCTTGACGGCGCTGGCGCAGAACGGCTTGTCGGCTGCGTGTGCCTTGAGCGTGTCGAAGAGGGGGCGTTTCTCCGCCTTCGCCATGCTCTCCAGGGCTTCGAGCTTAGCCTTGCCGAATTTTCTTGACGGCACGTTTATGACTCGTTTGAACGACAGGTCGTCTTTGTACTGCAAGAGCCGCAGATATGCCAGGCAGTCCTTTATCTCCTTGCGCTCAAAAAACCTGATGCCGCCCCAGATGGTGTAGGGCAGCTGCTTGTTCATCAGCGCCTGCTCGACGAAGCGGCTCTGGTTTGACGCCCTGTAGAGTATCGCGAAGTCTGACGGCTGGCTGCCAGCCCTGACCATCTTGCTGATGAGCGAGGCTATCCAGCGCCCCTCCTCGCTCTCGTTTTGCGCATGGCGGTGCACGGCGATGGCGTCGGCCGGGATGTTGGTTCTCAGGTCTTTCTTGACGCGGTTCTGATTGTTCTTGATTACGGAGTTGGCCACGTCCAGGATGTTGGGCGTGGAGCGGTAGTTTTCGTCAAGGATGATGTCGGTGTCAGCCTTGAAGTCCACAAACAGGTTGGGCTTGGCGCCGCGCCACTCATAGATGGCCTGGTCGGGGTCGCCCACCACAAAGAGGTTGCCGCACTTGGCCGACAGGCAGTCTATGAGAGCCCAGTCCGTGCCGCTGCAGTCCTGCACCTCGTCCACCTGTATGTAGTCGAACTCGCTTTGCCAGTACTCCAGCGCCTCCGGGTAGTTCTCGAAGATAAACAGCGTGAAATAGATGAGGTCGTTGAAGTCCAGGGCGTAGTACTTGCGCTGCAGCTGCAGAAATCTCAGGAACACCGACCTCTTGGCCTCGTCGGGCCACTTGGCGTCGGGCAGCAAGTGCTGGACGTATGGCTCCTTTGACTTCTGCAGGCTCACCTCGTCGAGCAGCTGGTTGGCCGTCACGTCCTGCTTGGTCAGATTGAGTTCCTCCATCACCTGCTTCATCAGCGTCTTGCTGTCGTCGGCGTCTATTATCATGAACTTTTGGGGATAGCCCAGCCGGTAGATTTCCTTTCGCAAAATCTTGACGCACAGTCCGTGGATAGTGCAGATGTAGTCGTTCACATTCCCCAGGTCCACAAGTTTGCGAATGCGGTTTCTCATCTCCTGCGCCGCCTTGTTGGTAAACGTCATGCACAGGATGTTGGCAGGGTCAATGCCCACACATTCCACCAAATACGCATATCTGTTGGCGAGCACGCGAGTCTTGCCAGATCCTGCGCCCGCCACCACGCGCACTCTTCCCTCCGTAGCCTCCACAGCCGCCACCTGCTGGGCGTTGAGGCTGTCTGTTATCTTGTTTGTCATAATCTGCTGTGTGTTGTTGCGGCTCCAAGGCCCGCCGTTGTAGAGCCGCCTTGAGGTTCCCTCTGCCAACACTTCCCGTTACTTTGTGTTGGTTTGGCGAATGTAACAATTTTGTTTTGTCTGCACAAATTGTGAGCCAAGAATTTGGCCGGCAATGTATAGGGCTGGGTTCCGCTTTAGGAATCCAGCCCTATTTTTGTATCGCTAAAAAAAGGTTTCGGCGGTCAGCAATGTTTGTTGCTAGCGCTCGCCGACGAGTGGGAACATGGACATGCGGTAGGCGAGGAAGCCGTAGGGCACGAGCTTGACGGTGACGCCCTGCTGGAGCGTGGCGGGCGGTGTGAGCGGCATGGTGGCGTCGCCCTTGTCGGGATTCCAGTCCACGAGGTTGGCCTTGGCGCTGATGGTGAGCGGGGCGTTGGAGTACTGCCAGGAGAAGGGGTGCTTGACGGCAGAGGTCTGGACGGTGCAGCCCTCAAGGCTCTGCGGGGTGAGGGCGTAGCGGAACTCAGTCCATAGCTCCTCGTTGAGGTCGAAGCCGTCGCGGTTGGCCTGCTGCATGGGCATGGCGCAGAGGAGCGGTCCGTAGGTCACCCATGCGCAGCGTCCCTGAGACTTGAAGCCGTCGAGCACTTCGGTGCCGTGGTTTTTGGCCATGATGCCCCACGACGGAGCCTTCTTGCCCTGAAAGTACGGGAACTTCTCGCAGCCCTTGACGAGCACGGGCTTCATGGGGAAGACGAGCTCTATCTTGTCGCCGGCTTTCCACTTGCCGCGCAGCACGAGGTAGCCGTCGGCGGGCTGCTGGCTGAGGGCCTTGCCGTTGACGGAGACAGAGGGATTGTCGCACCACTCGGGCACTCGCATGCGCAGCACCTGGTCTTGCGGCACCTGATTGAGCGTGAAGGTCAGCTTGTCGCTGAAGGGGTATTCGGTCTCGCACTTGATGTCGAGCCGACCGTCGCGCGTCTGGAGGTGAGCCGGGCCGTAGGTGAGCCAGAGCAGTTCGCCCTCGCCGTTGGCCATGGCCATGTTCATGATGTAGTTGGGCAGCGCGCGGTTGATGTTGGAGGGGCAGCAAGTGGGCCAGTGCATCTCCTTGTAGTAGGCTCCGTCGTCGCGTATGCGCAGGTGGAAGCCCGGAATGCGGTTGGGCGCCTGGGTGTAGACGCAGAGCGTGAAGGAGGGGTTGACGGAGGCGGGCAGCGCGTTGAAGGCGTCGCGCTCTATGCGGTCTCCGTAGCGCGAGTCGCCGGTGGCTCTCGCCAGCCAGATGTTAGACCACATGAGGTCGGTGATGTCGCAGCTCTCGGCAGCCTCAAACGCCCCGATGCCGTGCAGATATTCGTTGGACGAGTTGACGCCGGTGGGCAGCATGGAGTTGTCCTGCATGAACTCGTAGGCGTTGACGGAGGCAGCGAGGTACTCGGGGTTGTTGTTCCAGATGTAGCCTATGGCGGGCAGTTTGGCTGGCTCGTTGTAGCTGACGCCGTGGCTGATGGCTGTGCGCAGGAAGTTCTTCTGCCGCGCCCACGTCTCCACGTAGGCCGGTTCGTAGCCCTTGAGCACCTCAAGGGCGCGGCTGGCGAAGCTCTGGTCGCCGGTGAGTCGGGAGAGTTCGAACATGTTCTCCAGTCCGGCCAGCTTGCGCATGTTGTCGAGGTCGTTGCCGTTGAAGGGGTGGTCGGCGCTGAAGGTGAAGAGCGGGAAATTGGCGTAGACCCGCTTGAGCATGTTGAGCACGCGCTGGTCGCGGGTGGCGCTGTAGTAGGCTATGGCTGCGCGGCAGAATACGCCCTCGCTCCAGTAGAGCCCGTAGTCAGCGTTGGTCTTGCCCCAGTTGTCCATGTAGCTCTTGGTGCTGGAGTGGATGTAGCCGTTGGGTTTCTGGCGCGCCGCCACCGCCTCCATGACGCGGCGGCTGCGGTTGATGAGCAGCGTGTCGTCGAGCAGAAACGCCAGCCGGGTGAAGCCGTCGGTGTAGTAGGCGGTCTGCTCATAGTGCCACCAGCCGCCCTGCGAGGGGTCGGCCCAGCCGCGCACGAACTCGGTGTAGTCTTCTCCAATCTTCTTGGTCATGCCGCGCGCTGCCCTTTGCGCCCATTCCTTGAGCCATCCCTCGGGCTTGAGTTCGCCGAGCGAGAACGGCGCGTAGGCCTTGGGGTTGGCCTTGAGGGCCGCCGGAGCCTGCGCCTGCGTAGTGAGGCCGCACGCCACGAGGGCTGCAGCCGCAAAAGTGTGTAGTTTGAAATTCATGAAAGTATGTGTGTTTTGTTCAGTCGGCGGCAAATATACGCATAAGTATCGGGAGAGAGCGAAAATACTGAATGGAAACGTGCGCGGCGCCGGGTTTTTGCGAAAGAAAGGCGAATATTCAGTGGTGGAATGAATAATGGCGCCGCGCTATTGCTGTCAATCAAGCGAACAACCTATTATAAACGATTGCTGTCCGCTACCCTCCCCCGAAACTACAAGACTCTTGCCAATTCCGCTACCCCAACCACCAGGGGCTGCGGATTTATTTTTTTTTGCCCAGTAATCTGCAATCTGCCAAATATCCCAAAAAGCGGTCATAAAACAACAAGAAAACAGTTCGCCACACACTTCAAAGTTATAAAGTAGGACTTAAAAAAAATTTGTGCGGACTTAAAA
>CAVGQS010000142.1:0-5765 GCA_963631415.1 Lactococcus garvieae | reverse complement strand
CCCACTCTACGGGCGTGCTCACATCAATTGACGTCTTCGTATTCTCAAAGTCGTCAATATATGAAGCTCCAGACTGTGACTGGTCATTGGAACCGGCAATGAGTTGTGCGAACTCTGCAGAGAAATTAATTTGTGATGGCTGTTCTAGATGCAGCAGTGGCAACTTGTCAAGCATGTCTGTAACCCACTGGCTCTTCTTCTTCCACGACAAATTGAGTCCCCAAATGGTATTGTTCAGAGGTTCGTTGCCTCGGGTCACCTTGGTTGTCAGCGACTGTTCTTTCAACCGCATAAATGTACCGCCCAAGATAAAATCCTTGCTGAAATCGTATTCCCAGTTCAACCCAAACATCGTCTTGCGTTGAAATGCCTCTCCATCGCTACTCTCAAGTGAAACACTTACGGGCGTTCCTGCATCTATTATGCTTTGGTTTATTATCGTGACTTCACCAGCGGTATAGTTTACCGTATAATCAGTGTTCTCGTTGAGGGTGACACCACCTGCTGTCACCACTACCGATCCTCGAGGCACGTTACCAGAGCCCAGTGATATGACATTGCCACCTGCCGACCCCTTATATTGGCCTGTAAGTGTAAACTTGTCTTTTTCTATAACCTGCTTTGCTGTTGTGAGAGTAGAATCATACAACTCCTGAAACACATACTTGTCGCTTATAGCCTTGTTGTTAATTACATTTGCAAGATAGCTTCCAAATGGTTCTGCTGCCGGAAAGAAAATGCGTCCTGTAGTTTTGTCGATGGTATACCCGTCCACAAAGTCAAAATAGCCATTTGAATGCGATTGCAGTTTGTTGTCCAACCTATCTAGATTGAGCAGCGAAAGCAACGTCTTATCTTTATATTCTTGCTCTGGGAGATAAGACAGATATACGCCTGTTGTGTCGCTCAAATACTTTATATCAAGTTTGAATTTCTCGCTCTGTATAGATCCTGCTCCCAAGTTGTAGACGTTCTTCATCATCAGTTTCCAGTTCGCCATTGATGGTGTGTTGGCTGTATTTTTCAGCGACTTGACATACAGACAAGACGTATTGTTACTTTGGTCTGTTGAGAACTCTCCTACTTGATAGGTCTGACCCATATACGAGTACTCATAAGCTACCGCGAGAACCTGGTCAGCCAGCAGCGTTGTCTTTAGCGAGATAAAACCGAGCGATTTGTTTACCGTATATTCGCTACTGCTCAACAATCGTGCGCTTTCTATTTTCTCATAGTCTACTCCGCCCTCCATTCCGACTGCATTCATGGTGGTGTAGACTTGGTTTATGTTCCTTGCATCTGTGTAACTCGAATTTATTGTGTTGTATAGGTCATTACTGTTATTAGACGGGTTGTTGGTCCCTGTTGAATGCCAGAGGCTGTTTTGAATATGACTGCTTTCCGCCAGGTCAGCAAAAGCCACTATATTGCGTGTGTTTGTTGTAGTATTGTTCTTGTTTGTAACCCACACTTCTATTCGGTTTATCGTCACGCCACTTGTGACATTTGGAAGATTTGACATCCATCTGTCGTAATTGTCGCGGAAGAAATGCGAAAGGAAAAAATGACGGTTAGCCTCATAGTTATTAACCGCAATCTCAAACGAGGTCAATTGCGTTCCACCCGACGCACTAACCGTTTTGCTGACAGACTTCTTCTGGCTCAAAGCCGCCTGAATCTTTAATTTTCCGAACTGCATATCGGTCCTAACTCCAAACAAGTTGCTAGCGCCTGTCACTAAGGAGTTATTACTAGGGAATGAAATATTGCCGGCTTCTATAAGCTTAATAATCTCATCTTCCTTCCCTTCGTATTTCAGTTTTAAGTTTTTGGCATCATAGTCAAAAGAGGCCTCTGTATTGTAGTTGAGGCTCATATCCATCTTGTCGCCTATTTTGCCCTGCAAGTTGACGTTGACTTTCTCGTCGAAGTCAAAGCCAAAAGTCTTGCGGTTACGTATAGGAAGAGAGGGGTTATCCACGTTCTTCATGTTGGCTCCCAACTTCAGTTCTGCCTCGCCTTGTGTCTTTATTTGCACACCGCCAGGACCAAAAATCTTCTCAGCAGGTCCAAGATCGAAATGCATATCGGTAAAGTCAAACTTCTTTTTGCCGGCTTCTTCAAACGTCTCCTGGTTCTTGCGTTGGAAGTATGCATGCATACTGCGTTTCATACTCCATCGCTCATATTCTTCGCTTGTCATATAAAACGGAGTATTAAGATAACTGTCACCTATTTTGGCACCCAATATATACATGCCATGCCTTTCATCATATTGTGGTGCCGAATTCAAATTCTCGGCATCCTTCAAGTCTGCAGTCTTTTTTTCTAAATCCTTTTGGGTAACAGGTGCAATCTTCTTAACAGGGAAGCGTACAGTGTCACCGCTCACCTTAACACTAGCCACCATAGTGTTCTCTCGTGACGGCTCGCCCGACGGTAGCATACCGTAAAGATTGCTGCCATTGGCTATCTGCCAAGCGCAAGCAACAAGCAGACACGCAAAAAACGCAGGACGCCAAATACGCTTTCCGTATTGTATTTTTGTTTTCAAAGGCTACTTAAATTTGTTGTCTGACAACATGCATTCGGCACAATAGGAGACTACATCATCTTCAAAGCTTTCTTTATAATAGCTTCTACTTTTAAGGTCATGTCCTCCTCCAAAATTTGGCGAACAGCCTTCTTGGTCGGAGCCGGCGAAAAGCCTAGCATTGTCAGGGCAGCTATGGCTTCTTCTCCTTCTTCAGAAATTTTCCCACTCTTGTCGTCTAAAACAACGGCACTGCTGCAACCATCATCCGACAGGAGTTTTGAGTTACGCAGTTTATCCCCAAGTTCTACAATGATACGTTGAGCAGTCTTAGGACCGATGCCCTTAACCCCTTTGAGCAAGCCTTCTTGCTTGTCTACGATAATTCGGCATAACTCTGACACTGAATATGAACTCAGTATAGTGCGGGCTGTATTTCCGCCAACTCCATTGACCGAGATGAGATTGATGAATAACTCTCGTTCAGATTTTGTTGCGAAACCAAAGAGCACCCAAGCATCCTCACGAATATTCTCATATACAAATAATTTTGCGTCGCAGCGGCCGTCAAGTGCCGAATAAGTTGTCAGAGAAATATTCATTGCGTAGCCTACTCCGTGAGCCTCAACAACGGCACATGTTGGGGCTAGTTCTGCCAATGTGCCAATAATATAATCTATCATAAGAGTTTTCGTTTTAACATAACCGCGAATCCTGGTGGCTAATCACTCGTCTCCACATCTTTTCTTCTAACGCAAAGTTACCGTTTTTATTGTATTTAACTGTTATTATACACAAGCAAACTGCATGTGCAGACAAAGCAGTCTTGCCTTATCTCCGGAGGAGTATTTTGTTACCCATATTCACCACTTTCCTATAGCATTATCTCGTCGTCAAATATCTCGCCAAAAATACTGCCAGATTTTCAATTCAGAGTTGGCAATGTATTTTAGACTACAACTTTAGGGCTAGATTTCTGTTGGATATCCAGCCCTAATTTACTGTTTCTGTTTGCATTTTTGGTTAGCGCCAAATCACATCAAGGAGAAATTTCCTTTCAGATGCTCTTTGGCATAATCAAGTGTCAAGTGGAATGATTTCTTGCGTGATGACGGCATATCAAACAATGCGTCTCTCAAAATCCCTTCAACAATAGAACGAAGACCGCGTGCGCCCAGTTTATAGTCTGTGGCTCTATCTACAATAAAGTCGTATACATCTTCGTCTATCTCCATCTTGATGCCGTCTATTTCCATAATCTTGACATACTGCTTTATGATAGAGTTCTTGGGCTCGGTGAGAATCTTTCTCAATGCTGACTTGTCTAATGGGTTGAGGTATGTCAAAATAGGTAGACGACCTATTATTTCAGGAATAAGACCGAACGATTTCAAATCCTGCGGCATAACATACTTCATGAGATTTTTTTTGTCTATGTTATACACGCTTTGTACAGAATTGTAGCCTACCACATGAGTATTCATTCTCTGTGCTATCTTGCCTTCTATCCCATCAAATGCACCGCCACAAATAAACAATATGTTTTTAGTGCCCACGTGGATGTAATCCTGATCAGGATGCTTGCGTCCACCCTTTGGCGGAACGTTAACTATTGAGCCTTCAAGTAGTTTCAACAAACCTTGCTGCACCCCCTCTCCACTTACGTCTCGAGTAATAGACGGATTGTCGCTTTTTCGGGCAATTTTGTCTATTTCGTCAATAAACACGATGCCACATTCCGCAGCCTCAACATCATAGTCCGCAGCCTGTAACAATCGGGTTAAGATGCTTTCTATGTCTTCTCCCACATATCCCGCTTCTGTAAAGACAGTTGCGTCAACAATGGTAAAGGGAACGTTAATCATGTGAGCAATGGAACGGGCAAGCAAGGTCTTTCCCGTACCAGTTGAGCCACACATTATGATGTTACTCTTTTCTATTTCCACATCATCCTTATCCTCTACCGTCTGTGCAAGCCGCTTGTAGTGATTATAAACAGCCACGCTTAGAGTTTTCTTCGCGTCGTCTTGTCCTATTACATATTCATCCAGAAAAGCTTTGATTTCTTTAGGCTTTGGCACGTTTTTGAAACTGACGTCATAGGATTGCGGACTTCTTCTATGAGACGCCTCACCATGGTAGTCAAGAACCTCTGCCGCTCGCCTAACGCATTCGTTGCAGATATAACTGTCCCCAAGACCTTCCAGCATCATCAGCACTTCGTCTGCTCGCCTACCGCAAAAAGAACAATGATGAATCTCTTTATTTTTCTTTGCCATTTTGTTTCTTTCGTTCGAGGATGCAGTCCACCATTCCGTAATCCAACGCCTCTTTAGCACTCATCCAGAAATCGCGCTCTACGTCGGAGCGTACGGCATCGAAGTCCTTGTGTGCATGGGTAGCAATGATTTGAGTCAGTTCCTGCTTAATCTTCAATATTTCTCGAGCTGTTATCTCTATATCAGTCGCTTGACCTTGCACTCCGCCAAGAGGCTGATGGATCATAACGCGGCTATGCGGCAAGCAAGAGCGTTTTCCTTCTTGACCGCTCACCAAAAGAACTGCAGCCATCGATGCCGCCATGCCCGTACAAATCGTTGACACGTCGCACGTGATATACTGCATAGTATCATATATTCCCATTCCGGCACTTACCGAACCGCCAGGGCTGTTAATGTATATGGAAATGTCTTTGTCTGGATCCACAGATTCCAGATAGAGCAACTGCGCCTGCAATGTGTTTGCCGTATAGTCGTCTATCTGTGTTCCCAGAAAGATAACCCTGTCCATCATCAAACGACTGAAGACATCCATCTGAGTCACGTTTAGCTGTCTCTCTTCCAATATGTACGGGTTGATATACCTTCCCTGGCTCTTTATCACGTCATTCAGGATCATTGAATTGATACCTACATGCCCCGTTGCAAACTTTTCAAAATCACTTTTGTACATAATTAATAAATATTACCGGATGTTTCATAGTAAAAAAGACGATGTCAATACACGTACCCAAACTCAGAAATTGCCAGCAATTGTTCTGGCGTTATATGGTACGGCAGACTTTTTTCACAAAAAACAAGACCAATTCATTCTACCTTCAGAATAGAATGCGCTGGTCTTGTGAGTAGATCAACTATTATTCAAACATTTTATTGAACTCTGCAATTGACACAGAGTTTTCTTTCAGTTTTACAACCTTCTTCGCTGCACTGACTAGAGCAGAGTCAATAGC
>CAVGQS010000141.1:0-5768 GCA_963631415.1 Lactococcus garvieae | reverse complement strand
CCACCTTGTAGTATGGGTACAAGCGGTTTTCCTTAACTTGGTCAGCCGTCTTGAATACTTCCTTATCCACTATCCGGTTGTCGCCAGACTTGTACACGCCAAAATGAACATTAACAGCTTTCAACGAGTCTTCCGGCAACTGTTTCTTCAACAAATCAAGTCCCTCGTCAGCCTTACACTTCTTAAGTATCTTTGTCACCCTTGACAGCATATCCTTGCTGCGAGCCTTGACCACATAACCGCGGAACCGCGGATTCTCCCACTTGTACTTATCCTTGTTCTTGCTAAAGAAATCCTCAAGGCCGCTATTGTCGTCCACAGCCTTTTGCCACACCATTTTGTTAGTGGCTTCATAGAGCAACAACCCGTCGTAATACTCCGACAGAAGATATTTCAATGAAGGATTCTGACTCTCGGCAGTGGACTGAATCTTGAGCAGCACCTCTTCGCGTGAAAGGGTTTTGCCGTCCTCCTCCATCATTCGCTTGATCATGTGTTCGGCAGCGTCTTCTCTCAGACCGCGAGCATTCAAATTATCAAGGATATCCTGCCGCATTTCAGCAAAGCTCCCGAAAGCTTTTCTGTCGTGCATATATATAAGGTGGTATCCCACAGGGGAAGCAAACGGACGGCAATAGTTACCAGGAGTGAGACCATATACAGTTTCTCTGAACTCCGGAACCATCTGTGCCGGACCTAACCAGCCAAGTTCACCGCCATTGTCAGCCGTACGTTTGTCTTGCGAGAAGCGCCGTGCCAAATCTGCAAAGTCCGCGCCTGCATCGAGCGCATGGCACAATGAGTCAGCCAACGCCTTTTGGGATTCCGCAACACTCTCGCTTGAATTCTGCGGAACTCGCAGCAGTATATGGGAGAGCATAACCACATCTGAGTCACCCACGCTTTCCTTAATCGCGTCGTAGACTATATGAGCTACGGAGTCAGCATATGCCGAGTCGTACACATACGAGCGCAACTGGGCGTCGCGGTAAAAGCGGTATTCTTTTTGGAAAGAAGACAGTGTGTCCAGTTTTGCGTCAAGAGCAGCGCGAACCTTCAGCCGATAGTCAACAAACAAGTCAACGTATTTACGAATTTCGTCCTTTGCAGTAATCTTGCCGCTCATGTTGTTTTTGTTGAGCGAATACTCAAACTCCGAACGCGTCACGTTGCGCCCCGCCACTGTCATGAGTACAGGGTCGTTTTGGGCATACAGACACACTGCTGCCAACATTGACAGCATCAAGACAACAACCTTCTTCTTCGCCATAGTCTATTGTGGCTTTGCTTCAATGGTCCCTACTGCGTCCGGATCAGTCCGGACGACTATAGTTGGGAGCTTCGCTCGTTATTGTGATGTCATGCGGATGACTCTCAAGCACACCGGCATTGGTTATGCGAGTAAACTTGGCGTTGTGCAGCAGTTCTATCGTGGCCGCTCCACAATATCCCATGCCCGAACGCAGTCCGCCTACAAGCTGGTAGATGACCTCCTGCACGGTACCTTTGTAAGGCACACGGCCAGCTATGCCCTCCGGCACGAGTTTCTTGGTTTCTACCACACCGCTCTGGAAATAGCGGTCCTTGCTGCCGTTTTCCATAGCTTCAAGCGAACCCATTCCGCGGTATGTCTTGAACTTCCTTCCATTAAGGATGATGGTCTCACCCGGCGACTCCTCTGTTCCAGCCACAAGCGAACCTATCATGACGCAGTCACCGCCAGCCGCAAGAGCCTTCACAACATCGCCGCTATAGCGCAAGCCGCCGTCGGCAATCATCGGCACGCCAGTTCCCTTGAGAGCCTGAGCCACGTCGTAGATGGCCGACAGCTGCGGAACTCCCACGCCAGCAACCACCCTTGTGGTGCATATACTGCCAGGACCAATTCCAACCTTGATAGAGTCGGCACCAGCCTCAACGAGCGTCTTGGCAGCTTCGCCAGTAGCCACGTTGCCTACCACGATGTCCACGCCCGTAAAATTCTTTTTGGCTTCCTTTACCTTGTCTATCACACCTTTCGAGTGGCCATGGGCGGTATCGATGACGATGGCGTCAGCGCCAGCCTTAATCAGCGCCTCCATGCGTAGCAGAGTGTCGTCGGTCACGCCCACGCCTGCGGCTACCCTCAGACGGCCTTTATCGTCCTTGCAGGCCATTGGCTTGTCCTTGGCTTTGGTTATGTCCTTGTAGGTTATCAGACCTATCAGACGGCCATCCTTGCCTACTACCGGCAGTTTCTCAATCTTGTTTTCCTGTAGAATCTTGGCGGCAGAAGAGAGGTCGGTCTGTTGGTCTGTCGTGACAAGGTTTTCCGATGACATGACTTTGTCTATCAGCTTGTTCATGTCCTGCTCAAACCGCAAGTCCCTGTTTGTAACGATGCCCACAAGGTGTTTGTCGTCGTCCACCACAGGTATTCCGCCAATATGGTATTCGCTCATCAGTGCCAGTGCATCGCCGACGGTCTTGCCGCGCTGAATTGTCACGGGATCATAAATCATGCCGTTTTCGGCACGCTTCACAATAGCCACTTGACGAGCCTGCTCCTCAATAGACATGTTTTTGTGAATCACTCCAATACCACCCTCACGAGCTATGGCGATTGCCATTGTGGCCTCAGTGACAGTGTCCATCGCCGCTGTGACAAACGGGATATTGAGGTTTATGTTGCGCGAGAAGCGCGTGTTAAGATTCACCATGCGCGGCAGTACTTCCGAGTATGCGGGAATAAGCAGCACGTCATCATAAGTCAGACCATCTGACACTACTTTATCTTCAATAAACGATTTCATTTGTCCTGCAAATTATTATATTTCGGCAAAATTACCTCTTTCTTTCCAAAGATAACTTCTTTTATACTTTTTTTAATAGTTTACCGCTGCAATTGCGGCAGCCGTACGGCATGTTGTCAATTGGCGTTGTCTGACATGTACTTTATCCTGACAAGCCGGATTTCTTCTTCCGAAAAATCGCCGCCCAATTCGTTCAAGGCTGTTTCTATGTCATCCGTTTCCGTTTCGTCAAAGTATTCGCATATCTCGTCAATGCGGTCCTCGTCCATCACCTCGTTGAGGAAATAGTCGATATTGATTTTGGTGCCGGAATACACGATAGACTCTATCTCGCTGAGCAAATCGGAGAATGGAATTCTGTTTATTTCCGCAAAATCATCGAGGTCCACCTTCCGGTCTATGTTCTGTATGATGGAAATGCGGAACTTCGACTTGACGTTAGGCAGCGTGTAGCAGCGGAAGTCCTCCGGCCGTTCTATCTCGTTTTCCTCACAATACTTCTTTATTATCTCGCAGAATTCCTTTCCGTATTTTTTTGCCTTGCCCTGCCCCACACCGGGAATGCTGAGCAGCTCCTCTGTCGTTATAGGATAGGTGGTGGCCATGGCCGACAGCGAAGAGTCTTGGAATATCACGTAGGGCGGCTTCTTTATTTCATCCGCCTTTTCCCTGCGCAGTTCCACCAGCATCTGGTACAGGGTGTCGTCAACAGCCCCGCAGCCAGTCTCCAAGCTGGTGATTTCGTCATTTTCGTCATCGGAGTCCTTGCTTATCACAAATGAAATAGGGTTTTTCAAAAACTCGCGACCCTTGGAGCTTATCTTGAGGGTGCCTTTTTTCTTGTCCTTCTCAAGATACTCCATGCGGATCGCATTCCTTACCACTGACTGCCACATCGATTGGCTGTAGTCCTCACCCACTCCAAAGAGGTCAAGGTCGGCATGACCACACTCAGTCACCTTGTCGGTCTCCCTACCTAGGAGTATGTCTATTATATGGTTCTCCGCGAAGCTTCCCCTCACGGTACTTACAAGTTTCAGAAGATTACACAATTGTTCTTTAGCTTCCACTTTTGCGTTTTTATTATTACAGTTATCACAATTACAGCAATTATCTCTGTTATATTCTTCTCCAAAGTAGTTAAGGAGCACTTTCCTCCTGCATTCGTGCGACTCCGCATACATGGCTGTTTCCTTCAGCAGTTGGCGGCCTATCTCCTGTTCCTGGCTGGATTTGTCCTCAATAAATTTCTCCAGCTTCTGCAAGTCCTTGCTCGAGTAGAACATCAGGCAGTGACCCTCGCCACCATCGCGGCCAGCCCTGCCAGTTTCCTGATAGTAGCCCTCTATGCTCTTGGGGATGTCGTAGTGTATCACAAATCTCACATCGGGCTTGTCTATACCCATGCCGAATGCCACTGTGGCCACAATCACATTGACGTTTTCCATTAGGAAGTCGTCTTGCGTGCGCGAACGCTCATGAGACTCAAGACCCGCATGATACGGTGCCGCCTTTATGTTGTTGGCCTGGAGCACTTGAGCAAGGCGCTCCACCTCCTTGCGGCTCAGGCAATAGACAATGCCGCTCTTGTGGGGGTACGACATTATGAACTTAACTATCTCCCGGTCCACATCCTTGGTCTTGGTGCGCACCTCATAATAGAGGTTGGGACGATTGAAGGAACTTCTGAAGACCTTCACGTCGTTCATACCCAAATTTCTCTTGATGTCAGCGCCAACCTTCTCTGTGGCTGTTGAAGTCAATGCCATGATGGGCGGGCGCTCCAACAGCGCCTTCTGCATCACCAGCAGCCGCTCCAACAGCGCGGCCGCTTTGCGCCACATATCAGTCGTGCAAGGCGCAGTACTGTCTTGTCTGAAATGTGCGACCACGTCTTTCAAAGACAAAACGCTCTCCCCGCCTCCGAAAATTCCACGTTGGCAAAGCGTAGCGAAAAATTTCGTCCATTGCCATTCCGTTCCCTCACCGTCGAGTGCCGCAAGCATCAGCCGCAGGCCATCGGCTGAGAGTTCGTCATCAAGCAAAGATTTCCTTACATCAGCAGGCAACGCCAAAAGCCGGCTCGCCTCTTCGTCCGTCGCGCCGCTCTTTCTCAAAACTATGAAATTGACAGACGGCCTGATATTCCTATAATCAGACCTGAAGTCATGTCCCCACTCCGAGATGCAGTGAGCCTCGTCAACAGCATAGAAAGAAATTTCTACTTTGGAGAAAAAATCCAGATTGGACTGTTTGGCCAGAGTTTCGGGAGCCACATACAGCAGTTTCGTCCTTCCCTCTATCACATCCCGCTGAACACCAGTAAGTTCCGCGCGCGACAGTGTAGAATTCATAAAGTGCGCCACGCAGTCCTCTTCAACAAGGCTACGCAAGGAGTCCACCTGGTTCTTCATCAGCGAAATGAGCGGTGACACCACTATGGCAGTCCCATCTTTCATCAGTGCGGGCAATTGATAGCACAAGGACTTGCCGCCGCCGGTGGGCATCAGCACAAAGGTATCGTGACCCTGCAAAACGCTCTTGACGACCTTTTCCTGGTCGCCTTTGAACTTTTCAAAGCCGAAATTCCGCTTCAAGCAGTCATAAATACCTTTGTCTGAAATCATGTTTCTCTTTTAAGACAACTCGTCCCCTAGCATACAGTCCCAACACTCAGCCGTACTGATACAACAAAGTTATAACAAGATTTTCAAATACCAGGAAAATCAACGTCAAAAATATCAAGCCGCCACAAAAAAAATTTTCAACCCCACATCATTCGCCCGGTTCTCGCTGCGGCAACAAGGCTTTTTGACAGCGCGCGCCACCTGTTTTAGCCACACTTAGTGCGACGCAGGTTTAATATTATTGCTGTCCGCTAAAACTTTTTTTTGACGACTGCTGAAGCATTGCGCTATCTCGTTTCACCAGAGAAGCACTTCTGTTCATCAGAGAAGCACTTGCGCTCATCAGAGA
>CAVGQS010000140.1:0-6111 GCA_963631415.1 Lactococcus garvieae | reverse complement strand
CAAGTCCTACTTAAAAATTCTTAAGTGCGCGTGAAACGTAACGCACTGGAAATGAGGCGAACACGAATTGCATGAATTTTCACGAAAAGGGCTTTTTGGGGAAGATGTTCTGGGGGTTGTCTTTCCCTGATTTCGGCTGACTCGGGTCGCTTGAATGTTAGAGGGTTTTAGCGGACAGCAATGTTTGAATTTATTGCTGTCCGCCAAAACCTTTTTTTGACAGCTCCTAAAGCATTGCGCCAATCGTTTCATCAGACTTTATTTCATCAGACAAGGACTTCTCTTCATCAGAGACCCACCGGGTGTTCCCGTTTCCGCGGAAACGGTTAACCTTTCCTGCATAAACGGCTAACCGTTTCCAATGGAAATGGCTAACCGTTTATGACGGTCTGGAAAAATTAAGTCCGTGCGAGATGACGCCAAGTGCTTCTCTGATGAACTGAAGTCCTGGTTTTTTGAATAGAGGTGGTTTCCCGCTCAGCGGCAGGCGAAAAATTTGTTGCTGTTGCTTTGGGCGTGTGTCGGCCGTAGATTGGTTTTTCTTGCTGATTTCTGTGGACTGCGTCACCGATTGGCACGTTTCTGTCTGGGTTTCAGTATATTTCGGAATGTGGGCAAAAGTTAGTAACTTTGCAGTCAGAAAGCAGTCCTGGCAAGACGTTAAATGATGCTGCGAACGTTTTCTATTATATATATAAGGTATAGGTAAGAATGAAGCAAGTCTCAATTTTTGTGACTATCACTTTGGGCGCTTTGACCGCGTTTGGTCCGTTCCTTACTGATTTCTATTTGCCCGCCATGCCGGAACTGGCGGAATATTTCAGGACTTCGCCTTCAGCGGTGGGCGCGTCGCTCACCATGTCGATGATAGGCCTTGCCGGTGGGCAGATATTGATAGGTCCTTTGTCGGACAAATACGGCAGGAAGGGGTTGCTGGTGCTTTCGATGCTCTTGTTTTGCGTTTCGTCGGTTTTGTGTCTCTTTGCTCCGAGCATAGAGGCGTTTAATTTGATGAGGCTGTTTCAGGGCGTTGCCGGCGCCGGTGGGGTAGTCCTCTCGAAAAGCATTGCGACGGACATGTTCACAGGCGAGTATCTGGCGAAGTTTCTGGCGCTGCTCGGCGCTATCAACGGCATAGCTCCGATAACGGCTCCGATAATAGGCGGGGCGATGACAAACTTCACTTCGTGGAGGGGAATCTTCTGCGTGCTGTTGGCTATAGGCATAGTGCTGTTGTATTGCACCGCCAGGTTAAAGGAAACGCTGTTGGTGCAGATGAGGATGAAAGGGTCGCTGCTGTCGGCCTACACCAAGCTGTTCAGCGTGTTCAAGAATCCTCTGTTCACTTTGAGCACGGTGGCGATGATGTGCGGGTTCTTCACGTTTTTCGCATATATTTCTTCATCGCCGTTTGTCTTTCAGCACAAATACGGGCTTTCGGCGCTGGAGTATAGCGTCTGCTTCGGGCTTAATGCTTTCTTCATAGCAGTAGGCGCTATGCTGTCGTCGAAGTTTCACCACTACAACACGGCATTGAAATGGGGCGCAATACACTTCGCGGTGGCTGCGCTGCTGGTAGCTGCCGGTCAGTTCTTGATAGTGCCGTTGCCCGTGCTGATGGCGGGATACATATATATGATGACAGCGTTTGGCGTGATGCAGCCAGTAAGCATGGCCATCGCAATGGACAGCGAGCGCAAGAATGCCGGTTCGGCGAGCGCCATCTTCGGTGCGTCGAGTTTTGTGGCCGGCGCCATTGTTTCACCAATTGTTACGATAGGCAATGTGATGCACATGTCGGCGGCGGTGATATTTGCTGGAGCTGTGTTGTGCCTGCTGTTTACCCTGCCGCTTTGCAGTGTTGTGAAGAAGCAGAAAATGGGCCAAGCGTGAGAGTCACAGCATCTGCATGATGTCGGCAGGGGGACGTCCCTGCCGGTAGAGTTCAGCCATCGTGTCCATGTAGGGCGCGACGTGGCTGAAAAAAGTTTTGTAGCCCTCGCAGAGGTAGTTGAGTCCATATTCCCCATCTTTAGACATAAGAAAGCGGTTGCGCGGGCACTCGCCGTGGCAGGCAAACTGCCAGTGGCACTGCTTGCACTGGCGTGGCAGCGCAAGCCTCTTGCGGTAGGAAAAGGCATTCTGCTGCGGGCTGTACATGAGGCTGATGAGATTGTCGCTGCCAATGTTCCCCAGTTTGTATTTAGGAAAGACGAAGTGGTCGCAGCTGTAGACGTCGCCGTTGGCCTCTATCACCCCGGCGTGGCCGCACTCTTTGGCTAAGGAGCAGACTCCGGGAGTAATGCCCAGCCAGTTGGCCAGTGTGGCGTCGAACAGTTGGACGAAGACTTTGCCAACATCGTGGCGCACCCACTCGTCGAAGACGGCGCAGCAGAACTCGCCCCAGGCCTGCGGCGTGACGCTGAAAGGCTCTACCGGCATGTCGCTTTCGTCGGGGTCGCTCAGGTGGCGCCCGTCTTGGTAGACAGCGCTGCGTTCCACTACGGGAGTGAACTGAAGAAAGGTGCAGTTGATGCTTCGGAAGAAGCGGTAGAACTCCAAGGGCTGCAGTGAGTTGAAACTGTTGACGGTGGCCATGGCGTTCCACTCCACTCCGTGGCACTGCATCATGCTGATGCCTTCCATGACCTGGCGGAACGTCCCCTTGCCGTTGTGGGTGCTCCTGAAATGATTGTGCTGCGACTCTGTGCCGTCGATGGAGATGCCCACGAGCCAGTTGTTGCTGCGGAGGAAATTGCACCACTCGGGGGTGAGCAGGGTGCCGTTGGTCTGGAGGCAGTTGTCGATGTACTTGCCGTTGGCGTACTTCTTCTGCAGTTCCAGTGCTTTTTGGTAGAAAGACAGCGGGCGTAGCAGCGGTTCGCCGCCGTGCCAAGTGAAGAGCACGTGGTCGGTGGTCTGCATGGCAATATACTGCTCCACAAACCTTTCAAGGGTCTGCAGACTCATGTTGGTGGTGGCAGCCCCCTGGTAGAGACGTGACTTCTCCGAATAATAACAATAATGGCAAGCCAGGTTGCATTTAGCACTTGCTGGCTTTGCCATTATATAACATTCACGCGCGAAAGAGTAGGTGTCTTTCTGCATTGTCCGTTCGCGCTTGAGAGTGTGGGACTAGTTGTCCTTCTCTATATCCTTGAAGTAGCGGTAGGTGCCCACCTTGATTTCTTCGCAGGCTGCCTCGTCGCATACGATGATGGCGTGCTTGTGGGTCTGCAGGGCGCTGATGGTCCAAGCCTGAGTGACGGGACCCTCTACGGCAGCCTGGAGTGCGCGAGCCTTGTTGTGGCCGTTAACGACGATGAGGACTTCCTTGGCATCGAGCACGGTGCCCACACCTACGGTCAGTGCGGTCTTGGGCACGTTGTCGGTGTTGTTGCCAAAGAAACGGCTGTTGGCGATGATGGTGTCGGTGGTGAGCGACTTCATGCGGGTGCGGCTAGCCAAAGAGCTGAAAGGCTCGTTGAAGGCGATGTGGCCGTCGGGGCCGATGCCGCCCATGAAGAGGTCGATGCCGCCAGCCTTGACGATGGCTTCCTCGTACTGTGCGCACTCTGCCTCGAGGTCAGCAGCGTTGCCGTTGAGGATGTGCACGTTCTCTTTCTTGATGTCGATGTGGCTGAAGAAATTGGTCCACATAAAGCTGTGGTAGCTCTCGGGATGCTCTTCGGGCAGTCCTACGTATTCGTCCATGTTGAAGGTGATGACGTTCTTGAAGGAAACCTTGCCTGCCTTGTAGAGTTCAATCAGTCCCTTGTAGAGGCCGAGAGGGGAGGAGCCGGTGGGGCATCCAAGCTTGAACGGCTTCTCGGGAGTCGGATTGGCCGCGTTTATTCTTCCGGCGACATAGTTAGCCGCCCATTCGCTCAACTGCGCATAATTGTCTTTGATGATAAGTCTCATGATAGTATGTTAATTGTGGGTTTGTTATGGTGTTACAAAGGTAGTGTTTATTTTTCTATTGCGTCTGCAAAAGGAAATTCTTTTTACCTTATTTTCCAGTCTTCGCCGTCTTTTGACAGTTGGATGAGGATGTTTGCCGTGGTGTTGTCCGAATATTCTATGGTAAGATAGACGTCGGCGTCGTTGTCGGACACGTCGCTCTGCTTGCAGACAATGCCCTTGATGCTGCCGTGCTGCTCTTGGCGTTCCATGCCCAGGTCCTTGTAGCGGAGCGCGATGAGGTCTTTGTAGTTGGGGGCACTGTCAAGCGCCAGCGTCATGTCGGCGGCCTTTGCGTAGTCGCCCTGATGGACGGCCTGCACAAACGACTCGGCAGTCTCAACGGGCGAGGGCGCAGAGCCGCAGCCGCAGGTCAGCAGAAGGGCCAAACCGGTCAGTGTCAGTGAGATGGTGCGGAGTGCCGAGTTCATAGAGGGTTATTTCTGTCGGATGTAGACGCGGATGGGAGTACCGGTGAAATCCCAGTTGCTCCTGATTTTGTTCTCCAAGAAGCGCATGTATGGCTCCTTGATGTACTGCGGCAGGTTGGCGTAGAAGATAAACGTAGGAATCTGTGTGTCGGGAACTTGCGAGCAGTACTTTATCTTGATGTATTTGCCCTTGATTGATGGTGGCGGGTACGCTTCGATTAACGGCAGCATCGTCTCGTTGAGCTTGGATGTGGAAATCTTCTTCTTGCGGTTGACGTAAGCGTCCTTGGCCAGTTCCAGAACCTTGAAGATGTGCTGCTGGGTTAGGGCAGAGCCGAAGACAATCTTGAAGTCAGACCACGGTGCCATTCTCTGGCGGATTGCGTCTTCGAAGGCCTTGATAGTAGCGTTGTTCTTGTCTTGGACGGTGTCCCATTTGTTCACGAAGACGACGATGCTCTTCTGATTTTTCTGGATAATCTGGAAGATGTTCATGTCCTGGGCTTCGATTCCGCGTTCCGCGTCGATGAGCAGAATGCAAACGTCGCTGTTCTCGATGGCTCTTATGGAGCGCATCACCGAGTAGAACTCGAGGTCTTCGTTGACCTTGTTCTTCTTCCTTATGCCCGCGGTGTCGACGAGGTAGAAGTCAAAGCCGAACTTGTTGTAGCGCGTGTGGATGGAGTCGCGGGTAGTTCCGGCTATGTTGGTGACTATGTTGCGGTCTTCGCCGATGAAAGCGTTGGTGAGGCTGCTCTTGCCCGCGTTGGGTCGGCCTACGATGGCGAAATGCGGAAGTTTGTCGTCGGAGAGCTCGTCGTCGGTGTTGCTTAGTTTTTCGACTATGGCGTCGAGGAGGTCGCCGGTGCCGCTGCCCGTGAGGGCTGAGATGCAGTAAGGCTCTCCGAGTCCCAGACTGTAGAATTCGGCGGCGTCGTAGCGCAGTTCGTTGGAGTCGGTTTTGTTAGATACGACAAACACCGGCTTTTTTGACTGGCGGCGGAGGATGTCTGCCACCTCGCTGTCAAGGTCGGTGACACCGTTTTTCACATCGACAACAAACAGAATCACGTCGGCTTCTTCTGTGGCGATGGAAACCTGCTTCCTTATCTCGTCTTCAAAAATGTCGTCGGTCTTTATTATCCAGCCACCGGTGTCAACGATTGAGAAACTGTGGCCGCACCATTCCGTCTTACCGTATTGGCGGTCGCGCGTAGTGCCCGCCACTTCGCTGACAATGGCCTGGCGGCTTTGTGTCAATCTGTTGAACAAAGTGGACTTGCCCACGTTGGGGCGTCCCACGATTGCTACTAAATTACCCATTGCGTCTGTGTGTTTAGAGTGTTATTGGTTGTAACCGAACCGCGAGAGCTCGCGCGAGGAGTTTCTCCAGTTTTTGTCGACGTTAACGAAGATGCGTATGAAGACTTTCTTGTCGAGAAACTTCTCAAGTGATTTTCTCGCCTCGGCAGAAACCTTCTTTAAGGCGAAGCCGCCTTTACCTATTATAATGCCCTTCTGACTTTCGCGGTCCACGTTGATGGTGGCGAGAATCCGAACGAGGTCGGGTGACTCCTTGTATTCGTTGACGACCACCTCCACGCTGTAGGGAATCTCCTTGTCGTAGTAGAGGAGAATCTTTTCGCGAATAATCTCTGACACGAAGAACCTCATAGGCTTGTCGGTCAGTTGGTCTTTGTCAAAATAGGGTGGGGAA
>CAVGQS010000139.1:0-6113 GCA_963631415.1 Lactococcus garvieae | reverse complement strand
CCCGAGATTTTTTCGTTAAGTCCGCATAAATTTTTTTTAAGTCCTACTTTTCAATCGCTAAAGTACTACTTAAAAATTCCCAAGTGCGCGCCAAACTTAACGCGCTGAAAATGAGGGGGGAGTTAAAACAGCTCCGAAAGCGGACTATTCTGCTGACTGCTGAGGGGCGGAGTGCTTCTTCTCGCGCCTCATCTGCTTCTTCATCTCTTTGTAGACGCGGTTCCAGTAGGGCAGGTGGCGCAGGGTGGAGCGTATGGGCTGCATGTCGTAGAGCATCATGGCCAGGAGGAAGAAGACGCCGGCGTAGCACATGACGCCGAAGATCTGCTTGGTGCCCATCATCACGCTCTGCAGCGAGGTGTAGGGCAGGCCCGACGCCAGGTTGTCTGCCACGTGGTAGCGCAGCAGATAGGAGTAGACCGCCGAGGTGACGTTGCCCAGGAGTCCGTTTCTGATAAAGCCGGCAAGGGTGAGTCCCATGAAGAAGAAGCGGAAGTCGAGCAGGTCTTGCAGATAGACGGTCAGCGCCACGAAGAAGATGGTGTAGCCGAAGTTGCGCACAAAGGTGGGCAGGTAGAGCGACGCGATGTCGAGGGCCGGAGTGATGTGGAAGTACATGTAGACCTGGTAGAACACGAGCAGAGCGAAGCCTACGGTGAGCAGGCGGGTGTACTTCTGGTGCCATATCTTGTACCAGCACAGGCAGAAGATGCAGCCCACCACGTTGCCGGCGATGGAGACGAGCTCGAAGCGCGATTCGGTGAGCGGCCCGTAGTGGAGCACTGCGCTCCAGAAGGGTTTCTCCAGCGAGTTGGCGGTGCCGTTCATGATTTCTGCCACTATGAACATGAGCAGTATGGGGTATATCTTCTTGTTCCGGAAGAGGCTGGGCACGATGTAGGGGTGGTTGATGCGGCACATGCGGTGGATGGCGGTCCAGATGACGAAGGGCCACAGGCAGAGCACGGTGGTCCACCTCAGGCTGTCGGTCCAGTTGTAGTATTCGGCATAGTTGAAGAGCCAGATGCCCGTGAGCAGCGTCAGCGACCAGAGCACGCAGCCCAGCCAGTCGATGCTGATGAACGGAATGGGGCGCATGAAGCGGAAGTCGTGGGTGCAGAGGCGGAAATAGAGGAGTATCACGATGAGCGCCACCACCATGAACCAGTGCATGGCGCGCCATCCGCCAAAGAAGTAGCTGAGCTGGGTGCTCGCCCAGCCCGCCATGGCCATGTCGCCCAGTATGACCATGAAGATGACGGGGAAGAATATCTGGAAGTCGCGCTTGGGCGTTATCCAGAGCTGTATGTTGGAGAAGCACTCGAAGGTGGCCATCAGCTTGAAGAAGCCGCAGAGGTATGACGAGAGGCAGAGGAGCGGCATCCAGGTGGTGAGGAGCGGCATGGCTACGGTGATGATGAGGCCCGACAGGGCCACCGTCTCCAGCTGGCGGTTGGTGAAGCGGAACTTGAGGCGGAAGAGCACGGGGAAGGGCATCGCCACGCCCACCACGCAGCACATGAAGACGAACGCCACGTCTTCGCGCATCCATCCCAGTTCGCCCATCATGTATTGCTGCGAACCGAGGTAGACGCCGTCGCACATCTGGAAGAAGATGCAGAAGAGGAAGTATATCCAAGGCCTCAGTTTCTGGGGGACGAAACTGTTGACCATGGGCATGGCAAACGGCTTGCCCGTCATTGGGTTTGACATGTTGTAGCAGTGCTTGTTGAAAGGAATCAGTAATCCACCTCACACTCCACGTTGAGTCCGCTGAGCAGTCGCTTGACGTCCTCCGCCTTGTTGTCGGGGGTGAGTTCTATGCGCACGGGCACTCGCTGCTCCACCTTGACGAAGTTGCCGGTGGCGTTGTCGAGCGGCACGTTGCTGTAGGTGGCTCCGCTGGCCGACGAGATGCTCTGCACCTTGCCCTTGAAGGTGACGCCCGGAATGGCGTCGGCGGTGAACTCTGCGGCCATGCCCACATGGATGTGCTTCATCTGGGTCTCGCGGTAGTTGGCCACCACCCACACGCTGCTCTGGTCTACGATGTTGACCATCAGCTGGCCGGGCTGCACGAGCTGGCCTGCGTAGATTTGCTTGCGGCCCACATAGCCGTCGCAGGGGGCGGTGATGACGGTGTAGGAGAGGTTGAGGCGCGCCAGGTTGAGCTGAGCCACTGCCACGCTGACGCCGGCGGTGGACTGGCCGAGGCGCTGCTGCTGCTCGTTCTTGACGATGGCAGTGGCCTCGCGGCTTGCCGACGCCTGGGTGTAGCGCGCCTGGGCTGCCTCGTAGAGGCTCTTGGCCTGCTCGTAGCGCGTCTTGGCGTTGTCGAACTGCTGCTGGGTGACGGCGCCCTTCTTGAGCAGGGCGGCGAAGCGGTCGTAGTCCTTCTTGGCGTTGTCCATGCCCACCTTGGCCTCCTCGATGCCGGCGGTGGCTACCTGCATGCCGGCAGAGGCTACGTTGATGTTGCGGTGGATGGTGTTGATGCTGGCAGTGACGATGCCGGAGCCCGACTTGGAGCCCTTGACGTCGGCCTCTGCCCGGGCGAGCGCCAGGCGGTATTCGGCGTCTTCGAGTATCACGAGGGTGTCGCCTTTGTGTACGTACTGGAACTCGCGGAAGCGCAGTTCCTTGATGAAGCCCTGCACGCGGGTGTTGACCGGCGTGAGGTCGCGGTGGGTCATGGCGTTGTCGGTGTATTCCACCGTGCCGAAATGCACGAAGCGCATGCACAGGTAGGCTGCGCAGAAGACCAGTATGGTGATGACCACCGCGTTATACGCTCTCTTGACTTGTTTCTTGCTGTTCATTTGTTTCGTTTGTTTATAGTTTTCCTGCCACGAACTTCACCTTATAATATAGGTAGGCGATGTTGATGCGCGCGTCTGCCTCGCTGAGTTCGGCGTCAAGTTTCATGTTTGCGGCGTCCATCATGTCGGTGATGAGCGCCAGTTGGTTGAGATAGCGGTCGGAGACCACCTGGTAGTTTTCGTTGGCGAGCTCCACGTTTTTCTCCTGCGTCTGCAGTTCCACGTAGCTCTGCAGGTAGTTGGTGTAGGCTGCCTGCACGTTGTTGTCGAGCTCCTCCTGCGCCTGCGCCTTCTGCTCCTGCGCCTGGCGTGTGGCGAGCTTGGCCTGCGACAGCTTCTTGTTGCTCTTGAAGAGCGACGACAGCGAGTACTTGACGCCCACGCCCACGTACCACACGTTGAGGTTCTTGTCCACCGGCGGCAGTTCGAAGGTGATGGGGCCGTTGAAGTTGTTGCCCGCCACGAGGGCGACCTTGGGCAGCAGTTCGCTGCGTGACAGTTTCTCCTGCTGCAGGCTCATCTCCTCGTTGAGCTGCGCCATCTTGAGCTGCGGGCTCGAGGCGGCGGCATAGTCCTGCCACTGCTTCTCGCCCTCCCTGGCGAAGGTCTTCAGGGTGGTGTCTTCGGCTGGCTCTATGCGCTCGGTGGTGGGAATGCCGAGCGTGTTGCACAGCTGGTAGTTGAGTATGGCGCGGGTGTTTTCGAGCTTCACCAGACTGAGTTTGAGGGTCTGGAGCTGCAGTTCGTAGCGCGTGATGTCGTTCTTGAGCACCACTCCCTGCTCGTATTTCTCCTTGACGTTGCCGATGAGCTGCTGGGTGAGCTCTATGTTGCTCTGCAGTACCTTCTTGCGGTTGGCAATCTTCTGCAGGTCAAGGTATTGGCTCAGGGCGAGGAAACGCTGCGACTGGCGGCTCAGTTCGGTGCCCACGGTGGCTTGCTCGGCTCCTATCTCCGCCATCTTGATGCCGGCGCTGACCGCGCCTCCAGCGTATATCACCTGCTGGGCGTCGAGGCTGAAGGCGTTGCCGAAATGTGGACTCGTGAGGTTCTGCACGTCGGTGAAGTCGCGGTCCATCAGCAGTGCGTTGCCGTTGTAGTTGGCGCTGAGGCTGGCGTTGATGTCCGGCAGGCTCTGGCTCTTGGCAGACTTGATGCCCTCGCGGGCCACCTCAATTCCGGTTTTCTGTGTCTTGAGTGTCTGGTTGTTCTGCTCTATCAGGCTGAACAACTGACTGATGTCAATGCGGCGAACCACCTGGGCATGCGACACAAAGCACACGGCAGCAGCCATGGCTGCCGCAGATAACAATCGTTTCAACATACTTTAGATATTCTGCTGTATTTGCGGGTGCAAAATTACGGCGATTCTGTCGGGCGGCGGCAAAGGAAAAATTACTGAAATTTGGCAAAATGGGAAGTGGTTGGTGCTTTTTTAGTATCTTTGCAGAACAAAATGGGAATATGCAGTCCGAACTTCTGACAGTGTCGTCGCAAGACATAGGCCAGGCCATCCACGTCATAGACCACGGCGCCATGTGGCTGTGCCTCAAGGGGAGCGCCTCGCTGGGCATCGACCTCGGCAGGTGGAGCGTCAGGCGGGACACCGCCGTCATCTTCTTTCCCGGCGACGTGGTGAGGTGGCACGACATAAGCCCCGACTTCCTGGCCCGCGTGATACGCTACTCGCCGGAGGCGCTGCGGTCGGCGTGTCTCAACATGGAGCACTCCATCTACTCGCTGCTGCGCGAAGACCATCTGTGCATGAGGGAAGACGTGGTGGAGCACGTAATCAAGAGCATGTTCCGCATTTTCGACTTCTACTTCGCCGACGAAATGGTGAGCGACGTGGACAACATCGTCAATTCGCAGCTGCGCTCGTTCTTCATGGGCTTCAACAGCTACATCTCCAACCTCTATAAGGGCAACGCCACGCAGGGCGCGAGCCGCACCGTCGTCCTCTTCAACAAGTTCATGGAGCTGGTCAAGACGGAGTATCGCGAAGCCCACAAAGTGGAGTGGTTCGCCGACAAGCTCAACATCAGCCGCAAGTATCTGGGCATCATCGTGAAAGACCAGACCGGCGTCACGCCCAAGAAAATCCTCGACGACTACGTAATCCTCCAGCTCCAGCTCTCGCTCCGCGCCACCCAAAAACCTATGAAGCAAATCGCCGCCGAGTTCCACTTCACCGACGTCTCCGTCATGACCCGCTACTTCAAAGCCCACACCGGCACTAACCCACTGAAATACAGGAATTCGTAGGGGAAGAGCTTCGCGGAGGCGGGCTCCACCAGCATAATCTTTTTCTTGATAATCTGCTGATTGTTTGTGACAGACTGATTATCAACACTTCTGCAAAGCAGAATTTAGCAAAAGAAACGAATCAGAAATAAAAATCATACTATTTATGCTGTGTTGAAGCATAGCCATTGGAAAGGAAGTATTGTTGTGAAACAAACTTCTGTCGGAAGAGTTTCAAATAATGAAATAAACTATTCTGGCGGAATTTATGAACGTTACATGGCAGAAATTGGACTTTAGACGTTAAAATAAGACCCCAAATCGAAGATTTTGCCGTAAATATTTTACGGACAACGGAAATCTGTATAACTTTGCGCATAAGATAAACAAGAAAATTAGGTTGATATGCTTACAAAATTTGCGGTTACGAACTATAGGGGCTTCAAAAGTCGTATTGAGTGGGACTTATCCCATCCAAGCAATTACTCTTTCAATGTTGATGCCGTCCAGAATGGAATCGTGAAGAATGGTATCATCTATGGACCGAATGGTGCAGGCAAGTCAAACTTCGGTTTGGCTATATTTGATATTGCCAACCATCTGTCTCACAAATGGAAGAAGCCAGACTATTATCTAAATTATGCTTGTGCCACTGACCATGATAAGCCGGTAGAGTTTGAATACACCTTTGCACTTGGCTTACACACCTTATTGTATAAGTATAGCAAGGTTGCCTCTGAGCTGAAAGGAGAAATCATACGTGAAGAGCTCATTGTTGATGACCAACAGGTACTGTGCAAGGATAAAGACGCCTTGGAAATCAGTGATGAATTTGGGCTGACAGACACTGCTGTACAAAACTTGAAGGATAGTGCCAACAATATTTCTATTGTAAACTATCTGCTCAGTTCTGTTCCGCTTCCTAAAGACCATCCTCTATTGCTGCTTCGCGATTTTGTGGAGAATATGCTTTTCTTCAGGAGTCTCGACAACCATGAGTTTATAGGTTTGAAAGAAGGGGGCAGCAATATTGAGGAATATATCATCAAG
>CAVGQS010000138.1:0-6138 GCA_963631415.1 Lactococcus garvieae | reverse complement strand
ATGGTTCAAGAATGCTTCGCAATTCACCCCAAGTTTAACCTGTGACATCTCAACAGAAGATTCGTCAGAATCTGAATTCGAATCGGAAGAAGCCTCGAGCACAACGGGTATTCAACCCTCCGACATCATTTTGCCAAGCCAATTGAAGGGTGCTGTTGAAGTGATAAACGGTGAGAGCGGCTGCATTACTGTAGACAAGGGCGTTGGCGATATACCCGAGATTAATATTACGTTCAAACTGTTGAAGAAAGTTAGCACATCCTCTATTGAGAATTCTTATGGCCAAGTGTTTATCTATGGTGTTCCTCAAGATGCGAGTGGGCGTACTATCTCAGAAATTATGACAAACTACAACGAATGGCGTTCGGGTGATAGCGACGGAAACCAATTCAAGGAGTTCTTGACTGGCGAAGTTGGTGGTACTATTACTCTCTCGTTCTCTGGCACTTCGCCTAAGTATAGTGATAACTGCGACAACGAAAACGGTTGCAAGAAAATTGCGAAGTTCAAGTTGGCTTTTAACCGCGACTGATTTAATAGAAAAATCATTGCTGTCAGGTAAGACAAACTTAGTATGACAACCCTGTCCGCAACGCAAAAGTAGCGTTGCGGACAGGTCTTTAAAAACAAAGAGAAGATGAAACCGATATTTTTATCCTTAACGCTGTTGCTCTCGCTGTTGCTCTTGGTGTCGTGCGACGAGAACAAGGGTAAGGCGAAGGAGATGGCGACGCAGTTTGCGCAGGCCGTCAACTCGAAGGACTCAACGGCGCTGAAGGAACTCTACCCGGAGGGCATGAGGATGTCTAACACTACGCTGCCCGAGCATATCGACGTGGGGGACGTGGAAGTGGAGTATAATAAGGAAGCTGACGAGTATCAAGTGAGCTTCGACAACTCGCAGCACCAGAAGCTCATCCTCAAGGCGGACAGCGCGGATGCCCTCCGCATCGCTGACTCCTGGCAGATTTTGCAGTTCAATTCCGCCACGCTGACTCTGGCGTCGAAGGTGGGCGTCCCCGCCAACGACTTGAGCGACATCAGATTGGCATCGTTGATGGACGAAAAAGGCAAATTTGTGGAATATCTGCAGAAGGGGAAGGACATGAATGACGTGCTTATGGCATACAACACCGGCGGTTACTACTACGACAAATTTAGTGACACCGTTTACCTGTACTTTAACCTTCGCAATATCAGTAAGGAAAAGGTAAACGGTGAAGACTACCATCTTGAGGTGGAGGTCTATCGGGCGTCGACAGGCAAGGTGCATGGGGTCTTTAACGTAAAAGGCAAGGATATACGTCCTGGCCGCGATGTGTCCTTTGATACCACCTACAATAACGGGTGGAATTTGGCTGTAGAGGTAGATTTAGACTATAACGTTCGCGCCGTTTCCAACCTACCAGCCATCGAGCAACTCTCCAAGTTAGACTCTTGGACAGGCACGGAATATCACGTATTCAGCGAAGCTGGCAAGACGGCTAGCGGCGAGAAATAAAACGAAAAGAAATAAGCGGATAGCGGCAGGCGCCAGGGAGAGAGGCCCAATGGTGCCCGCTGCCCCTAAAAATTATACTAATATGAAAAAGACAATTTTATTTATTCTTTTGAGCGTGTTCGCTGTTTCGTCGTTTGCTGACTTTAGGTTCAGGGTAAACGCAATAAATGATAATAATACTGGATGGGAAGAAATGGACTATTCTGCTCCTGGTACGACTGATTATGTATATGCTACCTATAAGAAAGTCAACCCGGAATTGTCGGGGGAAGAAAACTATTCTTCTATAACAGTGTCAATATATAATAAGACCACTAAAAAGGAAAGTAATGTTAATTGGGCTTATTGGAAAAGTACAAACACAGGAACCCAATCTTCAGGAAGAAATCATGAGGGTCGTTATTATAAACGCACGAAATATTCAAATGCAACATTTTGCGCTGAAGATGGTACCACTCGTAACGCAATAGTTTGGGTGTATTATTTTCCTTCTCGCAAAATTTATAATATCGCTATAGACTTATTGGATTGTGGTCGTGTAGTGAGGACATTTTGGTACAAAAACTAGTAATAAGCAGTGGTTCTCTTTTGCAAAAACGAGCTTCTAAACTTGAGCGTCTTGATGCACTATTGTTATTGCTAAGAGAAAGGTTAAGCCGCAAATTGTCCTTAGCAACCAAAGCAAGTGTCAATTTTTAAGCACTCTGACTGATAGTGCGCTACTTTATACCGTTAGCAGCATCAAGGGTACAAGTGCAGCTCAGCGAAGCCAACAAGGCGGCAAATGACAAGAAAGAAAACGAAAAGAAATAAGCGGAGTAGCGGCAGGCGCCAGGGAGAGAGACCTGATGGTGTCTGCCGCTTTTAAAAGTTATACTAACATGAGAAAGACAATTTTGCTTGTTCTTTTGGGCGTGTTCAGTATTTCGTCGTTTGCTGACTTTAGGATAAGGGTAAACGCAATGCAAAGAGACGATGACGGGTGGGAGGAAATGGACTATTCTGCTCCTGACGCGACTAACTACGTATATGCTGTTTATAAGAAAGTAGACCCGGAATTGTCGGGGGAAGAAAAGTATTCTTCGATAACGTTGTCGGCATATAATAAGAAGACCAATAAAAAGGAGAGTGATGTTTGCTGGGCTTATTGGAGAAGCACAAACTTAGGGAACAAATTTTCGGGAAGGGATGCGCAAGGCCGTTACTACACGTGCACAAGATACAAAAACACACTGTTTGACGATGGCACTGCCGGCACGTTCAACACTTACAACACCGTTGTTTATGTGTATTATTATCCTTCGACCAAAGTGTATAATATCCGCATAGACATGGTAGACTATAATGGCCGCACGCTGGGGACGGTGTGGTATAAGAACTAGGAAAGCCTAACCCAACCCTTCCCTAAAAGGAAGGGCTATGGGCGGCGGAGTGCAAAAAAAGAACCACGAATTACGGATAGCAGGATTTCGTTGAGAGCAAAAAACGAACACAGATAACACAAATTTTCACAGATGTTGTTTCTGCGAACGGAAACGTGGGGACGGGTAATGGTGGACAAAAAACGAACACAGAAAGCGATTTTTTTCAGTGAGTTCAGCTTTCTGTGTTCTTTATTCGCTCTCCGCGGCTAACGCAAAACGCACACACGTTTAACGCAAAACGCTCTCTACGGCTCTACCGTGATGCGGTCTTGGGGCAGTCGGTAACTCTCGGGCACTGTGCCGTGCAGCCTTTCCTTGAGGTACCACTTGAGGACTTCGCATTCGGTCTTGGGGAGGTATTCCACGACGGGGGCGGAGGATATGACGGAGCCGTATTCGGTGCCGTTGATGACGTAGAGGGAGGCGGTGAGGGTGTATGTCTTCTGCAAGTCGAGGGGCTCGTATTGGCCTGTCGACGAGTTGAGGACCTGTATGTCGGACGCCGTGACGCTGGGCGTGGCGATGTAGTGAACGGCGTATTTCAGTCCCGACACCTGCATAAAGTAATTGCTGACGATGGGCAGCATGTTGCAGCAGTTGTTGAGCAGCGTCTGCAGTTGGGCGCCCGTGACCGCCACCTTGCGCATCTCGTTGAAGAAAGGCAGGGTGCTGATGATGTCGTTGGTGGAGATGTTGCCGGCGCTTATCGCGTGGCGTATGGCGCCTGCCGACTGGAGGGCAATGTCTGACTGTCCGTAAAGGCGGAAGGCGTCGGTCACGAGGTCGCCGATGTTGGTCTCGCCCCTGCCGGTGAGCCACGTGTTGTCGTCATCGTAGACGGTGAGGTCGAAGGGCGCGGTGGCCACTATGTCGTTTTCCAGCTCAGCCATGCGGCTGTTCACCTCGTCGACGGCAGCCGCAACCTCCCTAGACGCCTTGTCCTTGTATGCCACCGCTTCGGCAATGGGTATCATCTCTTGCACCATCTCGCCGGTTGGGCTGATATAGAGTTTGCCGATGTTGGCGAACTGCGTGCCGGTCTGCGAGACGGGTATGAGCTTGCCGTCGCGATTGGCTGTCTGACGGGTGTAGACCAGGTGGGTGTGGCCGTCGAGCACTGCGTCGATGCCCGTGGTGGCAGCCACCAGCTGCTGCGTGTTCATATAGGTCTGTCCCTCCTTGTCGCCAAGGTGGGAGAGCACAATCACGTAGTCGGCGCCGCCGGAGCGCGCCTCGTCGACGGCAGACTGCACACGGCTGACCAGCTGCTCTCCGTCGGCGATGGAGTATGGCAGCGCGTTGCCCAGGTTGTCGCTGAAGGCGTAGGCCTCCGACGTGAGGGTGGAGGGCGTGACGAGCCCTATGTAGGCTATGGAGCGGTCGCCGTAGCGGCGCATGATGTAGGGGGCGTAGACCAGCGTGTCGGCAGTGGTGTTATAGTAGTTGGCGCAGGTGACGGGCAGCGCGTTGAGTGCCTGGCGGCCGGCGTCGCGGCCCGTGGGCAAGAGGGCGTGGAGCGTGTCGATGCTGTAGTCGAACTCGTGGTTGCCGATGGTGACGGCGTCGTAGGCCATGGGCTCCATGATGCGGAGCATGTAGCGGCCGTTTGACACGGCTCCGGCGGCAAGTCCCTGCACGAAGTCGCCCACGCTCACGGTCGCCACCCACGCCGTGTCGCTCATGGCGTTGCGCAGGCCGTCCATGGTCATGTAGCCGTCGGCGTACTTGCAGTGCACGTCGTTGTCGTGGAGTATCACTATGGGCTTTCGGGCGGCTGGAGTGGTGTCGTCGTCGCCTAAGAAATCGGAGTCGCTGCAGCCGAAGGCAACAAACAGGGGCAGCAGCATCAGGAGGTATTTTTTATAGGATAGTTTCATCGGTGTAATTGTAGACGGGCGGCGCAGGTGGCGCAACCATCGTCCAAAATTCGGCATAATACTTGAGACGCGCAAGCAAAACCGGCAAAAACTGCCCCGCTCGGTGCGCCAAGGGGCGGCAGCACGCAATATTGTGTTGCGCAGAGCGGAACAGGTTGCGCAAAAATGCTTATCTTCGCAGCGAAGACAAGCCAAACGCTATGAAACTGACACAATACACATGGCTCGTGAGCCTCTTGAGCCAACACCCGCAAGGCTACACGCTGGCGCAAATCAACGCGCTGTGGCAGCAGTCGGGCGTCTACAGCGGACGCCCCATGTCGCGCACCACCCTCTACCGTGCCCGCGACACCATCCTCAACCAGTTTGGCATACTCATAGAGTGCGAATTCCACCGCGGCAACTCGTGCTACAAGATAGCCAACCCCAACGAGCTGCAGGGCGAATCGATGAAGAACTGGCTCTACTCCAATCTCGCCGTGGGCAACCTGATGGCCGACCACACGGCGCTCAAGGACAGAATAATGCTGGAGTACACGCCCGTCAACACCAACCACCTCCACTGCATGCTGCAGGCCATGAGGAAGCACCTGCAGATAGAGCTGGAGTACCAGAAATACACGTCCGACAGTCCGTCGCTCAGGACCGTGGCGCCCATAGCCCTCAAGCTGTGGAAGCAGAGGTGGTATCTGCTGGCCCACCAACAGACCGACGGGCAGGACGAGGGTGCCGCCGCCTTCCGCGCCTCGCTGCGCATCTTCTCGCTCAACAGGGTGAAGAACGTGGCGCTGACCGACAAACCCTACACCGCCCCTAAGAATTTCTCGGCGCAGGAGTACTTCAAGGACTGCTATGGCGTGCTGGCCAGCGAGGGCATGAAGACGGAACGCATAGTGCTGAGAGCCTACGGACAGACCCCCCACTACCTCCGCGACCTGCCCCTCCACCACTCGCAGCGCGAACTGAAGACGGGAGACGGATACACCGACTTCGAACTGCGGCTCAAGCCCACGCCCGACTTCCTCTCGCACCTGCTGACACACGGAACCGGCATAAAGATCATGTCGCCACGCAGCGTGGTGCAGAAGATGGCCGACCGGCTGCGCGAGATGCTGGGTGAATATGAGTAAAAGCCTAGCCCAACACTTCCCTAAACGAGGAGCCTAACTCAACTCTTCCCTAAATGAGAAGCCTAACTCAACCCTTCCCTAAAAGGAAGGGCTATGGGCGGCGGAGAGCAAAAATGAACCACAAAAAATGTTTTGGGTGTTGCGTTTTGTGGTAACTATTCAGCGAATGGTAAAAACACCGATAAAGCCGCTCAGCATCCATCACG
>CAVGQS010000137.1:0-6194 GCA_963631415.1 Lactococcus garvieae | reverse complement strand
CTGCTGGGCAACTCGCAGAACGCCTTCAAGAGCAAGTCGTTCGGCCAGAAGCAAAGCCTCGTCGTTGCGTCGAGCCAGGCTAAAGGCCTTGAGTCGCTCTACGCCAACGGCCAGAGCGAAGCCTTCTATATCTACAACGCCCAGGGCGGCGGCTTCATGCTCATCTCTGCCGACGAGCGCATGCAGCCCATCTTGGGTTACGCCGACAGCGGCACGTTTGACACCGACAGCCTGCCGCCCAACCTCAAGGCATGGCTCCAGAACTACGTGGACGAGGCCAACGCGCTGACCAGCACCTCCACCGCTGCCACAAGCTCTGCACGCTCCAAGACCTTCGGCGCCAAGAGCACCACAGTCGGCCCGCTCGTCGCTGCCCAATGGGGACAGAGCTATCCCTACAACATGAAGTGCCCCACCCTCTCCACCGGACTGAGAGCAGTGACGGGATGCGTAGCCACCGCCATGGCGCAGATTATGTACAAATACAAGAAACCGACCACGGGCATTGGCTCTAATTCCTACACCACCGCGACCAACAATATCGACATGAGCCTCGACTTCACGTCGGTGACCTTCGACTGGGACAAGATGAAGGACACCTACAGCTACACCGAAGACGACGAGACGGAAGACGCCATCGCCGAACTGATGCTGGCGTGCGGAGTGGCAGTCAACATGGATTACAACACGGCGAGCGGTTCTACCATAAGGTACATGATGAGTGGACTTCTCAACCACTTCGGCTATGACAAAGACATGGCCATCGCCTCCAAGGACTATATGCAGCTCGACGACTGGCACACGACGCTGATCAAGCAGCTTGACAATGGCTGCCCGCTGCCCGTAAGCGCAACAACAGCAGAGGGTGCAGGGCATGCTTTCGTCATCGACGGCTACAAATTTGACGATGCCGAATACCCGTACTACCATATCAACTGGGGATGGAGCGGCTCCGAAAACGGCTACTTCCTCATGTCAAACATGGCCACGTGGGACTATACCTTCTCCAAAAACATTAGCGTGATTATCAACGTAAAGCCTGACGACGGCACACAAGATTTGCCAACCTACATGCAGGCAGTAGAAATCACGCCCTCATCGCAGTCGGTAGACCTCACCAAGAACCAAAAACTCACGATTGACGTCAACACTCTCATCAACCAGAGCTGCCAAAACTTCACTGGCAACATCGTATTCTGCCTGGAAGACGCACAGGGCACCGACTACGACCTCTACACAATGAGCGTCAGCGACCTGGAGCCGTTCAATTACTACAACAGCAACAACGTACAGTGCAAAATCCCCTCGTCCATAACGACGGGCGACTACTACCTCAAAGCCTACTCAATACCCACGGGCAGCACCACCCGCTACCCCGTCACCATGGGCAACGACCCCGGCACCATCAGCATCACCAATGCCGAAAACGTCTACTTCCCCACAGTGATGGCGCAAAAGGTTGACGCCACCATCAACGCCAACAATTTCTCCATCACAGCGTCTGGCATAATGAACGGAGACATGGACACCGCGTTCAAAGGTTCGCTGCAGATGGCGGTGGCTGACTATACCGATGACTTCGTGACCATATTCGGCAACAACAACGCACTCAGCAAGACTTTGAACTACCTGAGCTACACAACGACAGAGTACACCTTCAGCGGCACGCTGCCCACCACCGTAGGCAACGGAGCCTACAAACTCTACCTGGGCGCCAACCAGACCGGCTACAACTACTGGAGCTATGTGCAGAAATACACGGTTACCGACGGCTACATAACAGATTTCGGAAAGGAGCTCTCCACCAAATTCTGGGTAAAGGAGGACGGCAGCGTGACGCTCACAGCGCCCTACACTGTTGGCGACGTGAATCACGACGGCTACATCAACATTGCCGACCTCGACAGACTTAACAAGCTCAACACCATGGGCTACGCCACGAAGGACCTCACCTACTGGACCGCCGACCTCAACGAAGACGGCAAGCTCAGCGACAAGGATATCACGGCGCTGATGACCAGCGTCAAGGACAACACCACGTTCAAGAGCAACAGCGGTGCCGCCAACCTGGTCAGCGCCGGCGTAATAGAATACGGCAGTTCGCCCTACCTTATTATATGTCTGAACAATGCGACGGACCAGTACCACTCACTGCAGCTTGACCTCACCCTGCCCACCGGACTGGCGGTGAGCGACGGCGCCACAGTTTCCTTCTCCTCTCGCGCTGAAGACTACACTGGCACCATCAGCAACAACAGACTGCTGATATACAGCACTTCAGTCAGCAGCTTCTCGGGAGCAGAAGGCGCCATCGCCTGCATTCCGCTCAGCTACACCTCTTCGCCCGCGGCAGGCTCAATCACCCTGAGCAACATCGTGCTGTCGGGCAACGAGGGAAGCGACGCGGTCAGCGCCAGCGACGCGACCATAGCCGTGACTGAGGACCTGCCGAACCTTGCCGACGCAATAGCTAAGGCTGAACTCTACCCGCTCGGCGACAAGCTCGGACAATACACCGCCAACGACGGCTTTGCAGACGCGCTTGCCGCAGCTCAGGCTCTGGGCAGCAGCGCCACCGTCTTTGACGAGTTTGCCGCCATTCCCACCATCGCCACCGATGGCTTGGTCTTCAACACTCCTGCCAAAGGCCAGCTCATACACATCAAGGACAACACTGGCAAATACATGACCTGCCGCAACACGACGACAAACCGCATTGAGTTCAGCGACAACAAGGACGAAGCCACCATCTTCAGCTACTACGACGGCAACCGCCTCGTGGCCTACAAGACCAGCTGCTTCGTAAGCAACGACGGAACATATCCCACCAACACCACCGAGGTGACCGCTGACGATGCGTCGCTCAACTACAGCATCATCCCGTCTACCGCAACCGTAGGCAAATATCTCATCGCGTTTGGCGACGGCACCCACTACATGTCGGCAGGCGGCGACGCCAATACCTTCAGCAGCGCTTCGGAAATCACCGACACCGACTTCGACTTCACGCTCGAAGAGGCAGAGGGTGTGAAAGTAACCATCAGCAGCCAGGGCATGTCGACCTTCTACTCGCCTGTGGCACTGGAGATTCCGACTGGCGTCAAGGCCTACACGGGTGAATATGACAGCACCAACAACACCATCAAGCTGACGGCACTCCACGACATCATACCTGCCAACACCGGCGTGCTGCTCGAGGGCACTGCCGACGCAGAGGTAACCTTCGCCACCGCCAGCGCAGCCGACGAGACAACCACCAGCTGCCTGTCGGGCAACGTGCCGACCGCAGCCACCCTGACCAACACCAACGTCTACACGCTGCAGGTTGTTGGCGGTGAACTCGGCTTCTACCGCTACACCGGCGAGTCGCTCAACGGCTTCAAGGCCTTCTTCGCCACCAACAGTTCCAGCCCCGGTTTCGCCATCATCAAGGACGGCGACGAGGCCGAGGGCATCCACGCCGCCTCGACCGCTACCGACGGCACCAGCACCATCTACGACCTGTCGGGCAACGCCGTGACCACGCCCCTGAAGGGACAAATCTACATCATAGACGGAAAGAAAGTCAAGAAATGACTTCCGCAACCATAATCAAGAAAAGGGGTTTCCTCCAGCAGGAAACCCCTTTCCTTTTGTAATTGGCGGAACGGAAGTCGGAAAACCACCACCCGGCAACAACCCGCAAAATAATATCAACAACCCACAAAAAAAGGGCTTCCAATTTGGAAGCCCTTTTTTGTTGTTTGTAGCGAGAGTGGGTCACGATCCCACGAC
The DNA here is from genome assembly GCA_963631415.1 of Lactococcus garvieae. Lineage (GTDB taxonomy): Bacteria > Bacteroidota > Bacteroidia > Bacteroidales > Bacteroidaceae > UBA6382. The sequence continues at coordinate 2,420 of CAVGQS010000137.1, read as the reverse complement.
CTCCGGATTATGAATCCGACGCTCTAACCAGCTGAGCTATCTCGCCAAGGTGCAAATGTCAGAGGTATTAACCCATAAACCCCCATCTATAGTCCTCCGTCATTTGCGAGTGCAAAGGTAGCGCATTTTTTCTGCACCACCAAAGAAATCGGCATTTTTTTATCGCTGCACGGAGTCGGGCGGCCAGACTTTTCGGAGCCGGGCGGCCAGACTATTCGGAGCCAGGCGGCCAGACCGTTCGTAGGCGGCCAGACTGTTGGTTATGGCAACGCTATTAGCGACTGCCACCCTATTCGTGATGGTAAGGCAGGTTGTTGAGAATGGCGTGGGCCCGGTAGAGCTGCTCCACGAAGAGGAGACGTATCATCTGGTGGGAGAAAGTCATCAGCGAGAGCGACACCTTGTAGTCAGCCCGCTCGTAGACGGCAGGGGCGAAACCGTAGGGGCCGCCAATGACGAACACCACCCTTTGCACACCCCTCAACTGCAGTTTGCCCACAAAGTCGGCGAACTCCACAGAGCGGAACTGCTTGCCCCGCTCGTCGAGCAGCACCACGAAGTCTGACGCCTTCAGCTTGCCCATTATCGCGCGGCCCTCCAGCTCCTTCTGCTGCTCGGTGTCGAGCGACTTGGCGTTGCGCAGTTCGGGAATGATCTCCACGCCCAGCGGCGAGAGGTGTCCGAGCCGCTCCACGTAGTCGTCTATGAGCGCCGACAGAGGCTTAGAGGTGGTCTTGCCCACCAGCAGCAGCGTTGTCTTCATTCGAAATGGAGCGTGAGAATTACCATAGTGGTGTGGGCGTCCTTCACCGACTTGGTGAAGACCTCCTTCGACTTGTCGGTCAGGTTAGAGCGGTCAGTCTTGAGGATGTCGTTGAGCCCGAAGCTGAACTTCAGTTCAGGACAGCACTTGAAGAACGGCAGGTAGTAGTCGCAGCCGAAGCCCAGCTCAAACGCAAACGAGAGCGGCTTGACGGCTATGTTGTCCTGGTCCTTGGCGGTGAGGTCGTAGGATGCGCTCACGCCGGTGATGATGTAGGGCCGGTAGTTGTTGTGGCGCGGCGCGCATATCTTGAGGTTCAGCGGCAGCGAGATGTAGGTAGACTTCATCTCCTGGTAGTCGGTCTGTCCGGTGGACTGCTCCTTGAAACTGATGGAGTTGGTCTGAAAGTGCATCGTGGGCAGCACCCTGAACGACAAGTAGTTGCATATTCTCCAGTCGCCGATGAGGCCCACGGTGAAGCCGGGCGAGAACTTGCTGTTGGAGACCATCCACTGCTGTCCCGTCTCGGGGTCTATGTAGCCCGAGTTGGGCATCTTGAGGCTCTGCTGGTGCAGGCCTATGGAGAATCCGTAGTGAAACTTGCGCAGGTCTATGTAGGGCTTGTTCTGCACCCTGTTGTTGAGCTGGGCGCGCCCCGTGAGGGCAAGCATGCAGCACGCCAACAGCATGCACGCCAGCCTAAGCCCCTGCGCCGTCCTGCGGCGTATTACCGTTGTTTCTGTTGTCATCTCTTTAAGTCAGTCCTTGAGTAACTAGTGCGTGTGGAGCAAGTGCCAGCCGCCAGTCAGCGTGGTTTCGGCATACAGTCCCACCATAAGATAACGCTTAGCGCCGCGTTTTATTATCCCGAGGCAAAAAAAACACTCCAGCATGTTCACGTATTACAAAAAAGCACTACCTTTGCATACGTTTACTAACACTTAAAACCCAACAAAAATGGCTTATGTAATTAGCGACGATTGTGTTGCTTGCGGCACATGTATCGACGAATGTCCGTCGGGCGCAATCTCTGAGGGCGACAAGTATTCTATCGACCCCGACGTTTGCGTTGACTGCGGTTCATGCGCAGATGTTTGCCCTTCTGGCGCAATCGCTCCGGGCGAATAACCCAACCAAGAACAACAAAAAGAGGAGAGTCTCACGAGGCTCTCCTTTTTTTGTGCCCAAACCCTGCATCCCACTGCCCCGCCCTGACTCAAGCAACAAGCCGCAGCACTGGCAGCCCACCAGGCCGCCGACCGCTTCTCCCAGCAAATCCCTAACATCATCTTGCAACCCGAGTCTACCGAAATCAGGAAAGCACAGCCTGCCACATTTTGCTTGCCACACACATCTTGCCCGTCAATTTTTGTCTGCCGCATCTTGCCTTGCCACATCTTGCTTGCCACCCTCGCGCGCGCGTACCTTTATTATATATATGCCCACTGCCCCTCCTCTCGAACTTTTTCAGACTTCTGCATTAGTTTTCTTTCAATGCCGCGGTCACGTTCGAGCCTTATGGCAAAAACTCTTATTCGTGAAAATTCACCAAACTTATATCCACCTCTTTTTCAGCTTATTACACCTGCCGCGCACTTAAGGATTTTTAAGAAGCACTTGAGCGATTGAAAACAAGGACTTAAAAAAATTTTAAAGC
>CAVGQS010000136.1:0-6370 GCA_963631415.1 Lactococcus garvieae | reverse complement strand
CGAGATTTTTTCGTTAAGTCCGCATAAAATTTTTTTAAGTCCTACTTTTCAATCGCTAAAGTACTACTTAAAAATTCTTTAGTGCGCGGCAGGCGTAACGCGCTGAAAATGAGGCGAACCGCGAATCCGGCGAATTTAGCGAATTGAGGTTGTCCCGAATGTTCGAAAATGGCTCACGGCACAGGAAAAGGAAAACCACGGATAGCACTATAAACGTTGAGCGTTTTGCGTGTTACGTTTTACGTTTTGCGTTAGCCGCGGAGAGCAAAAAAAAGAACCACGAATAGCACGAATTTTCACGAATATTGTTTCCTGGAGCGGAAACGCGGGAATGGGTTGCGGTGGACAAAAAAAGAACCACGGATAGCACGGATTTCACAGAACTCACTGAAATTCAGCGCAAAAATTCGTGGGATTCGTGGGATTCGTGTTCAAAAAATGTCCACCACAAAATCCGTGAGATCCGTGCTATCCGTGGTTTAATATAAAGAGGGCCGCGGGACATAGCCCTTCCTCTTTAGGGAAGGGTTGGGTTAGGCTTCAGGCTCCGGGCTTTTAGTATAGCAGTCCGAAGGCCCAGAGGGGGAGGATGTTGGCGTAGCCAGACTCGATGTCGTCCTTGACGATGTAGCCTTGTGGCACTTGGGAGATTTGCTTCCGGCCCTTTTTGCGTCCTCCTATCTCGAAGGTCATGCCGTTGAGGAGGAAGTCGGAGACGGGTGAGCACATCACGTCGCCGACCACACGGGTCTGGTTCATGAAGAAGGTTTCGCGCACGTTGCCGATGTCGGCGCGCTGGGGTGAGAGGGCGTAGATGAGGTTGGTGTTGTCGAGATAGAGTTTCTCTACTTTGCCCAGGCTCCTGATGCCTCCGGCGGCGTCGCGAAGCTGGGCTATCATGCCAGCCTGCTCCATGAGCATGAGGTAGTCCTGTATGTAGTTGCGGCTGATGCCGGTGACGGTGGCGAGTTTCTGCATGACGGGTTTGAAGGGCACGCTCTCTGCCACCACCATGAGCAGTTGCTTGAGTTTTCTGCCCACCGATACGTTGGCGTTGAGGTAGAGGGGAATGTCGCTCTCCATGGTCTGCGCGACTACCTGAGTCAGTTCGAGGTCGTAGGCAGGGTCGTTGCCGAAGGGGTAGTAGCCACGCTTGAGGTAGTCGCGAAAGAGCGGCAGGGGGTGTTCCGTTGCCGGAATGGCGTAGTGGTGGCTGAGGAGTTGGCTGATGCCGATGGGCTGCATCTTGATGCCGTGGAAGAGGTGGAGGTATTCGCGGAACGAGAGTCCCTGCATCTGGTAGATGGGCACGCGCCTGCTGAGGTCTGCCATGCCCTTGGTGATGTCGAGGATGGAGGAGCCGGAGATGACCAGTTGGAGGCTGGAGTAGCTGTCGAAGATTTGCTTTATCTCGGCTGACCACCCTTCGTATTTGTGAATCTCGTCGATGAAGAGATGCTTGCCGCCCATTTTGTAGAAGCGGTCTGCCAGGTCAACGAGCGAGTGCGACGCGAAGTAGAGGTGGTCGGCTGACACGTAGAGGGTGTCGGCGGTGTCGAGTCCGCTCAACTTGATGTGCTGCAGCAGCATTGTCGACTTGCCCACTCCTCGCGGTCCTACCAGTCCCAGGGCGCGGCTCTCCCACGCTATGTCGGCGTATTTGTAGCGCACCAGGTCGGTTGGCGTCTCGCTAAGCTTGCGTTTGAAATGTTCGAAGAGCTGCTCCATCTTGTAGGCTTTTCGGCAAAGATAGGGAATTTTGCACGAAGTTGATGCAGAAAAAGTGGAAAATTGCACGAAGTTCGTGCAATTTCGGGGAATTTGCGTTCAAAAAAGAAAAACCGCAAATCATTAGCGTTTTGCGTTAGTTGGTCGCGGAGAGCAATAAAGAACCACGAATAGCACGAATTTTCACGAATATTGTTTCCTGGAGCGGAAACGTGGGAATGGGTTGCGGTGGACAAAAAAAAAGAACCACGGATAGCACGGATTTCGGATGTCGATGAGAGCAAAAGGCGAACACTGATAAAGCAAATTTACACTGATGTTGTTTCCGCACGCGGAAACAGGGGACGGGTAAAGGTGGACAAAAAACGAACACGAATAACACAAATTCCACGAATGCGGGGTGGACAGAAACGAACACAGAAAGCACGGAACTCACTGAAATTAAGCGTAAAAATTCGTGTTATTCGTGAGATTCGTGTTCAAAAAATGTCCACCACAAAATTCGTGAGATCCGTGAAATCCGTGGTTTAATATAAAAATGAATGGGCGGGGAATTTCTGTGAGTTCTGTGCGTTCTGTGTTCGAAAATAATCCGTGTTAATCTGAGATTCGTGGGATTCGTGTTCAAAAATTGTCCACATCGAAATTCGTGAGATTCGTGGGATTCGTGTTCGTTTTTGCTCTCCGCGACCAACTAACGCAACACGTAAAACGCTAAACGTTGATGGTTTTTTGGTTGACGGTTTGGTTGAAGGCGAGGGGATTTTTCGTTGAGGTTTTTGGTTTATTCAAATGTTTTTATTAATTTTGCAATTAGCTTGGTGGAATATTTGGAGAACTTATTGTATGATTTGCGTCTTATCGTTTATCATCGCCACTGAGGTGACGTTGTTTTGGGGAAGAATGGAGAGGCTAACAGAGAGGCTCTCCCGGGGAGGATATGCGCCATGGGAAAAAGCATGCGCGCGTTCTTTCGCCTGCACATTCACGAGAACTTTTGCTGCGCTGCGGGATGCACTGTACCCCATTACAAGGGCCGCAGGAACAGGTTCTCGGGTCGCAGGGACAGGTTCTTTGACCCTAATTCTTACGGGTCAAAGAACCTGTCCCTGTGACCCGGCAAAATTTACGTGGGGGGGGGTAATTTTTGCTCTTTTTGGCACGACGGGCGCTTTGGGGCGGCTATTGCGGGACGGATTGTGCGTTTTGGACGCATTGGGCGCCTTGGGGCGCACAGACGCACTGAACAAACGGATTTTAGAACGTGTTGGTTGCAATTTGACGGAAAAATGCGGGGGATGGCAGACCTTAACAAAAATTCAACGCCCACGGGGTTACTTAATTTAACACAATTCCCTTGGTACTACTGGGGAAAAGCGGTACTTTTGCACGTCAATTTGCGAGACCTCCAACAAGAAGAAAAGATCAGGCTATGACACGATTACTGTTTTTGACCCTTTCTGTTTTTCTCGTGAGCGGTTTGTACGCGGTGCCGTACACTGCCTCGCCGAAGGAGAAACACCCCTACATCATTGTGGCGGGCGAGGACGAAGACATTCTCCAGCAAAACGACGGGCGCGTGGTGAGCGACTCCGTCTTCTACAAGATTTCCAAGAGCATACAGTTTCCCGTCAACAAGTTTGAGATACCGAAAGACTCGCCGCTGCGCAGCGAGTTGAAGAACGACATAATGCCCTTTGCCACCGACGACTACACGCTGGAGGCAGTGCTGCTGCGCGGCGCGGCGTCGCCCGAGGGTCCCTACGAGTGGAACCAGACGCTGAGCCACCTGCGCCGCAACGCGCTGCTCAATGTGATAAAGGGCTGCGTGGGCCACCACATAGACAGTTGTCTGACCGTGAACGAGGTGCCCGAGGACTACCTCTGCCTGCTGATGCTGATGAAGGAGAAGGGCGACAAGGACTACTCGCGCGTGTCGGCAGCGGTAGACAAATATTTCGCCACCGACCAGGCCCGGCTGAAGCGCACGCTGATGTCGATGGACGGCGGCGCGCTGTGGAAGCGCATGATAAGGGAGTATTTCCCGCAGATGCGCTCGGCGAGGGTGGTGCTGGTGTTCAGAAAGGTGAAGCGGCCGGAACCCGCGAAGCCGGTGGCGGTGCCGCCAGTAAAGGTGGACACCGTGGCGCCGGCGCCCGCAATTGAGAAATATGACACCATCGAGGCAGCGGAGTTGCTGCCGTCGTATATGCCGCGGCGCGAGGTGCTGTCGGTGAAGAGCAACCTGTTGTTTGATTTCGCCTACGTGCCGGGCTACAACCGGTGGTGCCCGATACCCAACATAGCGGTGGAGTACTATCCGCTTCACGGCCACTTCACCTACGGGGCGTCGCTGGACTTCCCGTGGTGGCAGCACTACCACGACCACAAGTACTTCCAGATACGCAACTACCAGTTTGAGGCGCGCTACTACCTGCGCAACGGCGGCATTGAGCACACCGGCGTGGGCAAGGGAGCCGCCTACCGGGGCCTCTATCTGCAGGCCTACGCCAACCTCGCCATCTACGGCATCTGCTTTGACAAAAACAGGGGCTGGGAGGGCGAAGGCGCCGGTGCCGGACTGGGCGTGGGCTACGTGCTGCCCCTCTGCAAGAGCGGCCACTGGCGGCTGGAGTTGGGCGCCCAGGTGGGAGTATTCTTCACCAAATACGACCCCTACCAGTGGCAGAGCGTGCTCTTCCCGGAGCGGGAGGACAAGCTCTACTACTACAAATGGAACAACTGGGGCAACTTCTTCCACAAGCGCCGCCACAGCTTCACCTGGGCGGGCCCGACCCGCGTGGGCGTGACGCTGACCTACGACCTGCTCTACCGCCGCATCGCCAAGAAGGGCTACAGTCTTAAGAACAAGGAGGTGCAGCAATGAGACGGATGAGCAAAAACCTTTGGAGCGCCTTGGCGCTGGCCTGCGGACTCGGCCTGCTGAGCAGCTGCGAGCGCAAGCCCGACCTGAACCTCGACTGGCTCAACAACGTGGACGTGGACGTGCCGATGGTGGAGCTGGAGCTCGACGTGTTCTGGGACTACACCATGGAGGTGGGCGGCACCTACGACTGGAAAGCCGAGTGGTACTACGGCTGGGACAACGAAGACGAGGACCTCTTCGGCAAGATAGGCTACACGGAGCCCTCTACCTTCCAGATACGCCGCTACTACACCGGCGAGGAGGCCTACACGAAGCACACCAGCGTGTTGTCGGACCTGATCTACGGCCACTCCTACTCGGGCGAGTTCAACTGGGGCTTCTGGGACATGCTGGCGTGGAACGAGGTGGAGTCGCTCGACGGCGTGCAGAGCCTGCGCTTCGACGAGCAGACGACGCTGGAGAGCGTGACCGCCTACACCGGCCAGACGATGAACACCGCGCGCTACCAGGCGCCCAAGTACACCAACTCGTTCTACCAGCCCGAGGCACTGTTCAGCGCTTACGAGCAGGGCATAGAGATAAACAAGAACCTCGACGGCTTCGTCTATGACGAGGACCGCAACGTGTGGGTCAAGAAACTGGAGATGACGCTGAGACCTATATCCTATATATATCTCACCCAGGTGATAATACACCACAACAACGGCAAGTTCACCGGCGTGGACGGCAACGCCAACCTGTCGGGCATGGCGCGCAGCGTGAACGTCAACACGGGCGTGGCGGGCGACGACGAGATAACGGTGCACTACTACGTGCGCTACAAGAAGAACTGCAGCATGAAGGGCGAGACGGTGGACATAGCCGGCGGCAGGGTGATGACCTTCGGCATCTGCAACCTCAACGGCAGCAAGGCCACCGAGCCCGTCAACGACGGCGCCCGCCACTATATGGACCTCAACCTGCAGTTCAGCAACGGCATGGACTCCACCTTTGTGTTTGACGTGACCAAACAGGTGCGCCAGCGCTATAAGGGCGGCGTCATCACCGTGGAACTCGACGCCGACACCATCAAGATGCCCACGCGCAAGGGCGGCTCGGGCTTCGACGCCGTGGTCAAGGACTTTGAAGACGGAGGAACACACGAATTCGAGATGTAGGCGACGGGCGCAGAGGCGCTGAACGGCTACAGTCCACTATATAAAGACAGAAAAAAAGAAAAACAAACTAAAACATTTTTTAATTATGAAAAAACTTCATTATTTCCTTTTCGCGGCAGCCGCGCTGACAATCGTGAGCTGCGCCGACGAAGACTCCATGGGAGCAGGAGACGGCATGGCCAAATCGCAGGCCATCAACTTCGGCTTTAACGTGCCGAATATGCTGAGGGCGGACTTTGCTGGCAGCGAGGCGGCTGGCAAGATTGACAACGAGTTCGTTGTTTTCGGTACAAAGCATGTGAAAGGCGTTGAAGACGGAACAGCAGACAATGACCAGACCGTCTACACCAACTACACGGTGACCTATAAGGCCAACACCGCAGGCACAAGCGCCTCTAACAGCGCAAACTGGGAGTATGTAGACGAGAAGCCATATACTACTGGCGTAACCCCTGCCCTTACTGGCTCTCAGTCCATCAAGTACTGGGACTACAGCGCCGCTAACGGCTACACCTTCACTGCGTTCGCTGGCAAGTCTGAACTGACTAACGGCAAAATCACTGTTGAGAAGTTGACTACTGGTACAAGCAAGTATGAC
>CAVGQS010000135.1:0-6373 GCA_963631415.1 Lactococcus garvieae | reverse complement strand
GGAAGAAGAGATAACAAAAGAATAACCGCTGGTATTTTTGGGAAATTGTTAAAAACAGGCAAATTTGTTTATTGCCGATAAATAAAATCGGATAGATTTGTTTATTGCCGATAAATAAAAACGGGCAAATTTGTTTATTGACAGTAAACAAAACACAAAAAAACGGGCCAGTCTGCGGCACCCGCTGTGCGGCTACCAGACTGGCCCGTGCTGACGCTATGTCAGCCATTGCCACATCACTAAAAACCTTTCAATATGGTGGGGCGTCAGTTCCCTTCCTTGTTGTTTCCCTTCTTGTCGTCTGCTTTCTTGACCTCCGTATCGACGTCTTCAGCAAAGAAGTTGTAGTCTTCGAATACGCGGCATGCCAGTACGTCTTCGTAGAATTGTATGCGCCTATCGGAAAGGTCGCGGAACATCTCCCTGGCTCCCTCGTCGTCGCGGCTGAACGAGCGGTGGCTCTTGATGCCTATGTCGCCCGCCATGTCCCTGACGTTGAGGTCATCGGTGCCGATGAAGGCGAAGGTCCAGTTTTGCTTCTTGAGTTTCTTGATGAGGTTGTCCACCATCTGCTTGGTGTATTCGCAGCTGCAGTTTTCCTCGCCGTCGGTGATGATGGTGACCAGCACGTTGTCGTGGGGGCCGGCGCAGGCGTTGACGTGGGCGATGCCCTTGCCGATGGCGTCGTAGAGCGGAGTGGCGGAGCGGGGGTTGTAGTCATTGGCGGTGATGTCGTGCGCCTTGAAGGCAGGCTCGTTGTCGTAGATGAAGTGGATGCGGTTGCTGTCGAAGGTGAGCAGTGTGACGCGCTGCTCCATGTCGGGATGCACCTCCTGCATTTTGCGGATGGTGCCCAGCGTCTCGTTGATGCCCGCAAGGGTCTGGCGGTAGATCACGTCCATGCTGCCGCTTTCGTCTACAATCACGAGGTTGAAAATTCTCTTCTTTTCTGTGTGCTTTTTAGTTCTCATTGTTTTGTGTGTTTTGATTGTTAATATTGTGTGTTGTTTGTTTGCTGTGCGCCGTTCTTCCGGCGCCCTTGTATTTAGTTAAAAGCGGAGGGGCGGGCAAAAATTAAGTTGGCCCGAAAAAAAGTTTGGCGGGCTGTTGTGATTGGAGCACAAATGCAGTGCAGAACTCAGCAAAAACCGCTACCTTTGGGCTCGCAAATTTTTTCAGGACTGAGAAGATGGACGACAGGATGGGTATCATACAGGTGGGCAACGTGCTTTGCTCCATCGACATTTTCAGGGAGCAGTTTTGCTGCAACTACAAGGCGTGTCTGGGCGCATGCTGCATTGAGGGCGACGCGGGCGCACCGGTGACAATGGACGAAGTGGCTGCCATAGAAGACGTGCTGCCGCAGATAGAGGACGACCTGACGGCAGAGGCCAGGGCGGTGATTGCCGCCCAGGGCGTGGCGTATGTGGACCAGGAGGGCGACCTCGTGACGAGCATCGTGGACGGCAAGGACTGCGTCTTTGCCTGCCGCGGCGACAACGGCGGCTGCCTGTGTGCCATAGAGCGCGCCAAGAACCAGGGGCGGATAGCCGCCGACAAGCCCATCAGCTGCTCGCTCTACCCCATAAGGGTGAAGAAATTCGGCGTGGGCGGCGAGACGCTCTACGGCCTCAACTACCACCGCTGGGCCATCTGCCGCGACGCTGTGGAGAAGGGCTACCGCCTGTCGATGCCAGTCTACAAATTCCTCAAGGAGCCGCTCACGAGGTGCTTCGGCGCCGAGTGGTACGCCGAGCTGGAGGAGGCTGCGAAGCAAATTGCGGAGATGCGCTGAGGGGTGCGCCTTGAACAGCTTTTTGGTATTCAAAATTGCCCACTGCTACATTATATATAAGGAGAAACGCTTACCTTTGCAGCAGAATAAAACATTTATACACATCCCTTTTTATGAATACAGGATTTTTCCGCACCCACGCCCGTCTCTGGCTGGCGGTGGCGCTGTGTGCGGTGGCGCTGACTGGCGCGCGCGGCGCCCAGGCGGTGCGCAAGGACTCCATCAGCGTGTGGGGCGAGGTGAAGGACTTGTTCAGCGGCGCGCTGCTGGACAAGGGCATGGTTACCGTATTTGACGAAAACGACTCCATCGTGCTGGCCGACACCATGGTCGCCGCCTCGAAGGGCAAAGTCGCCTCTTGGACTTTCGACATACCCGGCGGCTACAAATTCAAGCTGGCCCACGGCGGCAACTACAAGATACGCTTCGACATCGACGGCTACGTGGCTGAACTGCAAGACCTCATCATTCCCGACCGCCAATACCACAAATACACCACCGAGTGGAAGAAAGACTTCAAGGTGCGCAAGAAACCCAAGGACCACATGCTGGGCGAGGCGGTGGTCAAGGCCACCCGCATCAAGATGGTGGTGAAGGGCGACACGGTGGAGTTTGACGCCGACGCCTTCAACGTGGCGGAGGGCTCCATGCTCGACAAACTGCTGGAGCGCATGCCCGGCATGGAGATAAAGAGCAACGGCGAAATATACCACAACGGCAAGAAGGTGGAGAGCCTGCTGGTTGACGGCAAGGACTTCTTCAGCGGCGACCCCAAGCTGGCGCTCGAAAACCTGCCCGCCTACACCGTGAAGAAGGTGCAGGTCTACCGCAGGACACCCCGCGGAGCCGCCGTGCTGACCGACTCCATCAAGCGCGAAGAGATGAAGCAGCTGGTGATTGACGTGAGGCTGAAGAAGCAGTACCAGAAGGGATGGATAGGCACCGCCGACCTCGCCTACGGCACTTCGCAGCGCTTCTCCACGCGCCTGGCGCTGATATACTTCAGCAGCGTGTGGCGGTTTATGGGCTGGGGCAACATCAACAACGCCAACCAGGCTGCCTCGCCCAGCTCCGACGGCGAGTTCTGGGACGGCGACCTGGCCAACAACGGCGTGCACTATACGAGGAAGGGCGGCCTGCAACTGATGTACAACAACGAGGGCGTGATGGGACGCGCCAGCGTGGAGGGCTCGCACGTCACCGACTTCAACAGCACCGAGACCACCTCGACCACCTACCTCAACTCTGGCGACACCTACAGCCGCTCGCGCAACTACAGCCGCAACAGCAGCAGCAGCGTCAGCTGGGACTGGGCGATAGACAAGGAGAAAGATGACTTCTACATCTCCTTCTCGCCGCTCAACGGCTCCTACGCCCGCGCCCGCGGCCTCAACAACTCGCGCAGCGCCACCTTTGGCGACGACCCGCGCGACACCTACCGCCTCGCCTCGCTCGACAGCCTCTTCATGCCGGCGGGCAGCAAGCGACTGGAGAGCATCAGGCAGAACACCGTGCTCAACGCCTCGCAGTCGCTGGTCAAGGCAACCGCCATCAACTCGTCTGCCTCCACCTACTTCCGCTCGCCCGTGTTCGGCAACGACGTGACGCTGCGCTACTACCTCAGCTACTCCGACAACCGCACGGAGAACTACCAGCACTACAAGCTCGACAACCGCCAGGCGCAGACCACCGACGTGCAGAACGTGTACTGCCTCACCCCCGCCAGCGCGCTCTCCGTTGAAGGCGCAGCCACCTACAATCTGGCCCTAAGCAAAAACACCACGCTGGACTTCAACTACTCCTACAAGTACACACGCGACAAGAACAACCCCGACCGCTACCGCCTCGACTCGCTGGCGGGCTGGGACGACCTCGACAACCACCAGCTGGGCACGCTGCCGTCTACCCACGACTGGCGACTGGCGGCACTCGACCAGCGCAACTCCTACCACCGCACCACCACTGGGTCAACCCACTCCCCCAGCATCGCGTTCAGGCAGAAGCTGCCCAAAGAGTGGAGCACCAGCATCAGTCTGCCGCTCAACATACAGCAAAACACCATCACCGACTCGCGCGCCAACAACGGGCAGCGCAAGTCTGCCTCGCTCACGGCACTGTCGCCCCAAATCAATTTCATGAAATGGAGCAACAATCCTGAGACCGGCGACGTGGTAAACTACTTCATCTACTACAACCACTCCGTGTCGATGCCGTCGGTGAGCTATCTGGTCGACCTGACCGACGACACAAACCCCCTCTTCGTCTCCAGAGGCAACACCGACCTGAAGAACACCCACACCAACACCGCCAGTTTCCACACATGGTTCTCCAAGCAGAAGCACGTGCAGAGCTACGGCGCCAACCTGACGTGGACACAGACCAGCAACGCAGTGGCGTCGACCACCACCTACGACCACTCCACCGGCGTCACCACCTACCGCCCCCGCAACATCAACGGCAACTGGAGCATGACGGGCGGCCTCAACTACTCGCGCACGCTCGACAAGAAAGACCGCCTGACATTGAGCAGCAACATCAGCGCAGCCTACAACCACAGCGTGGACTACATTACCGAGACCCAGGGCGGAGAAACCACACCGCTGCGCAGCACCGTACACAACTGGACCAACAACGGCAGCCTCACACTGTCATACACCTACAAGGACTATACCGTCGAGGCTTTGGGCAACGCCGCATGGCGCTTGCAAAACAGCAGCCGCGACAACTTCAGCAAACTCAATGCCGTAGACTTCAGCTACGGACTGAGCGCCAACGGCCCCATCGTCGCCGGCATAGAATTCAACACCAAGCTAAAGGTCTTCTCGCGCCGCGGCTACAGCGACGAGTCGATGAACGACAACCACGTGGTCTGGAACCTCTCCCTCTCGCGCGCCTTCCTCAAGTCCAAAGCTCTCGTGCTGAGACTGGAGGCCCACGACCTGCTCAACCAAATCAGCAGCACCGAGAACGTGGTCAACGCACAGGGCCGCACCGAGACGTGGTATAACTCCATCCCGCGCTTCGCCATGCTGCACGTGTGCTACAAGTTCAACTCCATGTCGAAGAAGAAGAAGAGCGAACCGGCAGAGTAGTCCGCCTCGCCCTCCCCACAGATATGCGACATTCTTCGCCCCAACAAGCGGCGAAGAATGTCGTTTTGTTGACAAACCACCGGATTTTTACAACAAAATGTTTCAAAATGTAGTGACATATAAAAATAATGTGTAATTTTGCAAACCCATTAACAAAACGAATGCAATGAGTACAGTGTATGACATACCGCCCTACAAGCCCCTGCTGGACCCCCGGCAGACGGAACAGGGCATCAAGAAGATAAAAGACTTCTTCCAGCAGAACCTCGCCACGGGGCTCAAGCTGCAGCGTGTCACAGGCCCCCTCTTCGTGATGCGCGGCATGGGCATCAACGACGACCTCAACGGCACGGAGCGCGCCGTCAACTTCCCCATCAAGGACCTGGGCGACCAAGTGGCGGAAGTGGTGCACTCGCTCGCCAAGTGGAAACGCCTCACGCTGGCTGAATACAACATACAGCCGGGCTACGGCATCTACACCGACATGAACGCCATACGCGCCGACGAGGAGCTCGACAACCTCCACTCGCTCTACGTGGACCAGTGGGACTGGGAGCGCGTCATCACCCCTGAGCAGCGCAACCTGGAGTTCCTCAAGTCGATAGTCAAGGACATCTACGCCGCACTGCTGCGCACGGAGTTCCTGGTCTGCGAGACCTATCCGCAGATTGCCCCGTCGCTGCCCTCCGAGATATCCTTCATCCACGCCGAGGAACTGCGCCAGATGTATCCCGACATGACGCCCAAGGAGCGCGAAAACGCCATCACCCGCGACAAGGGCGCCGTGTTCGTCATAGGCATCGGCTGCGCCCTGGGCGACGGCAAGCCCCACGACGGCCGCGCCCCCGACTACGACGACTACTCCACCATCTCGAGCCTCGGCCTGCCCGGCCTCAACGGCGACATACTGATATGGAGCGACGTGCTCGACCGCGCAGTTGAGATTTCGTCGATGGGCATACGCGTAGACAAGGAGGCCCTGCTGCGCCAGCTCAAGGAGAGTGGCAAGGAGAGCCGCAAGGAACTCTACTTCCACCGCCGCCTCCTCGACGGCACGCTGCCCCTCAGCATCGGCGGCGGCATAGGCCAGTCGCGCCTGTGCATGCTCTACCTCAAGAAGGCCCACATTGGCGAGATACAGTGCTCCGTGTGGCCCGAGCAGATGCGCAGCGAGTGCGAGAAACTCAACATACACCTGCTGAGATAAGACCCCTTAGAGATATAAACGCAAAAAAATCCGCAACCCCAACCGCCGGGGCTGCGGATTTTTTTTGCCCAGCAATCTCCAATCTGCCAAATATCCCAAAAAGCGGTCATAAAACAACAAGAAAACAGTGTTCGCAAACACTTCAAAGTTATAAACAAGGACTTAAAAAAATTTTGTGCGGACTTAAAAAAATTTCGTGCGGACTTAACGAAAAAATCTCGGGCGAAACGCTGCAACGTTTCGCCCCGAAACGTTGCTTTGTTTCGCCCGAAACGTTGC
>CAVGQS010000134.1:0-6416 GCA_963631415.1 Lactococcus garvieae | reverse complement strand
GTTGCAGAAACTGCGACTAAAATCGCAGAGCCCTGCAACGACTAGGCTATTTGCTTGTTAGTCGCATTGTGCAAGCTTGTGGTCAGAGCCGAGCACTTCTGTAATCTTGTGCTCGTACATCTTTGTCATTTCTTCGCGTGCGGGACCGCAGTACTTGCGCGGGTCAAATTCGCCCGGCTTCTCTACGAATACCTTTCTTACGGCTGCAGTAAATGCGAGGCGAGAGTCTGAGTCAATGTTGATCTTGCAAACAGCGCTCTTGGCTGCCTTGCGGAGCTGCTCCTCAGGAATACCAACTGCGTCGGGCAGTTTGCCGCCGTACTGGTTGATCATGTCTACATACTCCTGAGGTACAGAAGAAGAACCGTGAAGTACGATGGGGAAACCAGGCAACTTCTTCATGATGGCGTCGAGGACGTCGAATGCCAATGGAGGAGGAATGAGCTTGCCTGTCTTCGGGTCGCGTGTGCACTGTTCGGGAGTGAACTTGTATGCACCGTGGCTTGTGCCGATGGAGATAGCCAGAGAGTCAACGCCAGTCTTCGAAACGAAGTCGATTACCTCTTCAGGCTTTGTATAGTGGGATTCTGCTGCTACAACATCGTCTTCAACGCCAGCCAACACGCCGAGCTCGCCTTCTACTGTTACACCAAACTGGTGAGCGTAGTCAACGACCTTCTTTGTGAGCGCAACGTTTTCATCATAGGGAAGGCTTGAACCGTCAATCATTACAGAAGAGAAGCCGAAATCTACGCAGCTCTTGCAAGTTTCAAAGCTGTCGCCGTGATCAAGGTGCAAGCAGATCTCAGGATGTTTGCAACCGAGCTCCTTTGCATACTCTACAGCTCCCTGAGCCATGTAGCGAAGCAAAGTCTGGTTAGCGTAGTTGCGGGCACCCTTAGATACCTGAAGTATTACCGGGCTTCTTAAATCCGAAGACGCTTTGATGATTGCCTGCAGCTGTTCCATGTTGTTGAAATTGAATGCAGGAATGGCATAGCCGCCATTGATAGCCCGTGCAAACATGTCTTTTGTGTTTACAAGGCCGAGTGATTTGTAGTCTACCATGATTTTATTTATTAATAAATTAGGTTGTTGGTTTTTTCCGCTACAAAAGTAACAAAATCTTTTTTACCTTACTGTTTAATAATGTGTTATAGTACGCGAACTTTCATGATGCGCACGCGTCTCGCGGCGCATTTCTTATGCGCTCGGCTTTATTGCAAACCATACTTGCCAAACATTGCGAGCCTGCGTTTCAGTTGAAGAAATTCCACGACAGTCCAAACCTTATGACCATAGGGTTGACGGGGTAGTGGGGCGCACCAAACGTAGTGCCGCCTTCTTTGTCGTAGTTCACGTGGCTCGCCATCAAGTAAAACCTTGTGTGCTTGAGGTGGAAATTCACATAGACGTTAATTATTGGGTGACCGCCGACTTTCGTGAGGTCGTTAGACGGCTGGTTGGCATACAGTCCGAGTGCAGGGCTGTAGGTGCATGCATAGTACTTGGAGAAATATGTTAGGTCGGCGCCAAACTCTGTGTTCAGCACTTTGGCTATGCGAAATTTAAGATACAGGTTTGTGTAGGCGGTAATGATTGGGAGCGGTAATATCTCCTTGTTGCTGGTGGCTTGCCACACCACGGAGTTTTCCCAGTTGAAAATGCCCACTCTAAAATTTTTGTCCAGGGCAATGGCAAAGACAGAGATGTTTTTTGCCGTCTGTAAAACCTCCGTGTTCAGGGTGTATTTGCCGTCGGTTGTGTTTTGGGCAACCGTGCTGAAATACGTGTAGTTGGTGATGTTGTAGGCGTCGCCCCTAAGCCGCAGGTCAAGTTTGCGGCTTTCCAGCGTGATTCCGATGTTGTTTGTTAGTTGCTTCGACAAATTGCTGTTGTCCCACCACAGGTAGGTGGACTGGTAGTGCCGGTAGAAGAAGGTAGGCGTCTTGTTTACCGACGAAGCTCGCAGCGACAGGCCTACAGAGTCTTTCAGCAGCCTTACGCTAAGCGTGCCGCGACCTCTCAGTTCGTATTCTCCCCATCGGTTTCCTTCGTTTGAAGTCTGTGCCGACAACAAGTAGTTCAACAACTTGCTTTTTTCGCGGAATATCTGTGCGCCAACGCTGATGCGGTTTTCTGTAAAACTCTCCCTTCCCTGAAGTCCAGGCATCTTGTAGCTGTTGAAGTCGTGCTTGGCAAACAGGCGTATGCCCGCCGACAGATATTTGTTGAGTCCCTCGCTCAGTTCAAGCGCCAGATAGTTTGACACCATTACGTTGTCGATATGTTCGCTTACCGAGTCGCGGTTGAGGTAATTATAGGTATAGTAGTCAGCGAGCGACTGGTTTGCCAGAAACTTGCGGCTGTTGGAACCTATCTTAATGGTGTGGATTATGCTGCTAACAGGAACGAACACGCTTGAGTCTTTTACTTTTGCCTTCTTGCCAGCCAACACCTTAGCGTCGTCTTTCTCTATATCCTTTGCAGACAGGGCTCCTGCTGGTATAGCCTGTGTGGGCTTGACGCTGTCTTTCTTTGCAACAATATTAGAGTCTTTGGCTGTTGCTATCCTTTTGTTGTATCCGATGCTGTAGCGATGGTTAAACTGCACTCCGTTTATGTGCATCTTGTTCCACGCCTTGCCTAGGTTTGTTGGGATTTCCTTTGTTGTGTAGTCGGTGGGGAATTTCTGCGGGTTCTTCACATATTCGTCGTCTGTTATTCCGCCGTTTTCACGCGTCTTGAGATAGTTGGCAAACAGGAGCCAATGGGCTTTGTAGCGGTCTTTGATGACTGAGCCATACAGGTTGAAGCCGAAGTCAGCGGTTGACTGGTTGTCGTGATAGCCACGGCCGTAAATATAGTCAATGTTAAAGCCGATGCCAGCGTCTTTGTTTATGTTTGTTGCGAATTTTGCTGTCAGGTGGTCTTCACCGTCGTCGCTGTCACCGCACTCGTGATAGGTGATGTTGGTGATGGGGGAGAATGTGTTTGTAAAGTGGAAGGTGTTTATGTCCTTGATGAAGAAGTCGTAGGGCTGGGTGAAGAGATAGTCGGTCATCTCTGGTCTCAGCGTAAAGAGCTTGGATATGCGGGGGGAGCCCACATTGCCCAACGAACTGTAGAAACCTTTCTTGCCGGTAGTGAATGATGTGTTTTGGAACAGGTGTGCCGTAGTGTCGACTGCCACCGAGTCCGAAAGTCCAGTCTTGTCGTTAACGGTCCATGTGCGTATTCCGCGTTTTGCCTTTGCCCGCTCGTCGGCCTTCTCCTCTTTGCCCTTGTTTGGGTTGCTTTTGACAACTCTGTTCCTGTCGTCGCGCAAGGTCTGTCCGCAAACAAGGGTTACGCATAGCAACAGTAGCACCAGTGCTGCTGTTCGTTGCTTTGCTATCGTGTCGTGTTTGGAAAACATATAATTCTCAAGTGCTTGTCCCCGGGTGACAAAACATGTCATTATGCCAGGTTGGGAAACTTCCGTATTGTCTGAAAATGCAAAAATACTAAAAAACGGTAGGACTAGGTGCTTTTTGCTCAAAGAAAAAGAGCCGTGCTGGTGTGGCACGGCCCTTTTCCGCATTTTGATGTTATTGACTTGTTCGGATTACTTCGTCTCAGGAGCCTCGTCAATGAGCTCCATGAACTGGTCAAGCTTAGGAGTTATGATAATCTGGGTGCGACGGTTTCTCTGGCGCCCAATCTCTGTGTTGTTGGTCGCGATAGGATTGTACTCGCCGCGTCCGGCTGCAGAAAGCCGTTTGGGGTCTACGCCATACGTGTTTTGCAGTGCCTGCACTACAGACGATGCGCGCAGTGCGCTGAGGTCCCAGTTGTTGCGTATGTTGGTGCGGCTGATAGGCACGTTGTCGGTGTTGCCCTCAATCAAGACTTCATAGTCCTTATAGTCCGTTATGATTTTTGCTATTTTGCTCAGTGTCTCACTGGCGCGATCGTTGATTTCATAACTTCCGGACTTGTAGAGCATATTGTCGGCCAACGAGATGTAGACAACACCTTTGAGGACCTGTACGTCCACTTCTTTCATTTCGTCTCTGGTCAGTGAACGCGTCAGCTTGTTGCTGAGAGCCTGGTTCAGCGAGTCGCTCTTCGATTTGGCCTCTACCAAGTGCTTGATGAAAGCGTTTGACGCGTTGATTTCATCAACGAGTTTCGAAATGTTGACATTGCCCTGAGTGTTCTGGTTCAGACTGTTGTCCAAAGACTTCTGGAGCTCTGCATACTGCTGTCTCAGTTCGGCGTTCTGCTTCTGGGCGTCGTTGAGGCGGTCCTCTATATTTTTTCCGCTTGTCTGGCTCTTTGCCAGGTCAATCTGCGAAGATTGGTATTTCTGCTGGAGTGAGTTGTACTCGTTCTGAAGTGAAGCGTAGTCGCTCTGAAGACCTTCGTAAGTTTTCTTAGACACACAGCTCGAGAGGCACAAGGTCAGACAAGCCAATGCTGCGACAAGGATAGTTGATTTCTTCATACTGGTTATTGTTTTAGTTGTTTCGCTAAATGTTGCCTTTTTAGTAATTTGGTGCAATGTTAGCAATAAATATGGTGTCGTCCAACTTTATTCGCTTATTTTAGGAATTTGCAGTGGCTAATTCTGATTTTTTAATAAAATAGCCTTTGTAAGGGGCTGTGTTGACACTAATATATGTGTTCCGAATGGCGTACGCCAAGCTCTCACTTGGTCTTGCCTAACGACTGCATATAGCTGCTCAGTTTATTCTCAGAACTGTTGTCCTGCGCTTCCCAGAATTTCGTGCCCTCCAGCTTGTCCGGCATGTATTGTTGCTTCACATAGTGGCCAGGGAAATCGTGTGGATATTTGTAGTCTGCGCCATAGCCTATGTCTTTCATCAGTTTGGTCGGGGCGTTGCGCAGGTGCAGCGGCACGGGAGCGTTGCCCGTTTCTTCCACGGTCTGCATAGCCTTGTTGATGCCCATATAGGCAGAATTGCTTTTTGGCGAACAAGCCAGATAGACGGTAGCCTCTGCAAGCGGAATACGTCCCTCCGGCCAGCCAATTTTCTCCACAGCCTCAAAGGCCGCGTTGGCAAGCAGCATGGCGTTGGGGTTGGCCAGCCCGATATCTTCCGATGCGGAGATGACGAGCCTGCGCGCAATGAACTTTGGGTCTTCGCCGCTCTTTACCATGCGTGCCAACCAATATAGTGCTGCATCTGGGTCGCTGCCCCTGATGCTCTTTATGAATGCAGATATAATGTCGTAGTGCATCTCCCCGTTTTTGTCGTACATCGTCGGGTTTTGCGTTATCTGCGTCTTCACGTTCTTGTTGTTGATGACTATCGTCTCATCTGGGGCGTATGACGACACCACTGTGTCAAGTATGTTGTAGAGCTTTCGCCCGTCGCCGCCGCTATACTGAAACAGCGCGTCTGTTTCTTCAATGACTACTTTGCGTTTCTTGAGCAGGTTGTCGCAAGAGACAGCCTTGTGCAGCATGCGGTCAAGGTCGTTGTAGTCCAGGCTTTTCAGCGTGTAGACTTGGCACCTTGAAAGCAGCGGAGTGATGACCTCAAAGGACGGATTCTCCGTTGTCGCGCCTATCAAGGTCACGATGCCTTTTTCCACGGCGGCAAGGAGCGAGTCTTGTTGCGACTTGCTGAAGCGGTGGATCTCGTCTATAAACAGTATGGGGGTGGGGGAGTCGAAGAAGGTGCTTCTTGACGCCTGGTCAATGACCTCTCTCACGTCTTTCACTCCACTGTTTATGGCACTCAGCGTGAAGAATGCCGTCTGCATAGAGTTGGCGATAATTTGGGCAAGGGTAGTCTTGCCCACGCCCGGAGGCCCCCACATGATAAACGAGCAGACGTGCTTGTTGTCTATCATGCGCCTCAAGGACTTGCCCTCGCCGACAAGGTGCTGTTGGCCTACATAGTCGTCGAGACAAGTCGGTCTCATTCTCTCTGCCAAAGGTATTGCCATTTGTCCTATAGTCTTATCGTAATGCAAAAATAGTCATTATTCGTCTGCCCCGTGCTTATTTTCTCATTAAAAAAAAGTAATTTTGCAGCGTCTACACAGATAGGGTCCCATAGCTTAGCTGAATAGAGCGTCAGATTCCGGTTCTGAAGGTCGAGGGTTTGAATCCCTCTGGGATCACACCAAGGCGGTGCATTGAAACTTCTCGTTTTAGTGCACCGCCTTTGTGTTTGACAACGTCATCTTGTCCAACATTGCTGTTCGCTAAAACTGTTTCTGTTTTCGGCCATCTCGTGCGGACTTAAATTTTCCGGACTCCGAGAAAAGGTTAGCCGTTTCCGCGGAAATAGAATCGCCCGGTGCGTCTCTGATGAACTGAAGTGCGTCTGAAATGAATTTAAGTTATTGCTGTCCGCTAAAACTCAAAACGGCATGTTGACCTGCTCCACAGCCCCAAT
>CAVGQS010000133.1:0-6510 GCA_963631415.1 Lactococcus garvieae | reverse complement strand
CGGCGGAGACGTCGCAAGCTTCAGGCGACTTGAGCTTCGTTAAGTCCGCATAAAAATTTTTTAAGTCCTTGTTTTCAATCGCTCAAGTACTACTTAAAAATTCTTAAGTGCGCACGAAACGTAACACACTGGAAATGAGGTGCACACGAACTGTGCTAATTTTCACGAAAAAGACTTTTTGGGGGCAGGAGGTTCAGCGGTTCGAATGTTAGAGGGTTTTAGCGGACAGCAATAATTTCCATTGGAAACGGGAACGCCCAGTGGCTCTCCGATGAAGAGAAGTCCTTGTCTGATGAAATAAAGTCCTTGTCTGATGAAACGAGGTGTGACGCTATGCTTTAGGAGCCGCCAAAATAGGTTTTAGCGGCCGGCAATAATACAAAATGCTGCCAAAAATTTCAGCTATGCCCCTTCCGGTATGATTTGTCCGGACTGATACTTGATGCCGGCAATTTTGGGGTCTTTCTTGACATCCGGCACAATCATCAGAACGTAGACGCACGCATCGGGGTTGTCCGCCTGGCTGATTTTGAACCATGCGCCGCCATCGTATGTCACGCTGACGGCTGCTTTGGTCTTAAGATTCCCGTCGTTGAAGATTTGCCAGCCTTTGTAGCGGTCGCTTGCCGTTGCGGCCGAGTCAACCGCCTCGTTGAGCATGCGCAAGCACGAAGAGCGGTATTTCTTGGAAAATTTTTCTGCCTGGAATTTCGGTGACAGCAGTGCTGTGTAGAATTTTCTTGCGAACTTCACGCACTGCTTCTTGGCCGTTTCCTCAAGTAGCTTTTTGTCAACCCCTCCCATGTTGGTGTTTGTGCCCAAAAGGCCATCTGAGGAGGAAAACCTAGATGGGAGAAATGTCATGCTTTGGCTGAAAAAAAACTTAGGATCATCTATATTGTACATGCGCAAAGGTACGTCGCACGGGTTCGTGGTGCCGAAATAGCCTGGCTCATAGCCGACATCGGTGAGCGATTTGGAGCACGAAGACAGCAGGAGACAGCCGCAAGCGACTGCCAGGCCTGACAGAAGTGTTAGCCTTTTCATAGCGGAATGGGGGTTAGTCGGTTGTTCCGTTCTGAATGTAGTTGTAGATGGCGACGACGTCTGCGGAGTTCACTTCGCCGTCTGAATTGGTGTCGGCAGTGTCTTCCGTCAAGCCGGAAGTGTCTGCGTTGGCGATGTAGTTGTATATTGCAACGACGTCAGCGCTGTTGACGTCGCCGTCAGAGTTTACGTCAAACTTATTGGTCGAGCTTTCGGGCATAGTCGTGGCCACGATGTTTTTGAACTGTCCCCAGAAGGATGAACTCTTGTAGGCTTCAAGGATGGCGGGGTCAGCGTCTGAAACATACAAGGTGACACCTTCTGCAAGTTTGGAGTCAATGACTAAGGTTCTGTTGATAGGAGGTGTGGGTGCCGCAATGTAGATGCTTTTCAGTATACGCCAATCGTCATAGTATAGAAAGTTCATGTCGTCAACATACTCAACAGACGCAGGAATCGTGAGGGATTTCAGATTTGAAGCGTCAGCGAACGCTCCGCCTAAAATGGCCTTGGTGCCGTCAGCGACACGGAAGTTTGGATTTTTATCGGACGCTGTATTCGACAGGTATATAAAGAGACTGTCAGTACAGACGGGTTCTTCAAGGACTTGGCAAAATTTGAAAACGTTTTCTTCGGCGTCTGTGTGAGTTGCTTCAAACGTGAAATGTTTAAGTTTGCTGCAGCCGTAGAAAGCTTCGGAACCTATACTTGTCACAGAGGCGGGAATATTTGTCAAGGTGTCCGCCCAGCAATAAAAGAAAGCACGTCTGCCTATGTAAGTTATAGTGCTCGGTAAGACTATAGATGGGATTTTACTTTGACAAAAGAAAGCGCTGTCACCAACTCCAGTGACGGTATATTTTCTTCCGTTATTGGTTACAGTAGATGGAATGCGAACATCTTTCTCAATGAATTCAAAGGTGGCGAAGTTCCCGTCAGGCGCTACCTCAACTGTTCTGTTTCCCAAGGCAGCGCTCGTGATTCTGTAGTATAGTCTCACTCCGTCGGAGTTCTTTACGGTAAAGTCGTAGGACCAACCCGCAATGCTGAAGGCGGCTGCTGCCAACAGTAAGGTAATCATTCTGATTTTCATAGCTTTGTCGTTTTTCGTTGTAGCAAAATTAGGAATAAATTCAGCTTGATGATGGTTTTGTGAAAAAAAACAACAAAACGGCGGAAAAATAGTTTTTAATTTGTAACTTTGCTACATGAAATAATTCAGATTGCAAACTAGACGTTTAATTTTTAAGTATTATTGCCATGAAGAAAATCGTCAACGTGAATTTTAAGAAAGAGAAAGAAGTGTCAGATGATGGCATATGTTTAGCAAAACTTGCACCAAGCGGTTCTGGAAGCGGAGACAGCGGTTCGGGCGGTGGAGAGAGTGGCTCCGGCAGTGGAGATAGTGGTAGTGGGGGCTCCTCAGGTTTGCCTATCTCTGGGTCGGGAACCCTTGAATTGACGCCGACAACTTTTTCCCAAAACAACTACAGGTGGGATATTGAGGGAAATGTGGAATGGTCGGCTTCGGGAAGAATGGTTCTTGTAGATGAAGCATGGATTTTGGATACGTCAACCTTGTCGGTTAATGGTACAATAAACATTAACATAAAGGGCCGAACTTATACGGAGTCAGGAATAGATTATGTATCTGTGTCAAAAAAAGTTGCCCCGTCTGAAATTGGAAAAATTACAAATGCGGGTACGAGTGCTTCTGGAGTTGCCCGAACGTCAGTAGAAGGCTATGCTAAAAAAATTGATACGGGAGCAACAATACATACCCATGACTGCAACCAACAGCTTGTACTCACCATTTCTTTTGTCGTTGTGGCTGGTCCTATTTACTTGGAGGCGGAAATGGGAACAATCTCAGTTTCTCTGTCATAAAACTTACTGTCACTAATGCAAAAACTGTGTTGTATGGGGTGCTGTCCTATGCGGCACAGTTTTCTGTTTTCACTGAGCCGCCATGAAGAACTTGTATATTTTTGACGAGGCTGCCAATTCTTCGCAGAACGGGATTGGCACTTATATCGCAGAGCTGAAACGCCATCTGCGTGACGTAGTGCGCGTCAACGTGCTGTCCTTTAATGACAGGGTCTGTTCGTTTCTGAAGGAGAATGCCGATGGTGTGACCTACTATCGTTTTCCTGTGTTTTGCGGCGGGGCGGTGCTCAACAATGTTGACACGGCAATGGTCATTATGCGCATGGAAATACCAGATGCGGAGGGCAATGTCTTTTTGCTAAACTACTTCTTGTGCAACGGTCTGCTGAAAGCCCTCAAGGAATATTTCCCCCTCTCCAAGACGGTCTTTGTCGTCCACGACCAGACATGGACGGAGCGGCTGCTCGGCGATGTGCGCAAGTTCAGGACTATCGTGAAAGGCGCTGGCGGCAGCCGGCTGCAGCATGACGAACATGACCTGTTGCGGCATTTGTTCGCGAAAGAGGCAGAGATGTACAGCCTTGCCGACAGGTGTGTGGTGATGAACGCCGATACTCTCAGCCTATTAAGAAATGTATATGGGGTAGCCCCTGGCAAGACTGCGCTCATTCCTAACGGCAGGGATTTGAAGTGCGTCAGGATATCGCGGCGGCAGCGTGACGGAATCCGCAAAAGGCTGCTGCTTGCCCCGCAGGACAAGGTGCTGCTATATGTGGGCCGCACCACGGAGTGCAAGGGCTTTCATGCCGCATTGGCGGCTTTCGAGAAGATTGTGAGGAAACACCCGTGCGCCAAACTTGTGGTGCTGGGCAGGGTGCATGACTTGGATGTGGTGACAAGACTTTGCCCCAAGGGGAAGTCCAGAATCGTGCTTGCCGGGCTGGTGGCGGCAGAGGAACTTGCCCGGTGGTATCGCGCGGCAGACGTGGGACTGGTGCCTTCTTACTCTGAGCAGTGCGGATATGCCGGCATGGAGATGCTGGCCAGCGGTCTGGTGGTCGTCGCCTCCGACGGCATCGGCGTGAGGCGGATGCTCTGGGATGGCTACAACGCCGTAGTGGCAAAGATTGGTAACCGGAAAACTAACCGCGCATTTGTCAACAGCCTCGTCCGGGCGGTAGAAACCGTGCTCGAGATGGGCGACGGCGCCAAGCGGACGCTGCAGGACAATGCCCGCAGAACGTATCTGGAGCGCTACACGATGGCGGCGGTGAAAAGCGCATTTGTAGAACTCATAGACCAACTTGCCGGCAACGGCGCGGAGCAGCCTGCGCAGCCTCTGCCGGCCTTGCCGCACAAGGAGCTGGCCTATGATTTGGTGCTCAAGTGCAACGGCATCAGTTCTCCGGGGTTGCTTGACGGACGAATGGGCATCGTATCGGCTCTCTCGCAGTATGCCGTGAAGTATGGCGTCGAGCCGCTGAGGGACTTCTGCGCTGAGGCGACCAACAGGTGCATCAGTGCCTTGCCGAGTCGTACGGACGCGAGTTTCTCTGCGGGCCTGTGCGGCATAGGCTGGGCTCTGGAGTTCCTTTCTGTCGCTAACATTGCGGAAATGGACACTTTCGAGGTGTGCCGCGAATTGGACCGGTGGCTGATGCAGTCAAGTCCTGCCCGCATGACCGACCTGTCGCTCGAGACGGGACTTGAGGGCGTGATGACATACGTCAACACCCACCTCTGCAACAACATGGGGCGGCAAGTCTTCGCCCCCAGTTATCTCGAAGAGGTCAAGAAGGCACTGGACAAATTGCCGGAAGACGCGCCTGACGGGCTAAAGGAACAGACCGCCATCTTCGGCAAGCTGATGAGAGGGGAGAGCTGCCAGTCGGACATGTCGCTGCTCCGCTTCGTTGGCCCGTCTCAACCACGCAAAGCCGGCCTGCAGCATGGCCTGGCGGGACAACTCGTTTGCAGCCTGTATGGAGTGGAGCGGCCAGTGCCGTCACCCTCGCCCGCTTTAAAATGCTAGGCAAAAGACTGAGAACTTGTGCAAACCAAACTTTTGCGGTGCGGTAAATTGCAGAATGACTGTTGTAAAAACGGGAAAGCTGGAAACTTTCGAAAAACTGGAATCTTGTGCGCAAAAAACGTCAAAAAACTTTCGCGATTATTATTCCTTATTATATAATTTTGCAAACAGAAGAAAATGTATAGCCCTTTTAAAAATACAAGATTATGAAAAAGATTATCAATGTGGGTTTCGCACCTGCAAACGAGGCGGAAACTCCTCAAGTGAATGATGTGGCGGCTAAGGTACAGCCTAGCGGTTCGGGTTCTGGCAGCGGTTCGGGTTCCGGTAGCGGTTCTGGCTCTGGCAGCGGAGATGGTTCTGGCAGTGGGGATAGCGGAATAGGCAACACTGGCAATGCACATGGTGTCCTTCAGTCTTCAATCGGTGGCTCTTGGAATGTTTCCTGTTCGTTTCATTGGGATCCGAAGCTTACCTGCGAGGTGCTAGAGGGTACTAACACGCGTATTGTTACTAAGGCTGTGATAAAAATAAAAGACGTAATGTTGTCTTGCTATGGGATTCCTTCCGGAGGGAGTAACAGTGGGGTGCGTTATGATCCGTATAATCAAGTTGTGACTTATAGACCCTTAGACCCCATGGAAGTGTCCGCAGAGTGCCCTCTTGGTCTACAAGATGTTGCTTGCGAGGCAGAGACTTCGAATCTGGAATTTAAGGTCGCAGTGATAACATACGACAATGGAGAAAAGGTCACGGAGATAAGGACTGAAGAGAAACAGATACAATTGAAGTTTTTGTTTTTTGTCTATGTTAATGATTCATTTGCTGAACCTGAAATAAGGTTAATGTCATGCGAACTTTCCTGAAAAATATTCTTGCAGCCAGCGTCCTGCTTTGCTTGGCCTCGTGCACAGAGACGAAATTGCACTATTTGGGGTATACGTATTGGGGCAGCGAAAATCCGGCCATTGACTACGAGCTTTGGGGAAGAGCCTCTTCGTCGTCGATATTTGACGGTCCTGTATATACTTCTTCTTCTGACGAATATTTTAATGGAAGCACCTTTCATCGAGTCTATGATGCCCCAGCATCGTTTCATAACCGCTCTGGTTCGGGAAGTGTAAAGAATCATTCGCACTATCTGCTCAGGGACTACCGCTATGCCGTGTTCTGTCCAGAAGGCTACGTGTCGGAATGTGACGTAGAGGATTTCAGAAATATCATGCAGTCGCTCACAGTCAGAAAATTGGAGAATCTACTCTCCTGTATGAAAAAGGACGGGTTCACTTATGACATAATGGACAAGAAATACTCTGCGCTGCTGTCCAAAGGTGTCAGAGGCCAGATAGAGGCTGTTCCGGTAGGAAATCGCGATGCAGACCTCGGCGGCTGGCAGATGCTGAAGCCTACGGTGGAGCTCGACACGTCGGCCGTATCCTATGGGATTCTGTACAGGGGCGGCGACTGGTATGACATCTTCGCGCCTCAGTGCAACGACACTGTGTCGGTCAAGGTGGAATATGCCGGAAAGTACCTCAATCCCG
>CAVGQS010000132.1:0-6546 GCA_963631415.1 Lactococcus garvieae | reverse complement strand
GATGAGCGCAAGTGCTTCTCTGATGAACTGAAGTCCTACTTTTTTCAATTGAGGTGGTTCCCCCTCAGCGGCGGGAGTAAGCCTCCTCTTGTTTTGCTTCAAAATAAGTTTTTCGGGACTACAATTAACTTGAACGGCAACAAAAAAACGGCTCCTGTCCGCTTAAGTATGCAGACGGGAGCCGTTGTGAGGATGATTAGCTATATTCTACTCTATGCCGTATTCCTGCCACGACTTGATGGCCAAGTCGTCGAGGGAGATGGAGCAGAACGCATTGATGAACGCCGTAGCCAGGCGGGCGTTTGTTATCAGGGGGATATTGAGGTCGATAGAGGCACGCCGTATCTTGTAGCCGTTGGTCAGTTCCTTGGGAGTAAGGTCTTTGGGAATATTGACAACCATGTCTATCTTGCGGTTGTGGAGCAGGTCGAGTGCCTGCGGCATGCCCTCTTCGCTGGGCCAGTACGCCTTGGTGTTCTCCACACCATTGGCACTGAGGAAGTCGCTCGTTCCACCTGTGGCATAGAGTTCGTAGCCGTGTTCAACGAGCGTCTTGCAGGCATCGAGCATCGAGGCCTTTTGCTTGGGCGTGCCCGACGAGACGAGTATAGTCTTCTTGGGTATGCGCATGCCCACAGAGAGCATGCTCTTGAGCAGGGCGTGGGCAGAGCTGTCACCTAAGCAGCCCACTTCGCCAGTTGACGACATGTCGACACCGAGCACGGGGTCAGCATTCTGGAGTCGGTTAAACGAGAACTGCGAAGCCTTGATTCCCACATATTCCAAGTCAAAGAGGTTGCGCGCAGGAGCCTCAACAGGGATATTGAGCATGACGCGCGTAGCCATCTCGATGAGGTTAATTTTGAGAACCTTGCTGACAAACGGGAAGGAACGCGAGGCGCGCAAGTTGCACTCTATCACCTTGATGTCATTGTCCTTGGCAAGATACTGAATGTTGAAGGGACCAGAGATATTGAGTTCCTTGGCTATCTTGCGGGATATCTTCTTGATGCGCCTTACCGTCTCAACATACAGTTTCTGGGGAGGAAACTGAATTGTGGCGTCACCAGAGTGCACTCCAGCGAACTCCACGTGCTCGGAGATAGCATAGGCCACGATATTGCCATTTTGTGCCACGGCATCCATCTCGATTTCTTTGGCGTCCTCCAAGAACTTGCTTACTACGACGGGATGAGTCTTGCTCACGTTGGCTGCCAGCTGCAGGAAGCGCTCAAGTTCCTCCCGGTTGGAGCACACGTTCATCGCAGCGCCCGACAGCACATAACTCGGCCTGACAAGCACCGGAAAACCTACGTGGTCTATGAACTGGTTGATATCGTCCATATTGGTTAGCGCTGCCCATTCCGGCTGGTCCACGCCAATGCGATCGAGCATAGCAGAGAACTTGTCACGGTCTTCAGCGTTGTCGATGTCCTTGGCAGAGGTGCCAAGGATAGGAACCGCCTGTGCGTCAAGACGCATGGCGAGGTTGTTTGGTATTTGTCCGCCTGTTGACACTACGACACCGTAGGGGGTCTCAAGTTCTATGATGTCCATGACGCGCTCAAACGTGAGTTCGTCAAAGTAGAGGCGGTCGCACATGTCGTAGTCAGTAGAGACTGTCTCGGGATTGTAGTTGATCATCACTGAGCGGTAACCCTCGCGGCGAATGGTGTTGAGAGCCTGCACGCCGCACCAGTCGAACTCTACGGACGAACCTATGCGGTAAGCGCCAGAGCCGAGAACCACCACCGAGCGGCGGTCCTTCTCATACTGAATGTCATGAGCCACTGCACTGTATGTGACATAGAGGTAGTTGGTCTGGGCAGGATATTCGGCAGCGAGGGTATCAATCTGCTTGACATAGGGGACAACACCCATCTGCTTGCGTTTGGAGCGCACTAGCAGCATGGCCTTGTCGATTGGCATGGAGTCTTCCATGCCGAGTTCGCGCGCTATCTGGAAATCAGAGAAGCCCTGTTGCTTGGCCTTAAGGAGAAGCCCAGACTCAAGTCTGTTGATATTGCCACACTCACGCAGCTCGCGAGCAGTGTCGCTAATGTGGCGCAGCCGTTGCAGAAACCAGCAGTCTATGCGCGTGAGTTCGTGGATGCGCTCCACGGAGTAACCATGGTGCAAGGCCTCGGCAATGACCAACAGGCGCTTGTCGGTAGGCTCCTTGAGCGACTCGTCGATATCGTTGATGCAGACATCGCGGTTTGCCTCGAAGCCATGTATGCCCTGCCCTATCATTCGCATGCCCTTTTGGATTGCTTCCTCAAAGGTGCGTCCAATGGCCATTACCTCGCCCACAGACTTCATGCTGGAGCCTAGTTCGCGGTCAACACCGCGGAATTTGCCGAGGTCCCAACGGGGAAGCTTGCAGACAACATAGTCTAGTGCAGGTTCGAAGAATGCGCTCGTGGTGCGGGTAACGGAGTTGTTGAGTTCAAAGAGTCCGTAACCCAGACCAAGTTTTGCAGCAACGAAAGCCAAGGGATAGCCCGTGGCTTTGGACGCCAACGCAGACGAACGGCTCAATCGCGCGTTGACCTCAATAACGCGATAGTCCTCAGACTCGGGGTCAAGGGCATACTGCACGTTGCACTCGCCGACGATGCCGACGTGGCGCACAATCTTGATGGCCAGTGCACGCAGTTTGTGGTATTCGGAGTTTGTGAGGGTCTGCGAGGGTGCGACTACAATCGACTCGCCCGTGTGGATGCCCAGAGGGTCGAAGTTCTCCATGTTGCACACAGTGATGCAGTTGTCGTACTGGTCGCGCACAACCTCATACTCCACTTCTTTCCAACCTTTGAGGCTCTTTTCCACCAGAACCTGCGGAGAGAACGAGAAGGCCTTCTCGCAAATGGCCTGGAGTTCAGCCTCGGTGTCGCAGAAGCCCGAACCAAGTCCACCAAGGGCATAGGCGGCTCTCACGATGACCGGATAGCCAAGATCGCGGGCGGCAGACTTGGCAGCCTCAATGTCGAGGCAAGCGTGGCTCTTGATTGTCTTGACGTCAATCTCGTTTAGACGATTCACGAAGAGTTCGCGGTCCTCTGTGTCCATGATGACACTGACAGGGGTGCCCAACACGCGAACATTGTAGCGGTCAAGCACACCCGACTGCGACAGTTCGACTCCGCAGTTGAGGGCCGTCTGACCTCCAAAGGCCAGCAGGATGCCGTCGGGACGTTCCTTCTCTATGACTTTTTCAACGAAAAACGGTGTCACCGGCAGAAAATATATCTGGTCGGCCACGCCCTCTGACGTCTGCACCGTAGCGATGTTGGGATTGATGAGTATCGTTTGTATCCCTTCCTCTTTCAAGGCTTTCAAAGCCTGCGAGCCGGAATAGTCGAATTCGCCAGCCTCGCCAATCTTCAAAGCGCCTGAACCGAGCAGGAGCACTTTCTTTATCTTGTCGTCACGCATATATTGTATTCTGTTAGTTTTTCAAATATTCGTTTTGCTGTATTAGTGCATTTCGCGCCACGCTTACCCTAAAGGTTGTTGAGCGTCTTTGCGAAATCATCAAAGAGGAATTCCGTATCGACAGGACCGCTGCACGCCTCGGGGTGGAACTGTACCGAGAACCAAGGCTTGGACGTGTGCCTTACGCCTTCGTTGCTGCCGTCGTTCATGTTTTCAAACAGTGGCGTCCAGTCGCTCGGCAGAGTGCGGCTGTCTACGGCGTAGCCATGGTTTTGGCTCGTTACGAAGCAACGGTTTGTGCCCACCATCCTGACCGGCTGGTTGTGGCTGCGGTGTCCGTACTTCAGCTTGTATATCGTTGCACCGGCAGCCTTCGAGAGCAGCTGGTTGCCCATGCAGATGCCCATTATCGGCTTGGCATCGGCATTGCCGAGGAACTTGCGGATGTTGTCCACTGTCTTGACACAGGTGTCAGGGTCGCCAGGACCATTGGCAAGGAAGAGCGCGTCACAGTCTACTGTATTGAAGTCATAGTCCCATGGAACACGGATAACCTCAAGGTTGCGGCGCATTAGGCATCGGATGATATTGTGCTTCACTCCGCAGTCAACCAAGACCACCTTATGAGCACCGCCCTCGTTGTAGCGAATAATCTCCTTGCAGCTGACCTTCTCCACATAGTTCACGCCTTCGTATTGGGCAGTCGGAACATTGTCGGGTTCGTCGTCGAAAATGATTTTGCCCATCATCACGCCATGTTCACGCAGCGTCTTGGTCAACTCACGCGTGTCGATGCCAGTCACTCCGGGTATCTCCTCGCGCTTCAACCAGTCTGCCAAACTCTCGTTTGCATTCCAGTGGGAATATTCGCCGCTGTACTGGCTGACAATAATTGCCTTGGCGTAAATGCGGTCGCTCTCCATAAACGTAGCAATACCATTGGACTCCATCGAAAACCGCGGCACACCGTAGTTGCCGACCAGTGGATAAGTCATAACCATTAGTTGCCCCGCATAGGAAGGGTCTGTGAGGCTCTCGGGGTAGCCCATCATTGCCGTATTGAAAACAACCTCACCGGCAACCGGCGCCTCGTAGCCAAACGACTTCCCTTTGAAAGAAGTGCCGTCATCAAGCAAAAGTGTAACGTCTCGCATCGCTGTTCAAGAATAATTTTATTTGTGTCAATAATTGTTTTCTATATAGTCTATAAAGGTCTGGTTTACCCTGGCGTTGCCACCGGGAGTAGGATAATGTCCGCTGAAATACCAGTCACCTGAGTGATTGGGGCATGCCTTGTGTAGATTTTCAATGGTCTGATAGACAATCGCCACCTCTGCCCTGACTTTTTCAGACCGGAGCAGTTGCGCCATCTTAGCAGAGATTTGTTCTTGAGTGAAAGGCTCATAAATCTCTCGCACATAATTCACAATCTGCTCTTTGGGCAAGTTCTGCTGCCTCTTGCACTTTGTGTAGACATCCTTTATGAGCCTTTCGTTTCCGCTCTCCTTGAGCATTTCTATCGTAGCCCTGAAGGCGATAAACTCATCCATGTGGCTCATGTCTATACCATAGTAATCTGGATACCTGACTTGTGGCGAAGAGGACACAACCACGATCTTCTTGGGTCTCAAGCGGTCGAGAATCAAGATAATACTCTCCTTAAGCGTGGTGCCCCTTACGATGGAGTCGTCAATGATTACCAGATTGTCGACGCCAGGAATCAGGCTTCCGTAGGTAATGTCGTAGACATGAGCCGCAAGTTCGTTCTTTTCTGTTCCCTCAGCAATAAACGTTCTCAGCTTTATGTCTTTCCACGCCACTTTCTCGCTGCGCACACGCTGGCTCAGAATCTTTTGGATTTCCTCAGCGGTAGCCTTGCCGCCAAGTGCGGCTATGCGGTTGGCTTTCTCTTTGTCCAAATATTCGTTAAGGCCCTCTATCATTCCGTAGAATGCGGCTTCAGCAGTATTGGGAATGAAAGAGAACACCGTGTGTTCAATGTCGTTGTCGATTTCTTTCAATATAGAGTCCACCAAAAGACGACCAAGATTCTTGCGCTCCTGATAAATATCCTTGTCGCTGCCGCGGCTGAAATATATGCGTTCGAAGGAGCACTGCCTTATTTGCTGCGGCTCAAGAATCTGCTCGGTTCTTATTTCTCCCTTACGGTTGACTATAAGTGCCTGACCAGGAAGCAGTTCCTTAACGTTGCTGCTGTCGCAGAAGAGCGTGGTCTGTATCACAGGGCGCTCAGACGCTACAACGACCTGCTCGTCGTCGCAATACCAAAAGGCAGGGCGTATTCCCCACGGGTCGCGCAAGGTGAACATCTCGCCACTGCCCGTCATTCCGCAGATAACGAATCCTCCGTCCCACAAACTGGAGGACGAGCGCAGAACATTGGCAACGTCAATATTGTCCTCAATATATCGGGTAATCTCCTGTTCGCACAGACCTTTTTGCTTTCCTTCATGGTAGAGCCTCTGGCTTTCCATGTCAAGCCTGTGACCAATCTGCTCAAGCAAGATGAAAGTGTCAGAATATGCGCGCGGGTGCTGTCCGTCCTTGACTATGTTCTCAAAAATCTCCTGTACGTTGGTCATGTTGAAATTGCCGCACAGACACAGGTTACGCGCTTTCCAGTTGTTGCGGCGCATAAACGGATGGACATAAGAAAGGCCACTCTTGCCGGTAGTGCTGTACCGCAGGTGGCCCATATATATATCGCCAGCAAACGAACAATGCTCCT
This sequence comes from Lactococcus garvieae, assembly GCA_963631415.1. GTDB lineage: Bacteria > Bacteroidota > Bacteroidia > Bacteroidales > Bacteroidaceae > UBA6382. The sequence goes on along the minus strand of CAVGQS010000132.1, from coordinate 359 downwards.
TGATGTAGTCAATGTCTATGTCTGGAGAAGAAAACGACGACTTCAGCTCTCCGTGCAGTTTGGAGAAAATCTCCTTTATGGCAGAAGAACCCAACGCCCTCTCTCTGAACATATAGTCATTGCCGGGCGTAGCAGTCATCTTCACGCAAGCGACACCAGCCCCTTCCTGACCTCTGTTGTGCTGCTTCTCCATGAGCAGATAGAGTTCGTCAAGACCTTTGGTCCAAGTCCCGTATTTCTTCTGAAAATACTCAAGTGGTTTGAGCAGACGTACCATTGCGACTCCGCATTCGTGCTTCAAGGGTTCCATAGGCGATTATCTTACATCAACTCTATAACTGAAAATTTCTGCAAAAGTA
>CAVGQS010000131.1:0-6553 GCA_963631415.1 Lactococcus garvieae | reverse complement strand
GTGTCACAGTTAATCCGCAAGAGATTAGGACTACGGGTGGTTACTCTTACAAAAAAAGAAATGTACGGAACACGAGGACATGATGTTTTCCATTTGCTAAACCAAGCCTATGCGCCTCTGTTCGGGTTTACGCCATTCGATGAAGAGCAGATAGACTTCTTCTTGTCGCAATACGTACCTATGCTAGACACAAAGATGATGCCAGTCGTGCAAAACGAACGTGGGGAAATAATTGGAGTAGCTATCACATTGCCTGGGCTTTCAGACGCCATGCGCAAGAGCGATGGCAAACTATTTCCATTAGGATGGTTCTATTTGTTGCGCTCACTTAAATGGAGAAGAGAGGATACTATGGAACTGCTTCTCATCGGTGTAAGGCCAGACTATCACGGAAAGGGTGTCAACAGTCTTTTCTTTGAACACTTGTTACACACATGCCGGAGATACGGCTTCAAATATGCGGAAACGTGTCCCCAACTTGAAACCAACACAAAGGAAATATCGCAGTGGAAAGACCTTGCTCCACACTACATCAAGCCGCGTCGCTGTTGGTGCAAAGAACTTCTTTAGACGCTCCTGTTGTCTGGCAAGCATTGCCCTGTGAACCACATTTCGGCATTTTCCCTGCTGATTGGAACAAGGACTGACCTTTTTTTGTTAATTTTGCACTCAAATCATAATTGTTAGCAACACCAACAACTTAACTAACTGATATACACTACACAATGTCAGAATTCAAAAATCCATTTATGGTTTTCTCGGGCACTTTCACTAACTACCTGACTGAGAAAATCTGCCAGAAACTCGGCATGCCCATGGGCAAAATGCAAGTAACCCGCTTCGCAGATGGCGAGTTTGAAATTTGTTTTGAAGAAAGCATCCGCGGCAAGGATGTATTTTTAGTGCAGTCAACATTCCCGTCTGCTGACAATCTCATGGAACTCCTTCTGATGATTGATGCGGCCAAACGTGCAAGCGCCCACACGATAAGCGCAGTCATCCCGTATTTCGGCTGGGCACGTCAAGATCGCAAGAGCAAGCCGCGCGTAAGTATTGCAGCCAAACTTGTTGCTGACTTACTGAGTGTGGCAGGAGTCACGTCTATTGTCACCATGGATCTCCACGCCGACCAGGAACAAGGTTTCTTTGACGTGCCAGTCAACCATCTCTATGCGTCTTCTATAATGATACCATATATAGAAAACCTCAAACTCCACAACCTCTGCATAGCGTCACCTGATGTCGGCGGCAGCAAACGCGCCAGTGCCTACGCCAAATATTTTGGATGTCCAATGGTTATGTGCAACAAGTCGAGAGTCAAAGCCAACGAGGTAGCCACCATGCAGGTAATTGGCGACGTAAAGGGTTACGATGTAGTTATCGTTGACGATATGGTTGACACTGCAGGCTCCATCACCAAAGCAGCTCAACTGCTCAAAGAACAAGGAGCAAACTCCGTCAGAGCTATTGCCAGCCATTGCATCATGAGCGGCCCCGCAGATAAGCGTATCGAAAACTCTCCATTGGTTGAAATGGTGTTCACCGATTCCATACCATACAAGGGTAATTGCTCTAAGGTTAAGCAGCTTTCTGTTGCGGCGTTGTTTGCTGAAACAATCAAACGTATAGAAAGCAACCAAAGCATCTCGTCGCAGTACATTCTGTAATATTGTCGCCAGACAATCCACGAAACTAAATTATCATACCCATTCCATTGCGCCTCCAGAATTCCACCCAATTTTGAAGGCGCAATGATTTTTCAAATAGACATGTTAATGAAACTACCACAACGCATCGCAGTATATTTTCTGTTGTTTGCGGTCTCATCACTCTTCGCACCGCTTGCAGCAACAGCAGCTGTCAATATCACTCCCGTACCTCAGGAGCTAACTATGGGGCGTGGAACACTGACTCTTTCCAAACAATTTAATATTGACACGAAGAATCTGCCCGATTCTTTCTTGTGTGAAGCACACAAGTTTGCGAAGTCTGTCAGCTCTGCAACTTCTATTCAGACCGCAGTTACAGCAACGGGCAAAGGACGGATAAAGCTCGTCTACAACTCCGCATGTCCAAAAGAGGGATATAATCTCAACATTACTCCTCGCGGTGCTGTAATTAGAGCTTCATCCAAAGCAGGTTTTTTCTATGCGTTTCAGACAGTTATGCATCTTTTGCCGCCCAATGTCGCCATGGGCGTACGCGACACTTCAATACGTCACGTCACTCTACCAGCTCTGACCGTCAACGACCAACCTCGTTTCGAATACAGGGGATTTATGTTAGATGTAAGTCGCCATTTTTTCGATACTGATGAGATAAAACGGCTTCTGCGCCTCATGGCCGTCTACAAGATGAATCGATTCCACTGGCATCTGACCGACGACCAAGGCTGGCGTCTTGAAATCAAACAATATCCTCGCCTCACAACCATTGGTTCAAGAAGCCACAACTGCCGCATGAACGACATGAAGACCGGAGTATGGTGGCTCAACGACCAATACGGTCCCTTTTACTATACACAAAAGCAAGTTGCCGACATCGTGGACTACGCCAAGGAACTCCACATTGAGGTAATCCCCGAGATTGATATGCCCGGGCATTTCTCTGCTGCAATGGCAGCCTACCCCCTGTATAGTTGTACTCCTACAGGACAGCATAACGTACAGACATATCAAGGTGGCGTTTGGGAAGACGTGCTCAACGTGGGTGACTCCATGTCCGTACAGTTCGCCAAAAATATTCTCACGGAGGTTTGCCGTCTATTCCCGTCCCGACTAATACATATTGGCGGTGACGAATGCCCAACTAAGGCATGGGAGGGCAATAGCTTATGCCAAAAACTTTTCACTAGTCTGAAACTCAGTTCCTACCGTCAGCTGCAAAGCCGTTTCATCAAACAAATGAGCGACCACGTTGCCTCAATGGGCAAACAGCTGGTTGTGTGGAATGAAAGTGTTACGGCTAAAGGTGCAGACTTGAATACCATAGGACAGACCGGCGCTATGGTAATGTCGTGGAACCCATGCCAGCAAGGAGCCCTTGTCGCTGCGAAGTTGAAACTGCCCGTTATTATCACTGAGTACCACACAGACTCTGGTAGCTATTATATCAACCGTCGACAATCACAAGATCTTGGCGAGCCGCTCGGTGCTGGCAATGGCGACGACACCGTCGAGCGATGCTATTCCTACTGCCCAGTACCAGCTTCGGTGCCAGACAGCCTGAAACGTTTCTATAAAGGCATACAAGCCACTTTCTGGACAGAATGGGTAAGCGACAACGACTATCTTGAATACTTAGCCCTGCCACGACTGATGGCAGTGGCAGAAACAGCATGGAGTCGTGAAGACCGCAAAGACTTCAATAGCTTCTGCCAACGCATGGCAAACGACACCACAATGCTTAAGTTGGGAGGCTACAACTACGCTCCGCATATTTTCAAGATACGCTCGGATGCAAAAAACTGTGACAACAACAAATCAAGGTAGAGAAAAATAAACTAACTTTGCACTAAACAATTTATATACAAAATAATGGCGTTAACAGACAACATATCAACCTTGCTTGAAGAAGTCAAGCAGCTCAAAGCCGACAGCCTTGAGCAACTTGAAGAGTTACGTATTAAATATATCAGCAAAAAGGGTCTCGTGCCACAACTGATGGCAGAATTCCGCACCGTATCTGCAGAACGCAAGCGCGAACTTGGCATTGCGATAAACGAACTTAAGACACTCGCCCAAAACCGCATCAATGAATTGCGCGAACAACTGCAGGAAAAATCGGACAATTCCGTAAACCTTGACCTTACATGCACGTCTTACCCTACCCCCTTAGGCACAAGGCATCCGCTTAGCATCGTTAAAGGTGAGATAATAGACATCTTCACTCGTCTTGGGTTCTGCCTTGCTGACGGTCCAGAGATCGAGGACGACTGGCATGTATTTTCATCTATGAACTTTCCAGAAGATCATCCCGCACGCGACATGCAGGACACGTTCTTCATTGAGTCACATCCCGACATTATACTGCGCACTCACACCAGTTCCGTACAGAGCCGCGTGATGGAGAAACAGCAGCCTCCTATTCGCGTAATATGTCCAGGGCGTGTATATCGCAACGAAACAATCAGTGCCCGTGCACACTGCTTCTTCCATCAAGTTGAAGGACTGTACATTGACGAAAATGTTTCGTTCACCGACCTCAAGCAAGTCTTGTTGCTCTTTGCGCAAGAGATGTTCGGTAAAGACACCAAAATACGCTTGCGTCCCAGCTATTTCCCATTCACAGAGCCATCTGCCGAAATGGACATTAGCTGCAACATTTGCGGTGGCAAGGGCTGCAGCTTCTGCAAAAACACAGGCTGGGTTGAAATCCTGGGATGCGGAATGGTTGACCCTGCCGTACTTGACGCCAACGGCATAGATTCCACCAAGTACACGGGCTACGCTTTCGGCATGGGTGTTGAGCGTATCACGAATCTCAAATACCAGGTCAAGGACCTTAGGCTTTTCTCTGAAAACGACAAGCGATTCCTTGAAGAATTTACCAGCGCAAACTAAGCATTGTCCTATACGGATTGATGATAGAATATATTAAGGAAGAAATCGAGCACCTGCTACTCTCGGCACACCTGGGAGCAGCAGGTGTTTCTGTATTGTCATTCTTCATCCTCGCGGTCTTGCTTGGGGTTGTTTGCTACCTGCTCTACATGCTCTGCAAGACTATTGCCATTCCTGTCATCCACACCTTAACAAGAAAAACCACAAGCAAACTTGACGACATCTTTTTTAACAAGAAATTTCTGAAATCATTGTCATTGGCAGTGTCCGTTTTCGTGTTCGTCGAATTGTTGCCACAATGCGTCAGTGATTCCACAAAACTTCCTTTTGGGTATGGCGCAGTTAGGCATCTGGCGGAGACTTTCATGACTCTTACGTTCGTATGGGTCATTACCACCACCATCAACAATGTCAGAGACTACATCAATCAGAGCGGACAATTCGAAAACTATCATCTTGAAGGCATTCTACAGTTCATTAAGCTGCTCGTATATGTTCTTGGAGGAGTTACCGTCATTGCCAGTCTAGCCAACAAGAACCCACTGACGGTATTTGCCGGACTCGGAGCCATTGCAACCGTCATGATTCTGATTTTCAAAGACAGCATTCTGGGACTTGTTGCGTCAATCCAAATTTCTACAAACAAGATGATAAAGAAAAAGGATTGGATTGTCATCGAAGACAAGAATGTCAATGGAATAGTGGAAGAAGTCAGTCTCACTACCGTTAAAGTAAGAAACTTCGACAACTCCGTATCCATGCTTCCGTCCTATTCTCTCGTTTCGGAGTCTTTTCAAAACTGGGGATGCATGCATGAAGTAGGAAAGCGAAGAGTGATGCGCAGCATACTTGTTGACTCACAAACCATACATTTCACAGACGCCACCAGCGCAAAGACCAACTTGTCGCTCTTCCGTCATTATGCAGAAGAATATATTGCCGGTCACGCAAATGTTAGCACAGAAGACTGGATCATGGTACGCGAATTGGAACCGACAGAACACGGTCTGCCCTTACAGCTGTGGTTCTACCTTAACATCACCGAATTTGTCGCTTACGAGCAAATAGCATCCGACATAATGGAACACCTTATTGCTACGCTACCAAAATACGGTCTAAGAGTCTACCAATACCCTACTCTTCCTCCAACTACGATTCAAACAACTTAACAGAATAAGCTCCAGGCTCTTTCACAAAGTCGCCATATAGCACAAAGTCTTTGGCATAATTTGTCCTTTCCGATATTACTTTGCGGAAAGGCTTGGCTTGATGCCCGCCTTATCACGAATACTATTCGTTGAGATTTTCCCCTATATATACATAACTGAAGTTGCGTCCTTTTGCCGAAGGGAATTGACTGCGAGGATCCACCTCCTGGCGATTCTGCAGATGCTCCACTATGCGGTTGTAGCAATCAATGCCGCTCTGCGCCTTTACCCTGGCCTTGAACATAGTATCCTTATATTGAAACCTGTTCAGCCGCGGGGAATACACAACACGCTTAAACGTAATTGCGCCCTCATACCATCCGGGATTTGTTTCATTGAGAAGGCTAACCTTGTCAACCTTGTGAACGGCAAGATTTTCAGCTGAACTTTTTGCGTTGGACTTGAACTCATCCAGCGTTGACACGGTCGTCTTTATGAGTATAAAATATTGTCTGGGAGTCACTCTAAACCGACGAGGATGAACAACTTTAGAGCTGACAAAATCATATATTTCTTCCACAAACTCGTCATCAAACAAAGATTCAGGCACGCCAAAATCTTTTAAGCTCTCAATCAACTCATCTACGGACGAAACAACTGCTTCTCCATCATAGAATCTCACATACAGATTCATAATAGTTTCTCAATAAAAATATTAAAAAAAAGAAACCAAACAGGTCCTACGAACCGATTTAGTCTCCATTATGGAGCGGAAAACGAGACTCGAACTCGCGACCCCAACCTTGGCAAGGTTGTGCTCTACCAACTGAGCTATTTCCGCAA
>CAVGQS010000130.1:0-6584 GCA_963631415.1 Lactococcus garvieae | reverse complement strand
AGAGCGCTTGCATGGCATGCAAGAGGTCATCGGTTCGAATCCGATATTCTCCACTTTTATAACAGATAGCAAGGAAGCATTTGCAGTTGCCGAAAGATTTTTAGGAAAAGCCATCCTTGTTACCCCGCTTGTTTACCTTCACAAAATCTCAAGTAAAAAATCTAATTTCAAGCACATCAATTCATTTAAGAACTTCTAAAATGAATAGAGACACTTACAGAAAAGGTTTGAGATCTTGCGTTTCCAAAAAAACATCCCAAAACAGCTTGTCAAATAGAGTTAAATCATTTGGGTAGTACGCAAAAACGCATTAACTTTGCAGAGGACGGTTTGTTGCCGTAATGGAAAAGCAGCAAAGTCCAGATTCTCTTAAACAAAAAACAAACACCATGTCTAAACTTGTCATTAATTCATACGACGAATTTGCGTCTTATTTGGGAAAAAACCTGGGTTGTTCTGATTATGTCGACATACCACAGGATCGCATCAACCTCTTTGCTGACGCCACCCTCGACCACCAGTGGATTCATGTCGACACAGAGCGCGCCAAAGTTGAGTCGCCATTCAAGTCCACCATTGCCCACGGCTATCTCACGCTGTCTATGCTGCCGTATCTGTGGGAGCAAATAATTGAGGTAAACAACATCAAGATGCTCATCAACTACGGCATCGACAAAATGAAGTTCGGGCAACCGGTACTCAGCGGTCAGCGCATAAGGCTTGTGGCAGACCTTCACAACATTCAGAACCTGAGAGGCGTCTGCAAGACCGAAATAAAGTTCGCCATAGAAATCGAAGGCGAGAAGAAGAAGGCGCTTGAGGGCATAGCTGTTTTCCTGTACTACTTCAAGTAAGCAGAGGTAGAGTTGTAACTGGAAAAGATTTATTCCATAGCCCACCCTAGTCCACCCAACCGCTAAACGTGTTTTGACAATGGAAAATTTCAAGGACAAACCAGAACCCCTTGATTCCAAGGAGTCTGTTGAGTACAGACATCCGGAAGTGACTGAAACCAGACCCGTCTCTCTGGAGTGTGACGTTGTGCGCTTTCAAAACAACAAGGAGAAATGGGTGGCGTTTGTAGGTCTGCTCAACGGACAGCCCTACGAAATATTCACAGGACTGCAAGATGACGACGAAGGTATCGTGTTGCCCAAGTCTGTCACCAAGGGACGCATCATCAAGGCTGTAAACGAAGACGGCACAAAGCGCTATGACTTTCAGTTTGAGAACAAGCGTGGATATAAGACTACAGTTGAAGGCCTTTCTGAGAAATTTAACAAGGAATACTGGAACTACGCCAAACTCATCTCAGGGGTTTTGCGCTACCGAATGCCTTTGGACAGAATCGTGAAGCTCGTGTCACAGCTGGAGCTGGACGACGAGTGCATCAACAACTGGAAGAACGGAGTGGAGCGAGCCCTTAAGAAATACATCAAGGACGGAACGCCAGCCCCTAGCCAAGCTTGCCCGTCGTGCGGAGAGAACACGATGGTCTACAAAGGCGGTAACCTCGTCTGCACAAAATGCGGAGCGACAATAGTTAGCTAAAGCACAAAACCATGTACGATTTTACAAAAAGAAGAAGTATTCGCGAGTACTCCGACAAGCCGGTAGACGAGACAATGGTGGTGGACTTGCTAAGGAAGTCGAGCCAAACCCAGACAATGGGCAACCTGCAACTTTACAGTGTGGTAATAACGCAAGACGAGGCCAGGAAAAAAGCTCTGGCACCTGCACATTTCAACCAGCCAATGGTGGAAGGGGCTCCTATGGTGCTTACCTTTTGCGCTGACTACAACAGGACCACAGCATGGTGCAAGCAACGCAAAGCCCAGCCGGGCTACGACAATTTTTTGTCGTTCCTAAATGCCGCGACCGATACCCTACTCTACTGCCAGACTTTCTGCAACATGGCGGAAAAAGAAGGATTGGGACTGTGCTTCCTCGGCACGACTATCTACAACTCACGACAAATCATCGACACGCTCGGCCTACCAAAGTTAGTCATGCCCGTCGCCACCATCACTCTAGGATGGCCAAACGAAGACGGCGCGGTTTCGGACCGGCTGCCGATTGAAGCGATAGTGCACAAAGAACGCTATAACCAATACTCCACTGATGACATTGACAAGTACTATTCCTACAAGGAGTCACTCCCAGAGAACAAGCGTTTTGTCGAGATAAACAATGTGGAGACGCTTGCCCAAATCTTTACCGACTTGCGATATCGTGCAGATGACTGCAAGAACATCTCCGCTTCCTTGCTCGAAGTGCTGAAAGATCAGAATTTCTTATAAAGCAAGCCTTTTTGACTATTAGAAATGGTGCAAATCAGTATTGACGACAATTTCAGAAACAGCTGCCCAGCAATTAAGGGGGCCGGACTTCATGCTAAATTCACAAATAGCGCATTCAGTGAAGGGTTGTGGAAAGAAATTAGTCTTGTTACTGAAAATTGTCGGAAAGCCTTCACGACAGAGAGTATCAAGGACATACCCGCAATAAGCAGCACCCGCAGCGCATACCGCACCTTTGGCAAAGACCCAAGCCGCTACAGACCCTCTGGCGAAAGCCTGATGCGCAGAATCCTTCAAGGCAAGCCTTTATATCAGATAAACGCTGCCGTAGACCTGATAAACCTAGCAAGCATTGAATATGGCTACAGCATAGGAGGATTTGACCTCTGCAAGATAAGAGGCAAAAAAGTCGCGCTCGGCATTGGAGAGGCTGGCGAGCCGTATGAGGGTATTGGCCGCGGAAAATTGAACATAGAAAACTTGCCAGTCTATCGGGACGCAGCCGGAGGTATTGGCACGCCCACTAGTGACAACGAACGAACAAAATTAAGCCTGGGCACCACAGAACTACTGGCCTTGGTCAACGGATATGACGGAGACGACGCAAACATCAGGCGATGCGCAGAGAGAATAGAAGAATTGTTGTACAAATATGCCAACTGTACCTGCTGCAGAATCTTCACATACTGACACGGCAAAACAATTGCACGAAATAACAAAAACAGATTTTATGCCTAGACATATTGCCAACATAAAGAAAAGAATACTACTCATCCTGATGCTCACCTGCATTGCCGCACAAGGATTCTCCTTTGTTGTAGTCCTGGATGCAGGTCATGGCGGCAAAGACCCAGGAGCATTGGGGACATACTCAAAAGAAAAAAACATAAATCTCAATGTTGTACTGAGACTCGGCAAACTGATAAAAGAGAATTGCCGAGACGTTACCATCATATATACACGCCAGACCGACAAATTTGTAGAACTGTATGAGCGCGCCAACATTGCCAACAACGCAAAAGCGGACTTGTTCATCTCAGTACACACAAACTCTACCAGCAACAACATAGCAATAGGAACGGAAACCTACTCACTTACGCTTGACAAAGCAGCAACAAACACCGAAGTGGTAAAAAGGGAAAACGCAGCCATTCAATACGAAGCTAACAAACAAAGATATGCAACAAACTCGCTTGAAAACAAAATAATGAGCGAAGTCATCATGGGCAGCAACATGAGGACCAGTGCCATCTTTGCAAAGTTAGTACAAGACGAATACAAAAAAACGGGACGATACAACAGAGGCGTTCACCAGCAGAATTTCCATGTTCTCAGACAAGTGGCGATGCCAAGCATCCTGACAGAGCTGGGATTTATCTCCACGCCTAGCGAGGAAGCATACCTCAATTCGGAACAAGGTATCAACGAGCTGGCCACATGTATATTCAACGCGTTCAGAAAACATATCTCTCCAATCTTGCGAGACGCAAGCGAGGGATGGGAAGAAGAGAATGCAACAAACAACACTACCCAAACAAAGGAGCAAAAAGCCGAAACGCTAACGCTAGCAAAGACTGAAGAAACAAAGAAAAACGACAGGAAAAACACTCCCGAAGTGAAGCGCCAAACTACTCCAGCCGCGCCAAAACACGAAGTCAAGACAAACCAGACTTCAAAATCCACTGACAAATACTGTTTCAAGGTGCAAATCTGTACATCCGACCGGAGACTGCGCAAAGACGCTGAACAGTTTAAGGGACTGGATGATGTAAACACATATCCCGTCTCTCTGCCAAACGGAAAGACTAAGTTTGTCCACACTTACGGGAATTCCACAAGTTATGCGGAGATAACAGCAATAAAAAATAAGCTGCGAGCAAAGTTCAACGACTGTTTTGTAGTGGTGTTCAAAGGCGACCAAAAGATAACAGGCGAAGAAGCCGCAGCAGCATTCAAAAAACAACCATAAAACTTTTCATATCAATGAAAGCATTCACGAAAGAAGCTAGAATAGGATTGACCGTCGTAGTAGCGTTCGCCTTGCTGATATATGGACTGAATTTCCTAAAGGGAATCAATCTGTTCCAAAAGAGCAACTTGTATTATATTGCCTTTCATAACATTAGCGGACTGGCAGAGTCAAACCCCGTATATGCCAACGGGTATCGTATAGGCATAGTACGCTCCATCGACTACGACTACAAAAAACCGGGAAATGTTTATGTCGGAATTGAAATAGATGAAAACATGCGGATTTCTGAAGGCAGCTACGCTGAGCTTGAAAGCCAGATGCTGGGAGGCGTCACAATGAACATCATTCTCGCCCCTTCGCCAAAGACTCTGTCGCCTGGTGACACAATCACGGGAGGTCCAAAAGTCGGAGCGCTTGACATGGCCGGGCAAATGGTGCCGCAAATACAAAGTGTGATTCCCAAGTTGGATTCTATCCTCATGAACATCAACAAACTGCTGATGAATCCCGCATTAAACCAGACTCTCAGCAACACTGCTCAAATTACAGAAAATCTGAAGACAACAACAGCAACCATAAACAAACTGCTAGAGAGTAACGTCAACAGCATAGCACAGAATCTTGAGCCGACCACAAAGAACCTTCAAGACCTTACGGAAAAGCTCAATGGATTAGACTATCTCACAACCATGAACAACGTCAATCAAACATTGGTTGGAGTTCAGCAAACAACCAAAAGTCTCAACGACGCCATAAGCGGCACGGTAAGCAAACTCAACCAGCCAAACTCATCGTTGGGCCTGTTGCTCAACGACAGAGGACTGTATGACAATCTAAACCGCAATCTAGTCTCGTCAGATTCCTTGCTCAACGACATTCGCCTTCATCCTAAAAGATATGTGCATTTCTCTGTCTTTGGAAGCAAAACAAAATGACAATGCGCCACTAATTCAACCGAAGAAATAGGTTTGCCAGCCAAACATCTTTTAACAGAAGACGTTACAGAACAGAGACGCTTTGCGCCCCATGGCGGGCATAAAAAAATGTTAAAAAAGTCTTGCTGAAAACAAGAAAAAATGGGAACTTTGTATTTCGCAACGGTTGGAAACCTTTGATTGCACATGGACCAGCATTACCAGGACAAATGGACACAATTACTCGCCTGCATACAGCAGGACTTAAACCAGGATACATTCAACACCTGGTTTAAGCCTATTGAGTTCTTAGGACAGGAAGACGGTGTTATCAATATTAGGGTTCCTAATAGTTTTTTCAGCGAGTACCTAATAGAGCACCACGGGCCATTGCTTATCACGGAATGCAACAAGCACTTTGGAATCGACAAGATAAAGGTTGATTGGGTTGGGCAGAAAAAAGAAGAAAAAACAGAGGTAATAAAGCACCGAAGCGTATTCAACACTCATCTGAGCAAAGAATACACCTTTGAGAATTTCGTCAAGGGCGAAGCCAATAAATTTGCAAGGTCAATAGCATTGACTATAGCTACGAAGCCCATACAGACAGCTTTCAACCCGTTCTTCTTATATGGAGATTGTGGAGTCGGAAAATCGCACCTAGTTAACGCAGTCGGATTGAAACTGTTGGAGAAGAATCCAGAGAAAAGAATACTCTACATTTCCGCGCACGATTTTCTGTTGCAATACACAGACTCAATTCCTAAAAAGAAATTCAATGATTTCATGTATTTTTATCAGTCAATAGACTGTCTTATCATAGACGACATACATGAAATCTCAGGCAAACCGGGAACGCAAGAAGCACTTTTCAACATCTTCAACCACCTTCAGCGAAACGGCAAGCAGATAATCTTTACCAGCGACAAATCGCCATCACAACTTGAAGGCTTTGAAGAACGCATACAATCACGCTTCATCTGCGGTGCCACTGCAGAGTTGCTGCGTCCCAACGAGCAACTCCGCATTGATATCCTGAGAACAAAAATACGTAAGAACCAATTGAGTATACCTGAAGATGTGATAATGTACGTTGCACGTAATGTCAAAGGAAACGTAAGGGATCTTGAGGGTGTTGTTCATACACTGCTGGCACAGTCTATCGTGCACGATTGTGACATAGACATAACGATGGCCCAGCTGGTGGTAAACAAATATGTTCGCCTTAGTACAAAGACAATAACAGTGGACTTGATTTTGCGTGCAGTGTGCAAGTATTACAAGATCACCCAAAAAGACTTGAACTCACGCTCACGCAAAAGCATAATTGTGACAGCCAGGCAAGTGGCAATGTTCCTTACTCAAAAACATACTAGTCTGAGTTCCACACAGATAGGA
>CAVGQS010000129.1:0-6748 GCA_963631415.1 Lactococcus garvieae | reverse complement strand
TTCGTTAAGTCCGCACGAATTTTTTTTAAGTCCGCACAAAATTTTTTAAAGTCCTACTTTGAACAGTTGTTAGCGAACTATTTTCTTGTTGTTTTATGACCGCTTTTTTGGATGTTTGGCAGACTGGAGATTGCTGGGCAAAAAAATCCGCGGCCCTGATGGTTGGGGTTGCGGAATTGGCAAGAGTCTTGTAGTTCCGGGGGAGGGTAGCGGACAGCAATCGTTTATAATAGGTCGTTCTCTTGAGTTTTAGCGGACAGCAGTAGATTAAAATCCATGTTTTGAGCGTTCCTGCTTATTTTTGGTGGTGTTTTGAATTATTGCTGTCCGCTAAAACTCTTTTTGGCGACTGCTTAAGCATTGCGCTACTCGCTTAACCAAAGAAGCACTTCAGTTCATTTCAGAAGCTCTTGCGCTCATTAGAGACGCATCGGGCGATTCCATTTCCGCGGAAATAGTTAGCCCGTTATGTGGGTTTGGTTAGCCATTTTCGTGGAAATGGCTAACCGTTTCTTGGAGTCCGGGAAAGTCTAGTCCGTGCGAAATGACGTCAAGTGCTTGTCTGATGAACTGAAGTCCTACTTTTTCAATTGAGATGGATTCCCCCTTCTGCGGCGGGCGTAAAACCGTTTCTTTTTTGCGTTAAAATAAGCGGTACTGTAATAATCCTAACTTGAAAGCCTACAGAATGGTTGTATTTTGGTTGTAGCAGTGACGAAAACAGAAACGAGCCTTGTATTGCTGATTGTTTTGAAACACAAGGATGTGAGTTGCCGATGGTTTGGCACGAATTTTGTATATTAAATAAGGTATAGAAATTTCAGGTAAATGACTAGCAAAACGCAGTTGTAATTTTTACAGGACAAGAACCATGAAAAAAATATATTCAGACGAGTTCAGGAGCGTACTGCTGAACAGCCGCAGTGAGGCTATGAAGAATGGTGACAAACTTATTCGCGCGGACCATTTTGTGTTGGGCATCCTCCACGAGCCAGACAATGATGCGTTTGAGATAATTAGCCAAAAGGTGTCTTCTCTTGATCCTCTTAGGGCGAAAATGAAGGAACACCTCAAGACTTACGGTGATGTGCATGCCCGCGTAGACAATTCCCTTGGCGCCATAAATCTTGACATGGAGGCGGGCCTTGCGTTGCAGAACTGTTCGACAGAGTCAACTCTAATGCACATGGACAAGGTAACGTCGGGTCATTTGCTTCAGGCTCTGTTGAGAGACGAAAACAGTTTTGTTGCCAAGACTTTGGCTGAACATGGCATAACATACAACTATTTGCGCGAGCAGTTAAAAGACAGGTATCATGATGGTTTGATTAAGCACAAGGATGCTTTTAATGCCGATGAAGATGATTTTGACGAGACTGAAGAGGCTGCTGACAGCAAGTCTGTTCCTTTGAATCTAGATGCCGATGAATCTGAGAAGTACGATGATGAGGAGGATACGATGCGAGTTGGTGGCCAAAACAAGTCGTCTAAACGCCCGATTGAATTCCTTAAAAAGTATGGGGTGGACATGACTCTTGAAGCCATACAGGGAAAACTTGATCCTGTAGTGGGTAGAGAACTCGAGATAGAGCGACTGTCGCAGGTGCTCAGTCGCCGCAAGAAGAATAATCCGGTTCTGATAGGTGAGGCGGGTGTAGGGAAGACTGCCATTGTCGAGGGACTGGCTCAGCGAATTGTTGAAGGCAATGTTCCATACGTATTGGAAGACAAACGGATAATAAGCCTGAATGTGGCAAGCATTATGGCTGGCACAAAATATCGAGGACAACTTGAGAGCCGCCTTGAGGGTATCGTGAAAGAGTTAGAAGAGCATCATGAAGTGATTCTGTTCATCGACGAAATCCACACGATCATGAGAGCTGGCGCTGTTGAAGGCGGCGCAATGGACATTGCTAATATAATGAAGCCTGCCTTGTCGCGTGGCACTGTACAGTGCATCGGTGCAACCACCATTGACGAATACCGCAAGACTATAGAGAAGGACGGTGCCATGGACCGCAGGTTTCAGAAGATAATGGTCGAGCAACCGACCGTAGACGAGACTATTTCAATTCTCCATAATATAAAGGAAAGATATGAGATGTACCACAATGTGAAATACACAGACAAAGCTATAGAGGCATGTGCGAAGTTGACAGAGCGCTATATGTCTAACCGCAAGTTGCCGGACAAAGCCATTGACGCTCTTGACGAGGCGGGCTCGCGCAAGCACATTGTGGAAGCGAAGAAACCTGAATGCCTTAAAAGCATAGAGGATGAAATCGGCACACTCAACAAATTGAAAATGCGTGCCGCTGATGAGAAGAAATATGGCACAGCGTCGGAACTCCGTGATCGCATAGCCTCCTTGAAAGAAACAGCAGCAAAGGAAAAAGCGACATGGCTCTCCGACATGAAGAAGAAACCACTTGTTGTTGGCGAGAGGGATATAGAACAGGCCGTTTCGATAATGAGCGGTGTGCCCGTGCACAAAATGGCGCAGAGCGAAAGCGTGATGCTTAGGAAACTGAAGAAAGAGTTGCAAAGCTCTATCATCGCACAAGACAAGGCGATAGAAAAGTTGGTTAAGGCGATAACGCGCAACCGCATTGGCCTGCGTGACCCAAACAAACCAATCGGCACGTTCATGTTCCTTGGTCCTACAGGTGTCGGCAAAACATATCTTGTTAAGAAACTTGCTGAATATATGTTTGGGTCAGCCGATGCCCTTATCCGCATTGACATGAGTGAATATATGGAGAAGTTCTCGGCCAGCAGGCTGGTAGGAGCGCCTCCGGGATATGTAGGGTATGAAGACGGCGGACAACTCACAGAGAAAGTTAGAAGACGTCCGTACTCTATTGTCTTGCTGGACGAAATTGAGAAAGCCCACAAGGATGTGTTCAACATGCTGCTACAGGTGATGGACGATGGACGGCTGACCGACAGCAATGGGGTAACAGTTGACTTCAGAAACACGATAATCATCATGACGTCTAACTGCGGTTCACGTGAATTGCAGGACTTTGGGAACGGCGTGGGATTCAGCGTGAAGTCAGAAGCCGATCAAAAGCAGTATGCCGACAGTATCATAATGAAATCGCTGAACAAGCAGTTTGCTCCTGAATTCATAAACCGCATTGACGACATCATACTCTTTGACAGTCTTAGCCGCAAGGCGATAGGGCAGATTGTAGAAAACGAGCTCGAAAAGCTCGGACTTCGACTGATGGTTCTTGGCTTCAGTCTTCAGATAGACAAAAAGGCCATGCAGTTTCTGGTGGACAAGTCGTATGACCGCAAGTATGGTGCACGTCCGCTCAAGAGGGCATTGCAAACATACGTGGAGGATGGTCTGAGCGACTATCTGCTAGACGGGAGGTCAAAGGCTAACAAGTCGGGCGTGATACATATCACGAAAAAGAGCGAGCAAGAAGAATTGTGTTTTGAGTGATGTGTCTCATTATATAATTATGTAACTTTGCCTTATGAAACTGCTGTCGGCACACCAAATGAAGGAACTTGACGACTATACTGTCAAGTCGCAAGGAATCTCGTCAGATGAACTGATGGAGAGGGCGTCGAGGGCTGTTGCTGACGAAATCATTTCGCTATTGCCAGCGACTACCACCAAAGTGGTCGTTTTCGCTGGCCCTGGCAACAACGGCGGCGACGGCTTGGCTGTAGCACACATGTTGGGACATGA
Organism: Lactococcus garvieae; assembly: GCA_963631415.1. Classification (GTDB taxonomy): domain Bacteria; phylum Bacteroidota; class Bacteroidia; order Bacteroidales; family Bacteroidaceae; genus UBA6382. Next base: position 3,042 of record CAVGQS010000129.1, on the reverse strand, counting down.
GGGACACCAAGTCGAGGTGTTTTTGTTTAACACCAAGGGACGATTGAGTGATGACTGCCGGTGCAACTGGGACAGGCTTCAAAAATCCGAAAATGTTGAGACGCATGAAATCACGTCACAGTTTGACCTGCCTCAGCTAGGCGCAGATGACTGGATTGTCGACGCCTTGTTTGGTATAGGATTGTCGCATCCCCTTGCTGGCGGTTTCAAACTGCTGGTTGACTTTATAAATAGTAGCGGCAATAAGGTTGTTTCGGTAGATATGCCGTCTGGTTTGCCAGGGGCAATAGACCGCGTTGACTCGGAGGAGAGAGAACTGGCTGCAGTGAGAGCAGACTACACCTTCACCTTCCATTGCCTTAAGCCCACAATGCTATTAGCAGAGAGCCAGAGGTTTCTCGGCAAAGTGAAAGTGCTAGACATAGGTCTTAACGACATAAATACTGAATATGAAAGCCTGCAATTTGCTGTCACAGAGCAATCGCAAGCAACAAAAATGCTGATCCCACGCGCCCCGTTTGGCAATAAAGGCACGTTTGGTCACGGACTTCTCGTGGCTGGTGCGCGTGGAATGGCTGGCGCTGCAATACTATCAGGCAGGGCAGCCTGCCGGAGCGGTATAGGCAAACTTAGTGTAATAACAGCTGAAGAGAACCTCGCTGTACTGCAAACTGCGTTGCCTGAAGCTGTTGTCGCCACAATAGCTGCTGATAACAAGGCTGACAAAGCTGCAGACGGCATGGGGCGACAGCTAGACCAGCATAGTTATTCGGCCGTTGCGATTGGCCCAGGATTGGGACAAGGACCTAAAGCGGAAGCCATAGTGTTCGGAACAATAGGGCGCAAAGACCTCCGACTGATTGTAGATGCAGACGGTCTTAATATATTGGCTAAACACGCAGACTGGGCAAGTTTGTTGCCCAAAGGCACCATACTCACTCCGCACCCGAAAGAGTGGGAGAGGCTTATGGGCATAAAAGCAAATGATGTAGCCAAACTGCGTAGTGCAATGGATTGCAGCGCACAGTTCGGCATATACATTATACTGAAAGGGCACTATACGGCAGTATGCACTCCCGACCGTCGCGTGTTTTTCAACACGAGCGGCAACAACGGGATGGCAACGGCAGGGAGCGGCGATGTGTTGACAGGCATATTGCTTGGATTGTTGAGCCAAGGGTATAGTGCTGAGGATGCGTGTCGTCTCGGGGTGTGGCTTCATGGCAAGGCTGGTGACTATGCCCGTGAGCAACTGACGGAATACTCAATGACAGCTTTGGACATAATCGGAAGCTTGGGCGACGCGTTTAAAACGATAATAAAATAAACAAACATGAGAAACAGCGTAATAATCGGAATGTGTGCTATTTGTATGGCAACTATGGCAAATGCTCAGACTGCAGTGTACAAATACGAACCTGGAGTGACAAATGACGGGGTAGTATACTACCTGCCAAAAACTGTTCTAAAAATTGCCATCACGGCAACGCGAACAACACAAATGCCAGGCGATTTTCATAGCTATGCCAAGAGATTCCTGCGACTAGACGATGTAGTCAATGCCGCTAACACACAGTGGCAGATTGACAATGCCAAAATGGTTGCTGTATCTGCCCCTGACACGAGCAAAGCTCATGTGGTACAGCTCAAGAAAGGGACGTCGGCGCCACTGTGTTCTCTCTCGGATGACGGAGTTTTGCTGGCGATTAACGCTCAGGCGAAGAAATACGAAGAGCCGTCGTTTGACACGCCTGTCAAGAGCACCACGACAAAAGTCAACAGCCGCGACTACCTTAGTGAAGAAATTTTGTCGGCTGGCAGCGAGCTGAAGATGGCTGAACTGACTGCCGCAGAGATTTATGGTATAAGAGAAAGCCGCAGGGAACTGACAAAAGGCGAGGCTGACTATATGCCTACCGATGGAGAACAACTCAAACTTATGCTCGCTAAACTTGATGAGCAGGAGAATGCTCTGATGCAACTCTTCAAGGGATACGTGGAGACTGAAACCAAGACATGGATAGTCTATTTTACTCCGGAGTATGGTGATGGCCGTGAAATACTCGCAAGGTTCTCTGACAGTCAGGGGCTTGTGGACAAGGACAATCTTGCCGGTGAACCAATATATATTGACATAAAGAACCAAAAGAGCGTTCCGCAAGGTCGTACTGAAGTTTTGGACAAGAAGATGGTCAACAAAGTTGTCTACTACAATGTTCCCTCACAGGCGACAGTGGACCTGTCTTTTAACAAAGACCGCCTGCTTAAACAAACGTTGCCGTTGGCGCAGTTCGGTCACGAAGAGTTCCTTTCGGAAGATTTGTTTAATAAGAGAGCCTCTTGTCAAATATGGTTCAGCCCGTTGACTGGAAATATTGAAAAGGTGGAGGACTTGAGCGTGTCAAAATAATCCGTATTCATAAAAGCAGGGCGTTTCTGTCGTAAGAAACTATAGAATTGCGAAAGCGAGACGCAAAATGTTGAGCTCAGCGTTATAGGAACGACAGTGCTTTGCTATTAATGGCCGGAGAATTAAGATGAAACATTTAAAGTTGATGAGGTACAGATTGCTGTTGCTGATATATATTGTGTCGGTTGCACCGCTCACGTTATGCGGTGCAGAGTGGAAAGAACTAAAGCTGCTCAAATCGTACATAAAGTCATCGGATATAGGCAAAGGCCGGGAACTAGTAAGCAAATGCCTAAAAGATACCAATATAGGTCAATCCCCGCAACTCTACACACTGGCTACTAACCTTGAGGTGAAGGCTAACGACGCAGAAAACATGAAGTTGTATCTTCATCAAAAATATGACACCACAGGTTTTTTTAACTCTGTGTGCAATATCTTTGAGTATACATTAAAAGAGGAAAAGATTCTGTGGTCGACGAACCCGAAAAAAGCCCAAAAGAAACAGAGCAAGAATCAGGATTTCCTAAGGCGTTATTACCCCAACCTGTTTAGTGGGGGGCTGTATTTCGTCAAGAACAAACAATGGTCGTCGGCAAACAGATTGTTGTCAATGTATATAGACATGACGC
>CAVGQS010000128.1:6762-6833 GCA_963631415.1 Lactococcus garvieae | reverse complement strand
AACGAAGCTCAAGTCGCCTGAAGCTTGCGACGTCTCCGCCGATACGCTGCGCCGTATCGGTCTAGTCATCG
>CAVGQS010000128.1:0-6717 GCA_963631415.1 Lactococcus garvieae | reverse complement strand
GAAAATTTTTTAAGTCCGCACAAAATTTTTTTAAGTCCTACTTTATAACTTTGACACACGCAGCGGTTTGCCCAACATTATTTCTTTTGTTGAGTCGTGATTTTTGTGCGGTCTTGCTTAACTTTGCACGTTGAAATGCCAACAGCCGCAGAAACCATATACAACATTGCCGATTTGTCTACGGGCTACCGCCGCGGCGGTTCGTGTCTGAGGCTGTCGAGCGGTGTCAGCGCCAAGCTGTGCCGCGGCGAACTGACTTGTCTCATCGGAGCCAACGGTGCCGGCAAGTCCACGCTCTTGCGCACTCTGGCTGGTCTGCAGCCCCCGGTGGACGGCAGCGTGGAGCTGCTGGGCAAGCCGCTGGGCGACTACAGCGCGAGGGAACTCGCCACCAAGGTCAGCGTGGTGCTTACCGACGAGGTGCAGGAGCAGAACCTCACCGCCTTTGAACTGGTGGCGACCGGCCGCATGCCCTACACCGGCTACTGGGGCACAATGGGCGACGCCGACCGCACGAGGGTCAACGAGGCGCTCGAACTGGTCGGCATGAGCGCTTTTGCCGACAGACGCCTCTCTTCGCTCAGCGACGGCGAGCGACAGAAGCTGATGATAGCCAAGGCCTTGGTGCAAGACACCGACGTGGTGCTGCTCGACGAGCCCGTGGCGTTCCTCGACTTCCCCAGCAAGATTGGCATGATGCGAATGCTGGACTCCGTGGCGCGCGAGTCGGGCAGGGCGGTGCTCCTGTCTATCCACGACATCGAGATAGCCCTGCAGATGGCGCGCCGACTGTGGGTGCTCCACGACGGCGGCTTCATCGAGGGCGAGCCCCACGCCCTGGCCGAGCAGGGCAGAGTAGACTTTCTGTTTGCCGGCAACGGCATCACCTTCGACCGCCAGACCCTCCAGTACAGTTTAACTTAAGTATGAATATATCTGTTGTTCTTGAACCATGATAGTATGTATAGCTGAAAAACCTTCTGTGGCGCGCGACATAGCCAATGTGCTTGGGGCGCGCAACCAGCATACAGGTTACCTCGAAGGCAACGGCTATCAGGTGACGTGGACCTTCGGCCACCTGTGTGAGCTGAAGTATCCCGAGGACTACCGCCCCGAATGGAAGAGCTGGAACCTCAACAGCCTGCCCATGCTGCCCTCGCCCTTCGGCATCAGGCTGAAGAACGACACGGGCGTGCAGAAGCAGTTCCATATTATAGAGGGGCTCATGAAGAATGCCGACAGCATCGTCAACTGCGGCGATGCCGGCCAGGAGGGCGAACTCATACAGCGGTGGGTGATGCAGAAGGCTGGAGCCCGCTGCCCCGTCAAGCGACTCTGGATTTCGTCGCTGACCGAAGAATCCATACGCGAGGGCTTCCAGAATCTGGAGGACGCCTCCAACCGCGACTCGCTCTACCAGGCGGGCCTCTGCCGTGCCATCGGCGACTGGGTGCTGGGCATGAACGCCACGCGCCTCTACACCCTCAAGTACGGACGCCGCGAGATGGGCAGTCCGCCGTTGTCGGTGGGACGAGTGCAGACCCCCACGCTTGCCCTCATTGTGAAGCGCCAGCGTGAGATAGAAAATTTTGTGCCCGAGCCCTACTGGGTGCTCGCCACCGAATACCGCAACACGCTCTTCACTGCCCAGAAGGGCAAGTACCGCGACGAGCAGGAGGCGCGCCAAGCGCTCCAGGCCATTGAGAACCAGCCGTTCACAATCACTTCGGTCACAACCAAGCGCGGGCGCGAGAATCCCCCCAAGCTCTACGACCTCACGTCGCTGCAGGTGGACTGCAACAAGAAGTTCGGCTTCTCTGCCGACGTGACACTGAGCGTCATACAGAGCCTCTACGAGAAGCACGTCACGACCTATCCGCGCGTCGACACCGTCTTCCTTACCGACGACATCTACGCCAAGTGCCCCAGCATCCTGGGCGGCATAGCTGCCAACTACCCCGACCTCATGGAGCAGTTCAGGGGCGTGACGCTGAGGAAGAGCAAGAAGGTGTTTGACTCCTCAAAGGTCACCGACCACCACGCCATCATACCCACCGGCGTCGCTCCGGCCGGGCTGACCGACTCCGAGTCAAGGGTCTTCGACCTCGTGGCGCGCCGCTTCATCAGCGTCTTCTATCCCGACTGCGTCTTCGACACCACCACAGTGGAGGGCGAGTCTGCCAAAGTGCCCTTCAAGGTGCAGGGCAAGCACATAGTGGAGCCCGGCTGGCGCATGGTCTACCGCAACGACAAGCCCGTGGCCGACGACGCCGACGAGGCTGCCAAAGACGAGGAACGCTTCCTGCCCGACTTCACCAAGGGCGAGAGCGGACCCCACCAGCCCAAACTGACGCAGAAGATGACCACCCCGCCCAAGCCCTACACCGAGGCTACGCTGCTGAGGGCGATGGAGACGGCGGGCAAGACCGTAGACAACGAGGAACTGCGCGAGGCCATGAAGGAGAATGGCATAGGCCGCCCGTCTACTCGCGCCGCCATCATACAGACGCTCTTCCGCCGCCGCTACATCCGGCAGGAGCGCAAGAGCCTCTTCGCCACCGCCACGGGCTGCGAACTCATCGACATCATACACGAGGAACTGCTCAAGAGCGCCGAACTCACGGGACTGTGGGAGAAGAAGCTGCGCGACATAGAGCGGCGCACCTACGACGCCGCCACCTTCGTCAGGGAAATCAAGGAGATGGTCACCCACATCGTGGAGCAGGTAAAGGCCGACACCACATGGCGCCAGGTGGCGTACACCCCCGAAGCCGCCAAGACAAAGAAGCGGACGAAACAATAAAAAGCCGTTGCTGGAGTTATATCTTTATTATGAGAACCGAACTTAAATCCAGGCTGATGACGCTCATGCTTGCCGTGCTGGCAGGCGTGGCGCTCGTGTCGTGCAACGGCGACAAGAACCTGAAGAAAGGAGAGCAGTACTGGGCCATTGGCGAATACTACGAGGCAGCGCAGGAGTATGCCAAGGCCTACGCCAAGACGCCTGCCTCGCAGAAGGACCGCCGCGGCATGATAGCCTACAAGGTGGCGGAGAGCAACCGCCGCATGAACTACTACGCCAAGGCGCAGGCGGGCTACCGCAACGCCGTGAGATACAAATATGTCGACACACTGACCTATTTCTACCTGGCGGAGATGGAGCGCTATAATAAGGAATATAAGCAGGCGGCACGAGACTACCAGCTCTACCTCGACGCCCACCCCGGCCACCGGCTCTCGCTCGTGGGACTCGAGTCGTGCGAGCAGGCGCCCCTGATAAAGGAGCGGGGCTCCTCGTACACCGTCAAGGAAGACAAAAACTTCAAGTCCACCTACATGGACTACTCGCCCTCGTTCAACGGCGACGACATTTACTTCTCGTCCACCCGCCGCGACTGCAACGGCGACGACGTCAACGGCATCACCGGCATGAAGAGCGGCGACATATTCTATATGCAGAAGGACGACAAGGGAAAGTGGAAACGCTATGAGGCGGTAGACGAAAAGGTCAACTCCAAGTACGACGAGGGCGCCTGTTGCTTCACTCCCGACGGCAAGACCATGTATTTCACCCGCTGTCGTGTCGACGCAACCTATCCGCGCTATGCCGAAATCTACTCCTCGCCGCGCAACGACGCCTCGTGGGGCGAGGCGAAAATATGCACACTGTCCAAAGACACGCTCTCGTCCTACGCTCACCCCGCCGTCTCGCCCAAGGGCGATTACCTCTATTTCGTTTCCGACATGCCCGGCGGCATTGGCGGCCTCGACCTCTGGCGCGTGTCGCTCAACGGCTCGTCATTCGGCGCCGTCGAGAACCTTGGCGCTGACATCAACACCGACGGCGACGAGATGTTCCCCACCTTCCGACCAAACGGCGACCTCTACTTCTCGTCAAACGGCAGGGTAGGCATGGGCGGCCTCGATATCTACAAGGCTGTCATGGACACCGTCACCAACCGCTGGGACGTGAGCCACTTGCCCTATCCGGTCAACTCCAACGGCGACGACTTCGGCATGACGTTCAACGGAGAGCACAACCAGGGATTTTTCTCCTCCAACCGCTCCAACCGCCGCGGCTGGGACAAAATCTACAGTTTCTACTGCCCCGAGGTGGTGCAGACGGTCAAGGGCTGGGTCTACGAGCAGGACGGCTACGAACTGCCCAAGGCCATCGTCTACGTGGTGGGCGACGACGGCACCAACAAGAAGGCGACCATTCAGCTCGACGGATCCTTTGAGGAAACCGTCAAGCCGGGAGTGAGGTATCTCTTCCTTGCCACCTGCGAGGGCTACATGAACTACAAGCAGGAGCTGCAGGTGCCCCAGGTCGACGAGTCAGAAGAATACGTGCTGCAGTTCCCCTTGCCGTCGCTCGACATCCCGGTGCTGGTGCGCAACGTGTTCTACGAGTTCGACAAGGCCAACATCACTCCGCAGTCAATTCCGGCGCTCGAGGGACTCGTCGGACTACTCAAGCAAAATCCCGGCATCGTGATAGAACTGTCTTCTCACTGCGACTACCGCGGGTCTGATGACTACAACGAAAAGCTCAGCCAGGCGCGCGCTGAGTCAGTGGTGCGCTACCTCACCACCCACGGCATACCACAAGACCGAGTGGTGGCCAAGGGCTACGGCAAGAAGCGCCCCAAGGTCATCACCAAGAAGTTCGCCGAGCGCTACCCGTTCCTCAAGGCGGGCGACACCCTCACCGTCGACTACATAAAGAAACTTAACGAGACGCAGCAAGACACCTGCAACGCCCTCAACCGCCGCACTGAGTTCACGGTACTCAAGACCACCTACGGCATGCTCGACAAAAAGGGTGACCTCAATGCCGATGCCGTTCGCGACGCCGACAAAGCCCAAAAGACCTCTGCCGCGCCGCAAGAGAGCAGCGATGCGAGCAAGGACAAACCCAAGTCAGACGCCAAGGCTCCGGCAGACACTAAGGAGAAACCAAAAGCGCAGCAACAGGAAACAAAACCAGCGGCAACAAGCAAGCAGGATTCCGTAGCGCAGCAGAAGAAATCTCCGCAAACAAAACCTGCCGCTAAGGCATCCAAGCAGTCTGCCAAGGCTACACAAAAAGCAGCCAAGACAACGCAGCAGCCAGTTAAGGCAACGCAGCAGCCTGCCAAGACCGTCAAACAACCCGCTAAAGCAGTGAAACAATAAGGCTATGGGACAGCATTTCTACTTGAAGGCGTTTGTCACGTTCTTCAAAATCGGCTTGTTTACCATCGGCGGCGGTTACGCCATGATTCCCCTCATCGAGAAAGAGGTCGTCGACAAATACCGCTGGGTCGACAAGGAGGAATTTCTCAACATGATGGCGCTCTCGCAGGCCATGCCCGGCGTCTTCGCTGTCAATTTCAGCGTCTGCATCGGCAACAAGCTCCGCGGCCTCAAGGGCAGCATAGTGTTTGCCGCCGGCGTCGTGCTGCCCAGCCTTATCTCGATATTGCTCATAGCCATGCTGTTCAGGACCTTTGCCGAAAACCGCTTCGTCGAGGCTTTCTTCAAGGGCATACGCCCTGCCGTCGTGGCGCTGATAGCCGTGCCCTGCTTCAAACTGGGCAAGTCCGCCAAGGTCACGCTCAGCAACCTGTGGCTGCCAGTGCTGGTGACGGTGGCGATTTCTGTGGCGGGCATATCGCCGGTCTATGTGATTTTGCTGGTTGCCGTCGCGGCCTATATCTACGGACGCTATATAAAGGAGGATTGAGACAATGATATTTCTGCAGCTCTTCGTGACGTTTTTCAAAATAGGCCTCTTCGGCTTTGGCGGCGGCTACGCCATGCTGTCGCTCATACAAGGCGAGGTGGTCACCAAGACTCATTGGCTCACCACCGCCCAGTTCACCGACATAGTGGCTATCAGCCAGTCTACCCCAGGCCCCATCGGCATCAACTCCGCCACCTACGTGGGCTACCTCTCTGTTGTCAACGCCGGTTATTCCACCCCTATGGCCATCCTCGGCAGCTGCCTCGCCACGCTGGCGGTCGTGCTGCCGTCCTTCCTCCTCGTATTGCTCGCGCTCAAAATCCTCAACCGCTACTACACGCACCCCGTGGTGGAGTTCATGTTCCAAGCGCTCCGCATCACTGTCGTCGGACTCCTCGGTGGCGCAGTCGTGGTGCTGCTGACAGCCGAGAATTTCGGCAGCCCCTCCGTCGACATGTGGCAATACGTCACCAGTATCTTCCTCTTTGTGGCAGCCTTTGTCGGCACCTACGTCTTCAAGATTCACCCTATACGCATGATTGTGCTTTGCGGCATAGCGGGACTGGTGATGTACCTGTAGAATAAATCGAGTGTTTTACGGCACACAGCAAAGCTCCGATAAGCGCAGCAACGCCCCTATATATAAATAAGGTAGTGAGTCTGAAGAACAAACCATCTGCGCAAATGAATATCCCATCATAAAGTCGAATTTTGTTCCAAATTTAGTTTCAAACCGTACAATTCAGCTCTTAAGCAATTTTTTTCTTGAAAAAACGTTGCCGATAATGAAAAAAAAACTACCTTTGCTCCGTGTATAGTCTGCAAGACTGTGGACGTGAAATATTAATGTACAACTAAAACATATTACGTATGAAGAAAATCTTTACTTTTTGTTTCGCTGTAGCGGCTATGATGTTCGCCACAGCTTCTGCTCAGGACGTGGTTAGCGCATCCACTACTATTTCTGCCGCTGACAATGACAAGGCTTT
>CAVGQS010000127.1:0-6855 GCA_963631415.1 Lactococcus garvieae | reverse complement strand
TTTTAAGTCCTACTTTTCAATCGCTCAAGTGCTTCTTAAAAATTCTTTAGTGCGCACGAAACGTAACACACTGAAAATGAGGCGCACACTAATTGCGCGAATTTTCACGAAAAAGGGCTTTTTGGGGGTAGGTGTTCAGGGGTTGTGGTTTCCTGATTTCGGCTGACTCGGGTTATTCGAATGTTAGAAGGTTTTAGCTGACAGCAATGAAATTAAATGGCAATTAATGGGGCATTAACGGTGATTAACGTTGAAGAAAGCAAGGGCGTTACAAGAACGTTTTACATGTTGTGCTTTGCGTTTTGCGTTGCGATTCCTAATCCGTGGAATCGAAAATCCGTGGCTTTTAATTGTTTGGACACAGAGGGAGCTGTTAGGGATAGGGTGATGGGAAGTTGGTTGGTGGGGATTCGTGATGGGGTGCAAAAAAAATCATGGTTTTAGGTTGGGGGAGCGTTTTGGGATGGAGAGAAGTTAGTATCTTTGCAGTTTGAAATTGGCTTATATATATATAAGGTATAGATATGGTAATAGATTTCAGCAAGATTGAGGAAGAGGTGCTGCCCCACTTCAACGGCGGCGAGAAGGAGTACGTCACCAGGCGATATGTGGACGACAAGATTAAGATTATGAAGGGACGTTTGGTTCCCGGCGCAAGCATCGGGATGCACACCCACAAGGGCAATAGCGAGGTCATCTTCATGACCAGCGGTACTGGCACGGTGATATGCGACGGAGAGAAGAAGGCGCTCAGCGAGGGACAATGCCACTATTGTCCTGAGGGCCACACCCACAGTCTTGCGAACGAGAGCGAGAGCGACATAGAGTTCTTCGCTGTAGTGGCAGAACAATAATCACGAAAGGAAAAGACATAGCGCTATGAAAGGCTCCATAGAGGCAAAGGGCGTAAGGGTCAACAACCTGAAAGGCATCGACATAGACATACCGCGCGGCAAGTTTGTCGTGGTGACCGGTCTGAGCGGCAGCGGCAAGTCGAGTCTCGCCTTCGACACCCTCTATGCCGAGGGGCAGCGCCGCTATGTGGAGAGTCTGTCGAGCTACGCCCGCCAGTTTATGGGCAGGCTGAAGAAGCCCGACTGCGACTTCATCAAGGGCATTCCGCCCGCCATAGCCATAGAGCAGAAAGTAACCAACCGCAACCAGCGCTCTACGGTGGGCACCACTACCGAGATATACGACTACCTGCGCATGCTCTTTGCCAGAGCCGGCAAGACCTACTCCCCCATCAGCGGCGAGGAGGTGAAGAGCGACACCGTGGACGACGTGGTGAAATACGTGAACGGGCTTGGCGAGGGACAGAAGTTCACCGTGGAGTGTCCGCTCGCCATACCCGCAGGCCGAACGCTCGCCCAGCAGTTGGACGCAGTGTGCAAGCAAGGTTTCTCGCGCATCACTGCCAACAGCGAGCCCCTCAACATCAGTGACCTCAAGCCGGAAGACATCGATGCGCTAAATCCCGAGAACGTCAACCTGCTCATAGACCGTCTGTCCGTCAAGACAGACCACGACTCGCTGTCGCGGCTCTACGAGAGTGTGGAGACAGCCTTTGAGGAAGGACGGCAGCAGTGCTTCATACGCAAGCGCGGCGAGACGGAGACCCGCAATTTCAGTACCGCCTTCGAGCGCGACGGCATCGTCTTTGAGCGCCCCACCGACGCCATGTTTTCCTTCAACTCGCCAGCCGGAGCCTGTCCCGAATGCGAGGGCTTCGGCATGACCATAGGCATTGACGAGTCTCTGGTGATACCCAACACCGCACTGTCGGTGTGGGACGGAGCAGTGCAGTGCTGGCGCGGCGAGAAGATGAGCGAGTGGAAGCGCGTCTTCTGCGAGAGGAACAGTCCCAAGGGCTTCCCCATCTTTGAGCCCTACTACAAGCTGACGCAGAAGCAGAAGGACATCTTGTGGCACGGAGACAAGGCCGAGCAGGAACACCCCGAAGAGTGGCAGGTGAGCATCGATGCCTTCTTCCGCATGGTGAGGAGAAACCAGTACAAGATACAGTACAGAGTGATGCTGGCGCACTACCGCGGCAAGACGATATGCCCGACCTGCCATGGGCGACGGTTGAAGAAAGAGACCGAGTACGTCAAGGTGGACGGCCACACCATCACCGAACTGACGCGCATGCCAGTACGGCAACTCAACGAGCTGTTCAAGGAGATAGAGTGCAAGGACTTCCCCATCCTCATCAACGAGATAAGAACAAGGCTGCAGACCCTCTGTGACGTTGGTCTGGGCTACCTGACGCTCGACAGAGCCGCCAACACCCTGTCGGGAGGCGAGAGCCAGCGCATCAGCATAGCCACCTCGCTGGGCAGCAACCTGATGGGGTCGCTCTACATACTCGACGAGCCCAGCATAGGACTCCACCCCCGCGACACCGAGAAACTGATAGGAGTGCTGCGCCGGCTGCAGCAGTTGGGCAACACAGTGGTGGTCGTGGAGCACGACGAAGAGATTATGCGCGCCGCCGACTACATTATAGATATAGGTCCTGGAGCCGGCGTCAACGGAGGACGGATAGTATACCAGGGCAATATGGCAGACCTGAAGCCGGGGAGCGAGAGCTACACCGTGAAATATCTGTTGGGCGAGGAGACCATACCCGTGCCTATGTCGCGCCGCAGTTCCAACCGCCGCATTATCGTAAAGGGCGCGAGAGCCAACAACCTGAAAGGCATTGACGCCACCTTTCCCCTCAACGTGATGACCGTGGTGACAGGCGTGAGCGGCAGCGGCAAGTCGTCGCTGGTGACCAACATTCTCTACCGAGGACTGAAGCGCCACTTTGACGAGGCGTGCGAGAGACCCGGCGAATACCTGTCGCTGGAGGGCGACCTGAAAGCCTTGAGCGGAGTGACGCTGATAGACCAGAGCGGCATCGGCACGTCGTCGCGCAGCAATCCCGTGACATACATCAAAGCCTACGACCTGATACGCAGGCTGATGGCAGACCAGCCTCTGGCCAAGCAGATGGACTTCAACGCCGCCACTTTTTCGTTCAACACCGAAGGAGGGCGGTGCGAGAACTGCAACGGCGAGGGCAAGATAAAAGTGTCGATGCAGTTTATGGCCGACATAGAGATAGAGTGTGAGGAGTGCCGCGGCAAGAGGTTCAAGAAAGAAGTGCTGGAGGTGACCTTTGCCGGCAAGAACATAACCGACATACTCGACATGGAGGTGGATGAAGCCATAGACTTCTTTGAAAACAACGGGCAGTCAGCCATAGCAAAGAGAATAAAACCCCTGCACGATGTGGGGTTGGGCTACATAAAACTCGGTCAGGCGTCGTCGACATTGTCGGGAGGCGAGAACCAGCGCGTGAAACTCGCCTCGTACCTCGCCGGCGAAAAGTCGCAGCCTACGCTGTTCATCTTTGACGAGCCCACCACCGGTCTGCACTTCCACGACATACAGGTGCTGCTGAAAGCCTTTCAGACACTGATAGCCCACGGACACACCTTAGTCATCATAGAGCACAACCTCGACGTGATAAAATGCGCTGACCACATCATAGACATGGGACCAGAAGGCGGCGATGCCGGAGGACAGATAGTGGCGGAAGGCACCCCCGAGCAGATAGCGGAGTGCAAGAACAGCTACACCGCCAAGTTCCTCAAGGAAAAACTACAGTAAGCGGCACGGCAAGCCGAAGCAGGAGGACTGCCAGATGAGAAACGAGAAGAAATGGTTGGGCAACTACACGAAGCTCAAGGCATACATCGAAGAACACGGGCAGTTGCCCGACAAGAAGAAAGAGGAAAACCGCAACCTGCTGAATTGGTGGAAGTACAACCGCAGGCTCACGAAACAGGGCAAGATAAGCAGTGAACGTGCGAAAATGCTGACAGAGCTGTCCAGGGCGCGCAAATATCACCTGCCAATAGACTGACTTTTGTAATTATTAACTAAATTGCCCCGCGACAATTCGAGCAATGGAGCTATCTTTACAACCATAAAAACCACACTACAATCTTTATGGCTGCCACCCTCATTATACTAATTGTTTCCGCTGTGTTTTTTGCCGTCGGCAAGATACGCTCAGACATAGTGGCCCTGTGCGCCACCATCTGCCTGCTGCTGACGGGAGTGCTGACGCCCAGCGAAGCCCTGGCGGGATTTTCGAATCCTGTGGTAATAATGATGGCGGGCCTGTTTGTGGTGGGCGGCGCCATCTTCCAGACCGGTGCCGCCAAGAAAGCCAGTGCCTGCCTCGTGTCGATGGCGGGCGACAGCGAACTGAGGCTGTTTGTGCTGATTATGGGCGCGACAGCACTAATCGGAGCTTTTGTGAGCAACACCGGCACTGTGGCACTCATGATGCCCATAGTGGTGAGCCTGGCACAAAAGGCGAAGATACGGTCAAGCCGGCTGCTCATGCCCCTCGCCTTTGCCAGCAGCATGGGAGGAATGCTGACACTGATAGGCACGCCGCCCAACCTCGTGATACAAGAAGCCCTGGAGGAAGCAGGCTACGAACCGTTGGGCTTTTTCAGTTTTGTGCCGGTGGGAGCCATCTGCATCATAGTAGGCATCCTGGTGCTGCTGCCCCTAAGCAAGCGGTTCCTGTCAGGCAAGCAGAAGAAAGGCGGCGGCAGCAAGGCGCAGAGCAAGACCCTTGAAGACCTAGTGAGCGAATACAGGCTGGAGGAAGGCCTCTCCGTGTATGCCGTGAGCGCCAAGTCGCTGGCGTGCGGCAAGACCCTAGCCCAGATAGACCTGCACCACCAATACGGGCTGACCGTGCTGGAAGTGAGACGAATAAAGAAAGCCCGCACGCCGCTGATGAAAGAAGTGGAGCAAGAATTGGCTGGTCCCGACACAGTACTGGCCAGCGGCGACATCATATACCTCAGCGGCGACAAGGAGAAAGCCGAGCGCTTCGCCAGCGACATGCAGATGGAGAAGGCGACCGAGCAGTTGGCGTTCTACGACATAGGCATAGCCGAGATAATACTGATGCACAACTCGCGCTTCTGCGGCAAGGAACTAAGAGACACCAACCTGAGGCGGCTGTACAACATCAACGTGCTGGGCATAAAACGCAACGACGACTACATCACCAGCGACCTGCCCGGCATAACGCTGAAGAAAGGCGACATACTCCTGATACAGGGCAAGTGGAGCAACATAGCCAAGATATCGAACGAGACAGACGGCATAGTGGTGATGGGTCAGCCGCTGGAGGAGGCAGCCAAGGTGACCTACGACTACAAAGCTCCGCTGGCGGTGACCATCATGCTGCTGATGGTGGGCGCCATGGTTTTTGACTTCATACCCATAGCGCCAGTGACGGCGGTGATGCTGGCTGCGGTGCTGATGGTGCTGACAGGCTGTCTGCGCAATGTGGAGGCCGCCTACAAGACCATCAACTGGGAGAGCATAGTGCTCATTGCCGCCATGCTGCCCATGTCCGTTGCGCTAGAGAAGACCGGCGTGTCGCAAGCCGTGAGCCAGTTATTGACGGAAAACCTGGGCGAAGCCAGTCCCTACGCGCTGCTCGCCGGCATATACTTCACCACCTCGCTGCTTACGATGTTCATCAGCAACACCGCCACCGCAGTGCTTATGTCGCCGATAGCCCTGTCGTCGGCCACGGCAATGGGACTGAGTCCCTACCCCATGTTGTTTGCCGTGACGCTGGGCGCCAGCATGTGCTTCGCCTCGCCCTTCTCCACACCGCCCAACGCATTGGTGATGCAGGCAGGCGGCTACAGGTTCACCGACTACATACGCGTAGGACTGCCCTTGCAGATAATAATGGGAATAGTGATGGTGGCAGTATTGCCGCTGCTGTTTCCTTTCTAATTTTCCCTTTCCTAGCCTTCAGTATCGGGCTGCTGGGCAGGACGTATGCTGAACTCGCACCCGCAGTACTGCTGGTTGTAGAAGCCGTTCTCTCGGAGCAGGGCGTTGCGGCGGTCCTGCAAGCCCCCTTTTCGCCAGTTTTGGTCCCAGAAGACGACCACGTTGTTCACCGAAGCCTCCGCCATGCGGCCAGCCTCGGCAATCTGGGTGATGCTCTTCCAGCGCGACGACGCCAAGGTGGTGGCTATGACAGAGAAGCCGTTCTCCTTGGCATATCTGGCAGCGCGGCTCAAGCGGAAGGTGAAGCACGACAAGCATCTGGCGCCACGTTCTGGCTGGTTCTCAAGACCTTTAACGTGGGATAGCCACTCCTCGTGGCTGTAATTATCCTCAACAAAAGGAACCGACAGGCTAGAGAGATAGTTGCGAATTTCGTTGCGGCGGTGTTCGTACTCGGCCAGCGGATAAATGTTGGAGTTGGAGTAGAAGACCGTAGGCTGGACGCCGTGCTGCAAGAGGAACTCCAATATCGCAGCCGAGCACGGCGCACAACAAGAATGCAGCAGGACGCGACGCCCTGCTGCATTGATGAAGTCCGGTAGTTCGATTGCCGACTTGTGTTTCATCGCAATCAGTCCGGTTCGGTTTAGAAATAAAGGCCGAAGCCCACCTTGAGGCCAACAGCACTCTTGTCGCTGAAGTCGTTGAGCGACATGTTGTAGTAAACGGCGGGCTCGATGCTTACGTAGTGGTTGATGTAGAAGCAATAGCCAGCCTCAACAGGAATGCGGAGGTCGTTGTAGTTCTTGGTCTCGTGGCAGTACTCCAGTCCGGCGCCCAGGAAGATGCCGTTTTGGGTGAAGTAGTACCTGCCGCCCAGTCCCAGTGTGATGTCGTCGAAGTGAGGTTTGTGGCTATATCCTACATTGGCTTTGAGCATTACGCCGTCGAAGAGGAAGTAACCAGCCGTAGCATCGACGCCAAAGCGCAGTTTTTCGGAGCTGCTGTATGACAGTCCGAGGT
>CAVGQS010000126.1:0-6919 GCA_963631415.1 Lactococcus garvieae | reverse complement strand
CCATTTTGGAGCTGGGTGTATACTTGAGGTATGCGTCCTCATTGACGTACTGCGAACCTACCTTTGAGCGCACGGCGCGGTCGGCAGTGGCAGACGTGCCGATGAGGTCGACGCTGTTGACATAGGTGTAGCTGGTGGTTGTTTGGAAAGACCACAGGCTTTTCTTGTCGAGACGCGAGCGGTAGGTTATGGCGTATGCCGCATTCCAGTTGCCGTTGATGTTGTCGGGGGTGATGGTGCGTACGCCAGTGTTGCGGTCATAGATGTAGCCCAGCGCCACCTGGTCTGTGTAGATGTTAGCATTTGCAGACATATTGAGGTTGCGCTTGCGCGACAGAGGCCGGTTGAAACTCGTTTCGAGGTGGTGTGTGGTGGTGTTTTTGAGGCTTTTGTTGCCTTGCATGATGCTCAGCGGGTTGCTCGTGTCGGTTATGCCAGTGAGATATGTCATCTTCGGAGCATCGTGACTGAGGTTGTAGCGAATGTTCAGTCTCCATCTTTCCCAATAATTTCCTTTGGCTGGAGACATGTACATTTCAAACGACGGTTCAAAGAAAACATTGGTGCGGCTGAAGGCGGTGTCGATGACGCTTTTTTTGAAGTAGTCAAAATGATTGTTGTCTATTCGTACGGTGGAGTACAGCTGTGCCTGAACAATAGTTTTTTTGAAGTGGCTTACATCCTTTTGGCTGTAGCCAAGTCCTATTTCTATTTTGTGGACTTTGTCGGTTTGTGTTTGTTCGTAGCTATTGAGGTTGTCAAAGGCTGTGAGCATTTCGTTGACCGAGGGGAGGTCGCCAAGGGCATGCTGGGTGTCTACGCCCCAGGCATCAAGTTTGTTCAGCAAGTAGAGAGACCTGTTTTGCTCTTGACGGCGATACTGGAACGAGTATGTTTCATAGAGTTCTACGAGATGGTTACGATACAGCGACTGACCTGGAGCAGAGACGCTTATGTCGCAGTCAAGACCTTTAGCGCTGTTTTTGTCATAGCGGTTTCTGAAGTCCGTGCTCTCTGGTTTGTAGTAGTTAAGAGTGTAGTGGTCGTACTTGTTGGCGCGCGAATTGGTATACTTTATATTGCCTGTTAAAAATAGAGATAAGTCCGTATTATGCGGTGCACTCATAGACGCTCCCCAAGCGAGTCCAGTGTTTAGCTGATGCCCATTGTCCTTTTGTCTCTGCAGGGTGCGGTTAAGGCTGTATGCCCTTAACTCTTCGGACGAGTTGAGCGACATTATTTTCTCTTTCCAGTCTGTGCCGAGTATTTTGTTTGCATCTTCCGACAAGGTGGCAGATGCCGAAATGCTGTTGCTTCGGCTTTTGGTGTATGAAAATTGCGGCTCAGCTGTCAGGAAGGTAAAGTTGACTAATTTAAGGTCCAATTTTTTGCTTGACATAAACCTGTGGTTCGTACTGATGTCAAAAGAATAACTCTTGCTGTCGTTAAACGATTTGCCGAAGGTGTTGCCGCCGGCAAGGAAGTTTTCTGTGGTGGTGGTTTGCTTGCTGGTGCTCTCTGTGTAGGAGGCTTTTAGGTTTCCGTTAATCTTGTAGAAGCCGCGCTTATGCAGTATGTTGTAGTCGAAGCCGCCTTTGTAGACATCTTTTTCACCTACGTTTTGCTGCAAGGGGTTCCAATCTCCATTGTCACCCGGTGTGCGGTCGTCGTTAAGGTTGTTGACGTTGGCAAAGAGCGACAGCCTGCTTTGGGGTGTGAAGCGCAGTGCAAACAGGCGAGCTAACTTTTTCTCCTTAGTGCCCAAGCCCGCCTCAGCATTGGCAATCCACCCGATGCTGTATTTGCGCTTCAGTTGTATGTTCATAGCCAGATTTTTTTGGCTTTTGTTATTCGTTCTGGCTTTTTCAAAATCGTTAAGTTCCTGTTCATACACCTTGACATGCTGCACCATATATGACGGCAGATTTTCAAGGATAATCTCTCTGTCGTTGTCAAAGAAGTCACGTCCGTTGAGCAACAGTTCGTCTACACGTCTTCCCCTCACAAAAATCTCGCCGCCTTTTTTCAGTTCTACATCGGGCAACTGCTTTATGAGAGCGTCAAGCATCGAACCTTCTTGCAGTTCAAAAGCGTCGGCATTGTAAACCAGCGTGTCGCCGCGATTGTAAAACTTTATCTTGGTAGCTTTGACAGTCACTTCGTTTAGGGTCTGCTCTTTACGGATTTTCTTGAGCATGAAATGTTTGTCAAGTGATATGAATTTCTCATTCTTGTAAAATTTCTTTATTTCAAAATTGTAGAACCCCGTCTGATACCCTTCCTTTTCACATTTCAGAATATATTTGCCTGGTTCAGATATTCTGAAAAAGATATTCCCATATAATACGCCATTGCGGTTTCCTTCTCCAATGGACAGAGAATCCTTCAGCACTGTGCTGTCCGCTTTCATCAAAGTGACATGAGCCTCGTAGATTGGTTTGCGGGTTATAGACTCCATCAAATCAACAAAGACTGTGTGTTCTTTTGCTGACTGTGCACAAAGAATCGAAGGCGTAAGCATAAGACCAAAAACCAACGCGAATCTTAGAACCAATGTGTAGACGAACGGCAGTTTAGTCTTCATAATCATGGGGGTTAAAATGATGGAGAAAAGTGCGTGCGTTTGCCTCTAAAAGCAGTTAAGCAACTGCTATTGACTGGCGCTTAGCATTCGGATGCCGCAAATATAATAAAAAACAGTAAAGTGCACTGAAAGTTTAGTGTATAATAAGTGTTAACAACTTTCAGCAAAACGGGCTGAGCGACAGCTAGATAGTTCGCTGGCTAACAAAGTTGGTGTAGTCCACGAGGGCCTGGCGAATTTCTGGGTTCTTGAAGTTCGCGATGAGGGCTTTGGCTTCTGCTGAGAGTTTCTCCATGCTGGCGCAGGCATAGTCTATGCCTCCGTTTTCTTTGGAGAAATTGACGAGGCGCGCTATGTCCTCCGGTGCGGCAGTGCCCTTCTTGACGCTTTCGGCAACGGCGAGCATCTCTGCGTTGCGGGTGGAGTTGAGGGCGTAGAGGACGGGTAGGGTGAGTTTGCCCTCCAGCATATCGTTGCCCGTGGGTTTGCCGACGTTGTCGTCGTAGTAGTCAAAGATGTCATCGCGTATCTGGAAACACAGTCCTATTATCTCGCCGAGGCGGTCCATTTGTCGCACAACGCTGTCGTCCTGCATGGCGGAGATGGCGCCCAGGCGTGCCGCGGTGGCAAAGAGCGAGGCGGTCTTCAGCCTGATGACCTGGTAGTAGGTCTTTTCGCTGAAGTCGTTGTGCTGAGTGTTTGACAATTGGATTATTTCGCCTTCGGAGAGCTGCTTGCCCAGCTGCGAGACGTCTTTAACAATGTTGATATTGCCAGTCAAAGAGGCGTTTTCGAGTGACGACGAAAGGAGGTAGTCGCCCGCCAACACTGCCGCCTTGTTGCCGAAGAGAGCCCTCACTGACGGCTCGCCGCGGCGCTTGTCGCTCTCGTCCACAATGTCGTCGTGTACGAGCGAGGCGTTGTGGAGCAGTTCGAGGGTCAGGGCGGAATAGTAGGCGGAGGGGGTGACGTCGCCAAACTCTTTGGCTACGAGCAGAACCATGATGGGGCGCATCAGCTTGCCCTTGCGCTTGGTGATGCCTTGGCATATCTGCCCAAGCAGGCCGTCGGCCTTGCTGAGCGTGGCGTCGAAGAGGCGGTTGAAGCTTTCCAGCTCCGCCTCGATGGGTCTGCGTATGTCCTCAATGCCGCTCACAGTGCAAATTTTGTGGCAAATTTAGTTATAATTATAGTTTTAACTCGTGCGGATTGTCTAATTTTACACCAAAATAGACTCTTGTGATGAAAAAACTCTTTTTGCTCGACGCCTACGCCCTCATCTACAGGGCCTACTACGGCTTGATACGCACTCCCATCATAAACTCCAAGAAGCAGAACACCTCGGCGGTCTTCGGCTTTGTCAAGACGCTCCAGGAGATTCTCGAAAAGGAGAACCCCACACACATAGCCGTAGCCTTCGACCCCAAGGGCAAGACCTTCAGGCACGAAGCCTACCCGGACTACAAGGCGCAGCGCGAAGAGACGCCCGAAGACATCAGGTGGAGCGTGCCCGTCATCAAAGACATCATCAAGGCCATGAACATAGCCCTGCTCGAAGTGCCTGGCTACGAGGCAGACGACGTCATCGGAACCGTAGCGTGGAAAGCCGCCGGGCAGGGCTTCACAGCCTACATGATGACGCCCGACAAGGACTACGGACAGCTGGTCAGGGACAACGTCTACATCTACAAGCCGGGCATGGGCAAAAAACCTGCCGAAATACTCGACACCCAAGCCGTGTGCTCCAAGTACGGCATCGAGTCGCCCAGCCAAGTGGTCGACATCCTCGGACTGATGGGCGACGCGGTCGACAACGTGCCGGGCTGTCCGGGGGTGGGGGAGAAGACCGCCTGCGGACTGCTCCAGAAATACAGCTCCATCGAGGACATGTACGACGACCTCTCAAAGGTCAAGGGCAAACTGCGCGAAAAAATTGAGCAAAACAAGGAGCAGGTGCTCTTTTCCAAGTTTCTCGTAAAAATTGACACAAACGTCCCGATTGACTTCGACGAGGCTGCCCTCGAGCGAAAATCGCCCGACGAGGACAAACTGAAGAATATTTATGCGGACTTGGAGTTTTATTCACTTTTGAAGAAAATGGGCGGCGGGGGAGAGACGCCCAAGCAGCAACAGTCAAAACAACAAAAAGACGGCCCGATTCAACTCGATCTCTTTGCCGCGGTTCCCGACGAGATACCAGGCGAACCAAACGAGCCAATTCTAACCGCGGTAGATTTGTCAAAAGTGGAGTACAAACTCGTTGAGGACGAGCAGGAAAGCCTCGCAGAATTGCGAAACCTTTTGACTAGCGAAAAGTTCGCTTTTAGAATCGTCGGGACCTCAGATGACTCAATTTCTTCAAAAATTGGCAGTTTGGCGATTTGCGCCGGCGAGGGAAAGAATTTCTTCTTCCTCTTGGGCGAAGAGCTCGCGGCGACACCAAACCTGCACGCCGCCATCAAGGATTTGTTTGAAAACACCAAGAGCCTGAAAATTTGCCACGACCTCAAGGAGCAGTACCACGTGTTGAAGAATTCGGGAATAGAGTTGGCGGGCGAGACCTTCGACACGATGTTGGCGCACTATGTACTCCAACCAGAACTCAACCACGCCCTCTTCAATTTGGCAGAAACATATCTGGGCAGCGGCTCCGTCGACAAGTCCGTTTTTGACGCGACGGCCAAACCGCTCTCAGCCGCCACCGACCCGGCTGCCATAAAAGCTTTGGCGATGGCGACCGAAGCAGCGTTCCGGCTTCACCCCGTGATGCGCGCCAAGCTGGAGCGGGAGGGAGTGCTCCGCTACTACGAAACCGTGGAACTGCCCCTGACCAAGGTGCTGGCAGAAATGGAACACACCGGAGTGAGAATCAACGAAGCCTCGCTGGCAGAGACCTCACGAATCTTCACCTCCCGAATGAACGCCTACGAAGCCGACGCCCACCAGCTCAGCGGCGAAGACTTCAACCTCTCGTCGCCAAAACAAGTAGGGGAGGTGCTCTTCGACAAACTCAAGCTCGACCCCAAAGCCAAAAAGACAAAGACGGGACAGTACGTCACCAGCGAGGAGGTGCTCGAGGCGCTCCGTCCCAACAGCCCCGTGGTAGACTGCATACTGAAGTACCGCGGCATGAAGAAACTACTGGGCACCTACGTCAACGCACTCCCCGGCTTGGTCAATCCCTTGACCGGACACATCCACTCGTCTTTCAACCAAGCGGTTACCGCCACCGGACGCCTCTCGTCGAGCAACCCCAACCTGCAGAACATACCGGTCCGGGGCGACGACGGCAAGGAGATACGCAAGGCCTTCGTGCCCGAAGAGGGGCAGCTCTTCTTCTCAGCCGACTACTCGCAGATAGAACTGCGACTCATGGCCCACATCTCCGGCGACGCCAACATGATTGAGGCATTCGTGGAGGGCCATGACATCCATGCCGCCACAGCCGCCAAAATTTACCACAAGGACATTGCCGACGTCACCAGCGACGAGCGCCGCAAGGCCAAGACCGCCAACTTCGGCATCATCTACGGCATCTCAGCCTTCGGCCTCTCGCAGCGCCTGGGCATCAGCCGCACCGAGGCTAAGGAACTGATTGACGGCTACTTCGCCACCTATCCCCACATCAAGGACTACATCGAGGCGGTCAAGGAAAAGGCCAGGACCGACGGCTACGTTGAGACCGTCTTCAAGCGCCGCCGCTATGTGCCCGACATCAACTCCCACAACGCCGTAGTGCGCGGCTACGCAGAGCGCAACGCAGTCAACGCACCCATCCAGGGCTCAGCCTCCGACATCATCAAGATTGCCATGGTGCGCATCTTCGACGAGTTCCGCGCCAGGGGCCTCAAGTCCAAGATGATCCTCCAGGTCCATGACGAACTGAACTTCAGCGTCTTGCCCGAAGAACGCGAAGTGGTGCAGCAGATAGTCAAGAGCCAAATGGAGGGTGCCTACCAGCTCAAAGTGCCCCTCAAGGCCGACTGCGGATGGGGCGAAAACTGGCTCGAAGCCCACTAACACGCACCTGGTTTCCGCAAAGAAGCACTTCCCTTCATCAAACTTAGACTTCCGCTCATTTCGTGCGGACCTGACGGCCCCATTTCAGCGGAAATAATTAGCCGTTCAACCAGAAATATTGCTGTCCGCCAAATTCCATCATTCTAGCCCTTGAACCTCCAGCCCTCCAAAAAGTCCTTTTCGTGAAAATTCACGCATTTTGTGTGCGCCTAATATTCAGCGCATTAAGTCTCGCGCGCACTAAAGAATTTTTAAGTAGTACTTGAGCGATTGAAAAGTAGGACTTAAAAAAATTTTATGCGGACTTAACGAAAA
>CAVGQS010000125.1:0-6940 GCA_963631415.1 Lactococcus garvieae | reverse complement strand
CGCTCTATTTTAGAGTGCGGAAAGGCAAGGTCGTGGCTATCGCTGAATAGTTACCTAGCGTTTAAGCAATTCTAAACTTTGTTAATTTAACTAAACCGCTAAGGATACACGCACTGTATTCGTTAACTTTGCACAGCGAAAATCAACAACTGACACAACACCAGACACATGACAAAAAACACAGCAGGAGCTTTATGCTTTTTCCTGTGCACGCTGCCAATGTACGGGCAGCAGCGCAAATGGACATTGGACGACTGCATAAACTATGCAACCGAACACAGTGTGGACATTCTGAAGTCAAAGGCCCAGACCGACATTGCAGCTGAAAACATCAAGCAGCAGCAAGCAGCTTGGCTTCCGACCCTCTCGGCCAACACAAGCCAGTCGGTAACCTACCGCCCGTTTCAGGAGGGAGCCACAGGCTTCGTAAACGGCAACGCGATGACAAGCAGTGCCAAGAAGACATCCTACAACGGCAGCTACGGCATCAACGCAGCGTGGACCGTCTACAACGGCAACCAAACCGCCAACAACATCAAGCTGGCCAAACTGCAGCACGAGGAGGCAGAACTGAAAATCGCCACCGACATCAACTCCATCAAGGAGCAGATAGTGCAACTCTATATTAATATAATGTACACGCGCGAGGCGCTTGAAGTAAACAAGGAACTGCTCGCGCAGGACAGCGTGCTCTACAAGAGGGGCGTCGAACTGCTCGCGCAGGGACAGATTGCCAAGTACGAGCTCCTGGAACTCCAGTCTACGGTAGCCAACGGAAAATACGACATCGTCAACACAGCCACTCAGATAGACCAATACCTGCTGCAGCTGAAGAAACTGCTGTCGCTGCCCTCAGGCGAGTCATTCGACGTGGCTGACCTCTCGGTGAGCGACGCCCAGACACTGGCAGCCATACCCGAGACGCAATCGGTCTATGCACAAGCCCTCGCCCAGCGCCCGGAGATCAAGACGGCAGACCTGAGCATCAAGGAGGCCGAACTCAACTACAAGGTGGCCAAGGCTGGATACCTGCCCACCGTTTCTATGTCGGCAGGATTTGGCGACAACCACTCTAGCGGCAGCGACAAGGACTGGTTTGAGCAGATGAAGCGCAACCTCGACGGTTCGGTAGGCCTGACTGTCAGCATACCCATCTTCGACGGCAGAAAGAACAAAACCAACACTCGCAAGGCCAAGATAGAGCAGACCATCGCCAACCTCGACAAGGAAGACGCATCAAGAGACCTCTACTACACCATCGCCAACTACAGGCTCAACGCTTTCAACAACCAGCAGAAATACATAGCGGGAACAGAGAAACTCAACTACAACCAGGAGAACTACAACGCCATCTACACCAAGGCGCAGATAGGTACCATGAACATCGTGGAGACCCTCAACGCCCGCACCTCGCTGCTCAACGCCAAGCAAGACGTACTGCAGAGCAAGTACCTCACGGCATACAACAGGAGCATGCTCGATTTCTACGCCAACGACAAAATAGACTTATAAAAACACTACACCCTATATGAAACTGAATAAGAAACAAAAAGCCGTCTGCATCGTCATTGCCGTTGTGGCAATCGCCTTGATATGCAAATTCGCATTTGGCGGTAAGGAAAACCTGAAAGTGTCCTACAACTTCGCACAGGCAGAAATCACGGACATCAGCACCTCTGTCACCGCCACCGGCACCATCGAACCGGTCACCAAGGTAGAGGTGGGTACACAGGTCAGCGGCATCGTCAGCAAACTCTACGTAGACTACAACAGCGTGGTGAAAGCCGGACAGGTCATTGCCGAACTCGACAAATCTAACCTGACCAGCGAGCTCAACAGCGCCAAGGCCAACCTCGCCGCATCTAAAGCCAACCTCAGCAGTCTGGAGTCGGAGCTGAGCTATCAGAAAGAGAACTACACACGCCAGAAGAGCCTCCACGACAAGGGACTCATCAGCGACGACGCCTACGACCAGGCCTTCAAGAGCTACAAGCAGGCCATGGAGAGCGTGCGCCAGCAAAAGCAGCAGATAGTGACACAGTCTGAAAACGTGAAGAAAGCAACCACCAACCTGGGCTACGCCACCATCACCAGTCCTATCGACGGCGTGGTGCTTAGCAAGGAGGTTGAGGAAGGCCAGACCGTGGCTTCTTCGTTCAACACCCCTACCCTCTTCACCATAGCCAAGGACCTCACCGACATGCGCGTGATTGCTGACGTCGACGAGGCCGACATAGGCAACGTCAAGGTAGGACAGCGCGTCAAGTTCACCGTTGACGCCTTCCCCGACGACACCTTTGAGGGCAGCGTGACGCAGGTGCGCCAGGAGGCTACCACCGAGAGCAACGTGGTGACCTACGAAGTGGTGATTTCTGCACCCAACGACGACCTCAAGCTCAAGCCGGGCCTCACCGCCAACGTGACCATCTTAACCTCGGAGAAGCACAACGTGTGCGCAGTGCCGTCTAAGGCACTCAAGTTCACCCCCAACGAGGCTATGCTCACACCCGAAGAGTCCATCAGCGACGTCAAAGCCACCAACAAGGTGTGGATAAAGCAGGGCAACGTGTTCAAGGCCATAGCAGTGAAGACGGGTACTACCAACGGCACGATGACGGAGATTGTCTCCGGACTCAAAAAGGGCCAGCAGGTTATAACGGAGTTTATCATGGACGAAAACGCAACAGAGCAGAGCCAGAACAGCAACCCGTTCATGCCTACGCCTAAGGACAACAAGAAGGACAGCAAGAAGAAACAACAGTAAGCGGTCAGGTTACAAACTGCAGACACTACAATATGAACGAGAGAAAAGTTGTTATAGAGCTGGACAACGTGAGGCGCAACTTCAAGGTTGGCGACGAGGTGGTCCACGCACTGCGCGGCATTTCCTTCAAAATCTACGAAGGAGAGTTCGTGACCATCATGGGTACCTCCGGCTCCGGCAAGTCTACGCTCCTCAACCAGCTGGGTTGTCTCGACACCCCTACTGAGGGCGAGTACTACCTCGACGGAATACCTGTAAGGACCATGAAGCGCAACGAGCGCGCCATACTGCGCAACCGCAAGATTGGCTTTGTGTTCCAGAACTACAACCTGCTGCCCAAGACCACCGCTGTGGAAAACGTGGAGTTGCCGCTCATGTACAACACCGCCTACAGCGCGCGCCAGCGCCGCGAGGCTGCCGTAGAGGCACTCAAGGCGGTGGGACTGGCAGAGCGACTCAACCACAAGAGCAACCAGATGAGTGGCGGACAGATGCAGCGTGTGGCCATAGCCCGCGCCCTGGTCAACAACCCCGCAGTGATACTCGCCGACGAGGCGACGGGCAACCTCGACACACGCACCTCCTTTGAGATGCTGGTGCTCTTCCAGAAGCTCCACGCCGAGGGCCGAACCATCATCTTCGTGACCCACAACCCAGAGATAGCCCTCTACTCCAGCCGCAACATCATGCTGCGCGACGGAAAAATCAGGGAAGACGTCATCAACGACAACATCAAATCAGCTGCCGAGGCCCTCGCCGCCCTTCCGGTTAACCAAGACGACTAAATGAACTATTCCAATCTATTCAAGGTTGCCCTCAAGGCAATATTCAGCAACAAGTTCCGGTCATTCCTGTCGATGCTCGGCATCATCATCGGAGTGGCGGCGGTCATCATCATGATGGCCATAGGTCAAGGGTCTAAGCAGAGCGTGCGCGAAAACATCTCGCAGATGGGTACCAACCTTATCATGATACGCCCCGGCGCCGACATGCGCGGCGGCGTAAGGCAAGACCCCTCAGAGATGCAGACCCTCAAGCAGGAGGACTACGACGCCATCCTGCAAGACAAGAAATACGTTACCTACGTCAGCCCGGAGGTCACTGCCTCGGGCCAAGTAATCTACGGCGCCAACAACACCTCCACCTCGCTCTACGGCGAGACCACCGACTACCTAGATATCAAGCAGTGGGTGGTTGAGAGCGGCGACTGCTTCACCGAAGAAGACATACGCAAGAGCGCCAAGGTCTGCCTCGTGGGCAAGACCATCGTCGACGAATTGTTCCCCAATGGCGGAGACCCCGTGGGCAAGACCATCAGGTTCAAGTCCATACCGTTCAGAATCGTGGGCGTGCTCAAGTCCAAGGGCTACAACTCGTGGGGCATGGACCAAGACAACGTCATGATAGCTCCCTACACCACGGTGATGAAGCGCATTCTGGCACAGACCTTCTTCACGTCTATCAACTGCTCGGCACTGACTGAGGAGATGACCGACGAAGCCATCGACGAGCTGACAGACATCCTGCGTACTCGCCATAAACTCAAGACGTCTGACGACGACGACTTCACCATCCGTTCACAACAGGAAATGATGGAAACCATGTCCAGCACTATGGACTCCATCACCATCATCCTTGTGGTGGCAGCAGCCTTCTCGCTCATCGTGGCGGGCATCGGCATCATGAACATCATGCTCGTGAGCGTCACAGAGCGCACCAAGGAGATTGGTCTGCGCATGTCGGTCGGCGCGCGCGGCGTAGACATCAGCAGCCAGTTCCTTATCGAGAGCGTCATGATAAGCGTCACGGGAGGTATCCTGGGCATCATCACCGGATGGGCGGGTACCCTTGTCTGCGCCAGCTTCAACCTGCCGGTCAGCATACCGGTATGGAGCATCGTGCTCAGCTTCGTGGTATGTACGGTGATAGGTATTCTCTTCGGATTCGTCCCCGCCCGCAAGGCAGCATCCATGGACCCGATAGAGGCACTCAGATACGAATAAGCGACACCAGCGCACAAATACAGCAAGTCCGGCTTCGCACCAAGTGTGGAGCCGGACTTTTTTTGTGGCAATGATAAGGAACGCCCCCCGACTGCCAAACTGAATGGCAGCCGAGGGGCGCTCTAAACGAGTACGGCTATAGCCGCCGGGGACTATTCTTCTGTAATTCCTCCCTCAAAGGCATTGGACTTGTCGGCACCGTCTACATCATCACCGCCATCAACAGGGAAAGATGAGGCTATCATACTAGCCTGAGCAATGCGCACGATGTCCATTTCAGGAACATTGTAAGTTTTTTTGTTTGTCATTTGCGTATGTTTTAAGTTGTTAAAAGTCAGATGCGTAGATGTGCAAAAAGAAGTGTGCCAGACGCGAGCCAGGCACACGGTTTCCTTATGATATTTTTCAAATTATCGCAAGTTTGTTCCAGTTTGGCGTTGCCAATTTTACCCCTCCCGCAACAATATTTTTGTTACAAGCGGATTGCAAAACAAGCCTGACCAATCTAGAATACAAGTCTAGTATTTATGCTAATCATTATTTTTATAGCGATGCAGCGAACAAACGCCTATCGCTATCTATGACAAAATTAGCAACTATTGTTTTTGTACGCAAATCTTGCAGTAACATATACGCAAAAGGAAGTTAAACCAGAGGAATTTTCGAATCAAAACAGTGGGACGCTGCGAAAATATCAACTCTAGTTTGAAATTTGAGTCAGTCGGAGCAGTCAGTCAAACTTGAGCCCTTTGGCACGTGTTATGGGTAGGCTATGCCTATCCTTACGAACATTTTTTAATGCTTTCTTAATCTTTCACGCCGCAAAAAACTAACTTTGCAAAAGAGCAAAAACCACATACACCGCTTATTACACGATGAAGAAATCAATATTGCTTTTAGTCATGACGACGACGCTGTTGCGTTTGGTCGCACAACCGCCAATGGACGGCGGCGTATGGAAAGACAACACAGGCAAGCATATCAATGCCCATGGTGGAAATATACTGAACTACAAGGGCACATACTACTGGTATGGTGAAAGCCGCTCCGACACAGGCAAGCCTTACAGCTCGCTCGGCGTGAGCTGCTTCACGTCTAAGAACCTCATCGACTGGACAAACCGCGGACTTGCGCTGAGCGTGACCGACGAGGCAGGCAGCGACATTGAGGGCGGGTGCATCATAGAGCGCCCAAAGGTGCTTTACAACTCCAAGACCGGAAAGTTTGTCATGTGGTTTCATCTCGAACTCAAAGGACGAGGATACGCGGCTGCTCGCGCAGCCGTGGCGGTGAGCGACACCCCATTTGGCCCATTCCGCTTGGTGCGCTCAGGCCGCGTGAACGCCAGACAATATCCCATAGGCTTCTGCCTGACCGACACAACAGAACTACGCCATCAGTTGCTCTCCTCCAATATGAAGACATGGTGGACTCCCGAATGGCGCACGCAGATAGAGCGCGGAGCATTCTTCATGCGCGACCTCGACGGTGGACAAATGGCGCGCGACATGACCGTTTTCGTGGACGATGACGGCAAGGCTTATCATATCTACTCTTCTGAGGACAACCTTACGATACACATCGCCCAACTGACCGACGACTATATGAACCACAACGGTTCATTTGTGCGAGTGGCGCCAGGCGGCCAAAACGAGGCTCCTACGATATTCAAGAAAGACGGGACATTCTGGATGATTACGAGCGGCTGCACCGGATGGGCGCCCAATGCCGCCAGGATATTCCGCGCCAAGAACATCTTCGGTCCTTGGAAACAACTGCCAAACCCATGCCGCGGCGAAGGAGCCGACAAAACATTCGGCGCCCAGGGCACCTATATATATAAGGTAGAGACACCTGCACAAAAGAAGATGTTCGGCGGCGCCGACTACGTGTTCATGGCAGACATCTGGAATCCCCATAATCTCAGCGACAGCCGCCACCTGTGGATACCTATCAAATTTGAGAACGGCATGCCCGTGCTGCGCAGGTAAAAGGCACAAAAACACCTATCTTCCAACCGAAATCCCCAGCTCCATTCAGATTCGCCACATCCGTAAAATCCGCAGCTTTTCTGTTTCCCTCATTTTCAGCGCGTTAGGTCTAGCGCGCACTAAAGATTTTTTTAAAGCCACTTGAGCGATTGAAAACAAGGACTTAAAAAAATTTTAAAGCC
>CAVGQS010000124.1:0-7153 GCA_963631415.1 Lactococcus garvieae | reverse complement strand
AACCTATGAAGCCACTAAACCTGACCAAGTGTTGTCACGGACGGCTAACTCCGACATTATCATCACTAATAAAGTCGTTTTGGACGCAAAAATTCTACGTCAGTTGCCTCGCTTGAAATGCATAGTGGTAACCGCCACTGGTTATAATAATGTGGACATACAGACCGCCAACTCTTTGGGTGTAGTTGTATGCAATGCTCCCAACTACTCCACGCAGTCGGTAGCTCAACACGCATTTGCGCTTCTATTGCATATATATAATAGCATAGGCCCTTACTCTAAAGACACCACTCAGGGTAAGTGGAGCCTGTCGCAGTGTTTCTGCAGCCTCACCTACCCTACTTTTGATCTCGCTGGCAAAACTATAGGCATTGTTGGTTTAGGGAATATAGGACTAAGGACGGCCGCTATAGCCCACGCTTTCGGAATGAAAGTGATAGCGCTGACTTCCAAGTGTGTCCATGAACTACCAGAGTATATAGTGAAAGTAGACGAGAGTGCAATCTTTGTTGAATCTGATGTGCTTACTCTACATGTGCCCCTCGTTCCACAAACCAAAAATTTTGTTAACAGCGAAACCCTAAAACATATGAAACCTAATGCTGTAATCATAAACACAGCGAGAGGCGCCCTCGTTGACGAGCAGGCCGTCGCAGATGCTCTGAGAGCAAAAAGGATTGCCGCATACGCAGCTGACGTACTTTCCACAGAACCCCCTGCCGCAGACAATCCGCTCCTGACCGCTCCCAATGCCTATATTACGCCCCATATCGCGTGGGCGACAAAAGAATCCAGACAGCGGCTTTTTGACATAACAGTCAACAACGTCAAAGCCTTTCTTGAAGGGACTCCCATAAACAGAATAGTATAAGAATGCATTAGCTCCATCTGCCATCACAAATACTACTTGATGTCATAATGATACATATAGACTTTTTCCAAGTTCTTGATTTTATAGGAACTTTGGCTTTCGCAATTTCCGGAACACGTCTTGCAGCCGCAAAAAATTTCGATTTGTTCGGTGCCTATATCGTAGGACTGACAACCGCAATAGGCGGAGGTACTGTACGCGACTTGCTATTGGGCTTGTCTCCTTTCTGGATGAAAGACCCATTCTATCTTATTTGTTCGGCAATTGCTGTGGTGTGGGTCGTTGTGTTCAGAAAGGTACTTGTGCGGCAAGATAACACATGGTTTCTGTTCGACACCATCGGATTGGCTTTGTTTACTGTAGTCGGTGTTGAGAAGACCTTGGATAACGGCTTTCCTATATGGTGCGCTATCTGTATGGGTGCTATGACAGGAGCGGCAGGAGGCGTGCTTAGGGATGTACTAATCAATGAAGAACCTCTGATATTCAGAAAGGAAATCTACGCTCTCGCCTGTGTACTTGGAGGAATTGTCTTCGCATTTCTCTACAACATAGGGATGGACGACACCTTGTGCGGAATTCTGTCGGGAGTGTCAGTCATTCTCATTCGTCTGTTGGCCGTGAAGTATCATCTGTCGTTGCCGAGACTTAAGGTGGAGGGTGCCAAAGAATCAGACTGAGCTTTTATCGTTCTGGCACGTGACTGCTTTTTGGTATAGCGAAGCCTTAGAATGTCAGACGTTTTCCTGCTGTTTTAGGAACAAAATCACTATCTTTGCAACAGTCATAACGACCATAAATACGACTTGAATGAAACACAGTTACTTAGCTATTGTCTTTCTGTGCCTGACATCTGCTGTAATGGCCCAGCACAGACATTTCGTCCAAAGTCAAAGGTCGAAAGACCCCTATCTCGCCAAAGCTGACAGCATAACAAAGTATTTCGTAGATTCCTTAAAGGCTATGAACGACCACATCGACGATAATTCTTTTTCTGTTGAAATGTCCGCAGACAACGACGCCTTGAAGAATCCGTATTTTTATCGCTTATTTGTAAGTCCTCTCCTTTATAAGGACGCCATCGGACAAGTTATGCAGATTCCGACTCCTGAAGAGCCCACAGCCGCTTCGGGTGTGATAGGCCAAAACTTGGCAATTAGCAACCATCTAAACGATTTCTACGTTTCGCTTTACAACAAATATCCTTATTGGGTGCATAGCACCGATGAGGTGTTGGACAAGACTGGACGTATCCGTAGCGATATAAACACTCGTGTTGATCACAAGATACAAGTGTCCGATATTGTGAAAATAAAAGAACTTGACAGAGTCATCGAGCCAATCGAAGCCGTTAGCCACAAACCTAACTTTTGGTCTTTTAAGCAGACTTTCTCTCTGCAGTTGATGCAGAACTATTCCAACGACAAGTGGTATAAAGGCGGCAACAACTACAACTCAATGCTTGCACGATATCGCTTGTACGCCAACTACAACAACAAGGAGAAAATTACTTTCAACAACACCCTTGAAATGAATTTGGGATTCCAGACCAACAAGGAAGACACCGAACACAAATTCAAGACCAATGAAGATCTCTTGCGTCTGACGAACAATTTGGGAGTGCAGGCTACCGGGCGGTGGTACTATTCTGTGCAACTACAGAGCTGGACGCAGTTCCTCCCCAAATACAACAGCAATAGCAACTACGTCTACTCCGATTTCATGTCTCCTTTCGAGAGCGTGTTGTCTGTTGGTATGGACTACAAGTACAACAAGAGTAATTTCAATTTTACTCTTCACCTGGCTCCATTGGCCTACGATTTCAAATATGTTGATAGAGATGATCTTACTTCGCGCTATGGTGTAAAGGGAAACCATCACTCTTACGAAACCATTGGCTCTAATATAACTGCCACATGGACTGTCAAGTTGTTGAAGGAGCTGTCTTGGAACAGCCGAATGTATTATTTCACCAACTACGAGAAAATCCAAGTGGAGTGGGAAAACACTTTCACTTTCACTATAAACAAATACCTCTCATCGCAGTTTTACGTCTATCCGCGATTTGACGATTCATACGTTACCGACAAGAGCAATGCGGTCATCCAGTTCAAGGAATGGCTGTCGTTGGGTTTGAATCTCACTTTCTGAAAATACCGCACACAAATACTAAAAAAAGTACACCTTATGTTTGAAAACAGAAGCGTAATTACACTATCACATCTTACAAGAGAGAAGATTGAGTATCTCGTCAAGATGGCGTCAGAGTTTGAGGCTTTCCCCAATCGCAAGATTCTTGAGGGAAAGGTTGTTGCAACACTATTCTTTGAACCGTCAACACGCACGCGCTTAAGTTTTGAGACGGCGGCAAACCGGTTGGGAGCCCGGGTAATTGGCTTCGCTGACCCTAAAATAACGAGCGGCACCAAAGGCGAAAGCCTCAAAGACACGATTAAGATGGTCAGCAACTATGCCGACGTGATTGTAATGAGGCACTTTCTCGAAGGAGCGGCACAATACGCCTCCGAAGTAACCGATGTGCCTATTATCAATGCAGGCGACGGCAGCAACCAACATCCCTCTCAGACCATGCTTGATATGTATTCCATCTTTAAGACCCAAGGAACCCTCAGCAACCTCAACATACATCTCGTGGGTGACTTGAAGTACGGCAGAACGGTTCATTCACTTCTCATGGCCATGAGGCACTTTAATCCCACCTTCCATTTCATTGCCCCCAAAGAGTTAGAGATGCCTGAGGAGTACAAGTGCTATTGCAAGGAAAATAACATCAACTATACAGAAGGCACGACCTTCGATGAAGACACCATCAGCAAGGCAGACATCCTCTATATGACGCGTGTCCAAAAGGAGCGATTCAGCGACCTGCTGGAGTATGAGCGTGTGAAGAACACCTATATATTGACCAACTCTATGCTGGGCAAGGCCAAGGAGAACATGAAGATACTGCATCCGCTGCCTCGCATCAACGAAATCTCTGCAGATGTTGACGACAACCCTCACGCTTACTATTTCGAACAGGCCCAAAACGGACTTTATGCCCGTCAAGCGCTCATTTGCGACGTGCTGAACTACTCTTATGAGGACATTATAAACGACAAAACAATCATCAGATGAAGAAGCAACTTTTAGTTTCGGCTCTTGAAAACGGAACGGTTATTGATCATATACCCTGCAACCGTACTATGAACGTAGTGAGCCTTCTGAAAATCTACGAGCTCGGAACCACGGCAATGGTGGGATTCAATCTCTATAGCAAAAAGATGGGCAGAAAAAGCATCATAAAAGTGGCGGACAAGTTTTTCACTGACGATGAGCTCAATCAACTGTCTGTCATCGCTCCCGACGTGAGCTTGTGCATAATAAAGAACTTTGAGGTGGTCGAGAAGAAGCAAGTGTGCATGCCCAAAGTGCTGGTTGACATTGTAAAATGCCAAAATCCCAAGTGCATTACTAACAACGAACCGATGAAGACGGTTTTCCACGTGACTAATTCTGACGAGGGAACTATCAAGTGCCACTATTGCGAAAAGGAACAAAACCTGGCCAATGCCAAGTTGAAGTAACTTAATCTTTGATCAGCCCCCCTCTCAAACGTCAATCTACAACTAATCAAAAACAATCTTATACATATACAAATGAAACGAGACTCCGAAATATTCAGCATTATCGAGGCTGAACAGCAACGTCAAAAAAGAGGTATCGAACTTATTGCCTCTGAAAATTTTGTCAGCGACCAAGTGATGGAAGCCATGGGCTCCTGTTTGACCAACAAATACGCTGAAGGCTATCCTGGCAAGAGGTACTATGGTGGCTGTGTCAATGTTGACAAGAGCGAGACCATAGCCATAGAACGCATCAAGAAAATATTCAATGCGGAGTATGCCAATGTCCAACCGCACTCCGGAGCGCAGGCCAACGCTGCAGTCTTTCTTGCTGTTCTCAAACCGGGTGATACCTTTCTTGGTCTCAATCTTGACCATGGCGGCCACCTCTCCCACGGTTCCAAGGTCAACACTTCTGGTATTCTCTACAATCCTATTGGCTATAACCTCAACAAGGAAACAGGCCGCGTTGACTATGACGAAATGGAGCAACTCGCTCTTGAGCACAAGCCTAAATTGATTATTGGTGGAGGCTCGGCTTATAGTCGCGAGTGGGACTACGCTCGTATGAGAGGGATAGCTGACAAAGTTGGAGCAATCTTCATGGTAGACATGGCTCATCCTGCTGGTCTTATTGCCGCCGGCCTTCTTGACAACCCCGTTAAATATGCTCACATCGTTACCTCCACTACCCACAAGACCATGAGGGGGCCGCGTGGAGGCATAATCTTGATGGGCAAAGACTTCGAAAATCCTTGGGGATTGAAGACTCCCAAAGGCGTGACTAAGATGATGTCACAACTGCTGAACAGCGCTGTATTCCCTGGCATTCAGGGAGGTCCGCTTGAGCATGTCATTGCAGCCAAAGCCGTAGCTTTCGGCGAAATCCTGCAGCCCGAATTCAAAGAATATGCCAAGCAAGTGAAGAAAAATGCTGCAGTTCTGGCAGAGGAACTCGTTCGTAGAGGATTTGGTGTCGTCAGCGGCGGCACAGACAACCACTCCATGCTCATTGACCTTCGTCCCAAATATCCAGAATTGACTGGCAAGGTTGCTGAGAATGCTCTCGTGGCAGCTGACATTACCGTCAACAAAAACATGGTTCCTTTCGACAGCCGCAGTGCGTTCCAGACTTCTGGTATAAGGTTGGGAACTCCCGCCATCACAACCCGTGGTGCCAAAGAAGATCTTATGCTCAAGATCGCAGACTGGATTGAAGAAGTCCTCAACGATCCAGAGAATGAGCAGGTAGTAGCAAAAGTGAAGGGCGAGGTTAATGCCACTATGGCTTCCTATCCTCTTTTTGCTTACTAAGGCGTAGACTTTTGTCTGGCTCAAGCAGACGCTTTTCTATTTAACAGACTCTTATCCGCTGCCAGTGGAACTGATATGCAAATACTTCCCAAATCTCACAGACAGGCAAATAGAACAATTTGCCTGTCTGGATGGGTTGTATCGGGAGTGGAACAGCAAAATCAATGTTATTTCGCGCAAAGATATGGATTGCTTGTATGAACACCACGTTCTCCACTCTTTGGCTATAGCGAAGTATATAAACTTCAGGCCAGGCACCAAAATTCTCGATGTAGGCACCGGTGGAGGTTTCCCTGGTATACCTCTCGCCATTATGTTCCCAGACGTAACATTCAAGATGATTGACAGCATCGAGAAGAAGATAAAGGTCACCCGCAGCGTAGCCGAGTCAATAGGGCTGCAAAATGCGGAAATCGTACAGGAAAACGCTAAATTGGAGAAAGGGAAATTCGATTTCGTCGTTAGTCGTGCAGTTATGAATGCTGCCGATTTAGTCAAACTGACTAGGAAAAACGTGCTGACTGTCGACAAAAATTCCATCCCTAACGGACTGATATGTCTGAAGGGAGGGGATTTGAACGAAGAAATGAAGACTGTGCGCAACTGGTATGAACTGACGGATATTTCCAACTACTTCACAGAAGAATTTTTTGCTACGAAGAAGATCCTGTATATTCCCTTGAAATAACGACTCCTTCACCCAATCTCTTGTCAACCAATATTCTGGAATGCTAACTGTCAAATGCTTTGTGACCAACATGGTCAGTGAGAACTGCTATGTAGTGAGCGACGAAACAAAAGAAGCTGTCATAATAGACGATGGTGCATTTTCTGATGAAGAAAACAGCGCAATCGACACTTATATTACTGAACATAATCTTGTACCCAAGCACCTTTTGTGCACCCATGCCCACTTTGACCACACACTCGGATGCTGCCATATCTACGAGAAGTATGGACTCAAGCCTCAAATCCATCTCAAAGACACGGACTTATATCTCAATCTGCCACTGCAGATAGAGACTATCCTGGGGCATGTGGGTCAGCAATTCCAGTCTCAAGTGCGCGTCGCCCCTGTTGGCGACGCATTAGCAGAAAGCCGGCAGATAACATTTGGCAGTCATACCCTAGCCGCCATAGAGACCCCAGGCCACACTCCTGGCGGTGTATGCCTATATTGCGAGTCAGAAGCCACGCTCTTCTCAGGTGATAGTCTCTTCCAGTACTCCATAGGTCGCACCGATTTTCCCGGAGGAGACCATCTGACACTAGTGTCCAGTATTAAGTCAAACCTTCTTTCACTTCCTGACCGCACTATCATATATCCCGGTCATGGTGCAAC
>CAVGQS010000123.1:0-7442 GCA_963631415.1 Lactococcus garvieae | reverse complement strand
AAGTCCGCATAAAATTTTTTTAAGTCCTACTTTTCAATCGCTAAAGTACTACTTTAAAATTCTTAAGTGCGCGCCCGACGTAATGCACTGGAAATGAGGCGCACGCAAACTGCGCGAATTTTAATGAAAAGGACTTTTTGGAGACAGGAGGTTCAAGGGGTTAACTGACAGCAGTGCAAAAAAAAAGGCTGAATTCCTCTCTTGGGAATTCAGCCTTTTTTTTGTGTCCTGCCGGTTACAGTCGCTTGCCGCCCGTTGCCAGTTAGCTTACTGCGGCTATCTCCTTCCTTATTATATATATGTTGAGCGCCGTCACGCCAGCCAGATATGCCAGCGCCACGCCCACCACGGGCAGCACAGAGGCGCCGCCGAGCCCTATCTCGTGCAGTTGGGCGGTCCACGTCATGCGGCAACCCACTGCCACAATGAGCGCCACCAGCGTGATGACGGCGTTGGCGCCAGCCACGCCCGCCTCGTAGTAGCGGCTTATCTCGCGCGGGGCAAAGCCCAGCAGCGTGAGTTTGCGTATCGTCTCGCGGTTCTTCTGCAGCAGCAGGAAGATGGACAGGGTCAGAATGAACAGCGCCAGGGCGCAGATGACCGCGCCGTTGGCAGCCACCACCCTCGACACCACTCCCAGGAACGCCGAGATGTTGCCCGTCTTGTCCTTGTCGCCCGCCACCTCCAGATTGTGGTCCTCCAGCCATTTGTTCATGTTGGCGGACTCCAGCCTGTTGATTTTCACTATCAGTCGCGAGGCGTCTTTCTTCTCACCGGTGCCGTAGCGCTGGTTGGCCCAGTCCATGAAGCTCTGGGGCACCGCTATGGTGTTGAGCCTGGACGAGAAGCCCACCACCGCGGCCTTGAAATATTCGGTCACGTTGTCCTTGCCGGTGATGCTGAGCGTGATGGGCACCGCCCCCACTATCTCTTCGCTCACCTGCGGCAGTCCCTGCGGTATGGCGAAGCCGAAGTTGTAGAGCGCCAGGTAGTCCTTGCTCATTATTATAGGCACAAACGTGTCGTTGGGCTCAAAGTGCCAGTCGCGCGGCGCCACGTCGAAGAAGTCGTTGGGCACCGACTCAAAGAAGAGGTAGGTAGACAGTCCCCTGCCGCCCATATTGATGGCGCCGTTCACCGCAAATTGCGAGGCGGTGAACTCGCCCACCTTGACCGCCCACTTCTGCCGCTTGATGCTCTCTATCTCCTCTGGCGCGAAGCTGACGGGGGTGAAGCCTATGCCCACCACCTTTTTCGACACCACGATGTAGTCGTCGGAGAAAAACTGGTCGTCGTCGGTGGCAGACCGCTGGCTGTCGGAGAAGAACATGATGCCCACCAGTATCACCGCCAGGCCCACAATGTTGGCGGCGGCGTAGCCCAGCAGTTGGCCCACCGAGACGTTCTTCCTCAGCAGGCTCCATATTTCGCGCTTGAAGTCAGACCTCTTCATCTCCCTACATTGATATGAATTGTGCGTTGTCGAGCTGCAGGTGGTTGCCCACCGATGTCGCCACCACTCCGGCGCCCTGCCGCTCCGCCTCTTCCGCTATCATCTGTGCCGCGATGCGGTTGTTGCGCGAGTCCAGGTGGCTCACCGGCTCGTCCAGGAAGATGAAGCTGAAGGGCTGGCACAGCGAGCGCACCAGCGCCACCCTCTGCATCTGCCCTATGCTCAGCTTGCCCGCCGGGGCATCCGTTTTGTCGGCCAGCCCCACTCTCTCCAGCATCTCCATGATTTGCTGGCGGCTCTTGTGGCGGGTGCGGTTGTTCTTCAGGTCTATGTTCTCCGCCACCGTCAGTTCGGGAAACAGCGCCATGTCTTGCGGCAGGAGCGACAGCACCGACGTTCTCACTGCGCTCCACTCAGCCACGCTGAGCTGCCTCGCGTCGCGCCCGTCAAAGAGGATGTCGCCGCTGTAGTCGGCGCGCAGGCCGAAGATGAAGCTCAGCAGCGACGACTTGCCGCTGCCCGACTCGGCCTGTATGCAGAGCCGGCAGCCGCGTCTGAACACAAAAGACCGTTCTCCCCACACCTGGGAAGAACGAATCTTTTCACTGTCCTCCATGCCGGCAAACACGCGTGGCAGGAGATTGCTTATGGTTATTGTTTCCATCGTCGCTGCGTGGATGCGCAGGGTCAGGCCCTGTCCTTAATAGCAAGCGGCGGTGTCCGCAAGTTCGTCTTCGTACGCCATGTCCTCTCCGCAGAGCTCTCCCAGGTCATCCTGCGAGTAGGCAGGCATGAGGTTGCCGGTCTTGTTTGAGATGCCCAGGATTACCTTGACGAGTTTGGCGAGCACACCGGTGTTGCTGTCGCCGCTAATCTCCAGCGACATCTCCGTTTCGTTAGACTTCGGCTTGCTTGCAATCAGGAAGGTCACGTCGGTGTCTATGCCCAGGTCTTGCGTCAGTTGGTCGCCCTTCGAGAGGCCAATGCAGAACGCGCCCGCATAGTCGGTCAGTCCGGCTCTCTTGGCCAGCGCGTTGCCGTTGCCGCTCTTCACGGGGTGGTTGGCTACGGCGATGGTGTTGCCCAGCATGCTCACATAGATGGTGCCGCCCGTCGCGCTTGCGGGGTCAAGCACTACAGAGAAGCCGGAGCCCGTCTCGTTCACCGGTATGCCCAGTGCAGTCAGCATGCCCTTCATTCCGTTCATGAGGTCCTTGCCCGTGCCTTCCTTCGTCTCAACCACAATCGTAGCGGAGAACTGGCTCAAGGCATCAACGCCGGCACACATGCTGTTGACAGACTCCACACCGTTGGTGAGTCCGAAGCCCATTGCCACCGATCCGTCTATGTTCTTCAGATAGGAGTAGATGGCATCCACTGCGGCGCGCTGCTCTTGGGGCAGCCCGCTGGCGCTCATCTCCTTCGAGACCTTGTCCCAGTCTATGCCCTTCAGGCTGAACGCCAATATCACGTTCTCGTTTTGTGCCAGCAGGTCGAGGGCGTCAGCGCTAATCGTGGTCGACACGTCGCCAAACTTGCTGCTCTCCACTTCGTCGCCGTCTTCGTCATACATCTTTATGGTGGCTGTCCATTTGTTTTCCGACAGCTCGTTGCGCATGCAGATCACACCGCTATATACGGAAAGGATCTCGGAGGGGAGGCCCATTTTGCTCATCTGGTCCTTAATCTCCTTGGGCCACTTGAAGGCTATGCCGCCGGCGTTGCCCTCGGCCATGTAGTCGCCGTAGTCGGTCGAGCCCACGCTCTTGTCATTGGCTTCGTCTGCGATTTTCTTCAGGTACTGCTGCGTATTGCCGCCATAAACGCCTCCTGCGATATAGGCGTACGAACCGTTCACCGCTATGTAGTTGTCGTCCTTGCTGTACAGCGTCATGTCACCTTCGCTGCTCTCCTTCTTGAGTCCCTCGCCCTCTATGGCCTTGGCGAAGCTCTCGGCGTCGTCGAGGCCGCAGACCACCACGGGCTTGTTCTCTTCGTAGTCCACAATCAGCGCGCAAGCCTCAGCGTCAACGCCCGACTTCTGCAGGAACTTGTTGAGGTCGTCGAGCTCCTTGGCTGCGTCGGCAGGCAGGGCTTCCATAATGTTGGAGGGCATCGTGAGCTTCTGGTCCTCCAGGCTGCCGCCCAGCGACTCTACTATGGTCTTCACGTTGCCCACAGCCACAAAGTCGGCGCTGGCAGGAACCTGGTTCAGCAACTCTTTCATCTTGCCGCCCTTCGAGCAAGACACCGACATTATCATAGCCAGCAGCAGGCAAATCGGGCCGTAAACATATTTCGTCATAATCTTTCTCCCTATATCCGTGTCGGGCGCAACCTTTTTGTTTGTAATGTTAAATTTTCCTCAAAGTTAGGTGTTTTGCCTTTTACGGCAAAGCGCAAACGCCCCTTTTTGCATTTCCGTGGCAGTCGCGAGCGGGCTGCCTGTCACATTCTCCGCCTTCTCTTGCCGCCGTTGCCCTACAAAGATGTAATTTTGCAGCGTTACATCATCCATCACCTCATGACAATACCTGCATCCGAAATATTCGACCGCACCGAGCGCCTCCTGGGCAGCGACACCCTCCAGCGACTGCACGACCAGCGAGTGCTGCTCCTGGGCGTGGGCGGCGTGGGCAGTTGGTGCGCTGAGGGCTTGGTGCGCTCAGGCATAGGCCACCTCACCATGGTCGATCCCGACAGCGTCAACGCCTCCAACATCAACCGCCAGCTCATGGCCACCACGCTCAACGTGGGCGAACCCAAAGCCGAAGCGCTGCGCAGCCGCCTTGTCGCCATCAATCCCCACGCCGACATCACCGCCGTGACTAAGCCCTACAACCAGCAGACCTGCGGCGACTTCGACCTCAACGCCTACGACTTCGTCATCGACGCCATCGACAGCCTGCAGGACAAGGCGCTGCTCATACTCAACGCCACCGCCGCCCGCTGCCATTTCTTTTCGTCCATGGGAGCCGCCCTCAAGCTCGACCCACAGAAGATACGCGTTGCCGAGTTCTGGAAAGCTGAAGGCTGCCCCCTCGCCCGCGCCCTCCGCAAGCGGTTCAGGCGCAACAAGACCTATCCCGCCCGCAAGTTCCAGTGCGTCTACAGTCCCGAGGTGCAGCCCAACCGCGGCGAGGCGTCCGCCTCCTCTGCCCCCTCCTACTCCGAC
Organism: Lactococcus garvieae; assembly: GCA_963631415.1. Taxonomy (GTDB): domain Bacteria; phylum Bacteroidota; class Bacteroidia; order Bacteroidales; family Bacteroidaceae; genus UBA6382. Next base: position 2,814 of record CAVGQS010000123.1, on the reverse strand, counting down.
CCCCTCAAGGCCCAGGTCAACGGCTCCATGGTCCACATCACCGCCGTCTTCGGCTTCACCCTCTCCGCACTCGTCGTAAACACCGTCGTCGACAACGACAAACAAAACTGACCCGCATATTTTTTTGAACACAGAACGCACAGAATAGCAGAATTTGTTTTGTCCCAGAATGTTCGAATGTGAGAATTTTTTGGAACCGCGAATCTAGCGAATTATTAAACGTTTTGGGTGTTGTGTTTTATGTTTTGTGTTGACTCCGCAGCACATAGCCTTTCCTTTTAGGGAAGGGTTGGGTTAGGCTCCCCTAAACAAAAAATCGGTGCAATCCTTGGTTCTGCCACGGATTGCACCGATTAGTCTATTGTTGTCTATGTGCGCTTACAGCAGTGCGTAGCGTGCTATGAAGAGCACGGCGAGCACTACGGTGCTGATGCTCAGCTCCTTCACCTTGCCGGAGAGGAGGTAGAGGATTACATACGCGATGACACCAAGCAGAATGCCGTCGGCGATGCTGTAGGCCAGCGGCATCATGATGATAGTCACGAAGCACGGGATAGCCTCGGCATACTTGGTGAAGTCAATCTTGCCCATGTCAGCCACCATCATAACGCCCACTAGGAACAGAGCCGATGCCGTTGCCTGCGAAGGGATGGCGAGAAAGAGAGGAGCGAAGAACAGTGAGAGAACGAGGCATACACCTACCACGAAGGCGGTGAGACCGCTGCGGCCGCCCGCGTTGACACCCGCTGCACTCTCCACGTAGGTCGAGATGGTAGAGGTACCGAGGGCAGCGCCCACTGTAGTACCGATAGCGTCGGCCATGAATGCCTGCGAGAGGTTCTGTATCTTGCCGTCCTTGTCAACCATGCCGGCACGGCTGCTTACACCTACGATGGTGCCGATGGTGTCAAACATGTCCACAAAGAGGAAAGTGAAGACACACACCGCCATGTCGAGCGAGAACACATTGCTCCAGTCCATCTTCCAAACTATAGGCTCTATGCTGGGCGGCATGTCAAACACGCCGGTGTAGTTTGTCACACCAAGAGGTATGCCGATGACGGCCGTCACGAGGATGCCAATCAGCAGCGCGCCCATCACCTTGCGCACGAGCAGCACGGAGGTGAGAATGATGCCGAAGACAGCGAGGAGCACTGCCGGAGTGTGGAGGTCGCCCAGCGACACGAAGGTAGACTCGTTGCTGACGATGATGCCAGAGCTCTTCAGACCGATGAAGGCGATGAAGAGACCGATACCCGGCGCTATTGCGCGGCGCAGGCACAGCGGCATGGAGTCAACGATGAGGTTGCGCAATCCCGTCAGTGTCAGGAGGATGAAGATGATACCCTCAATAAACACAGCCGTGAGCGCAAACTGCCAGGAGTAGCCCATCGTGAGGCACACCGTGAAGGCGAAGAAAGCGTTGAGGCCCATTGCCGGAGCAAGGGCGAAAGGCAGCTTGGCGTGGAAGGCCATCACGAAGGTGGCAATGGCCGACGCAACGGCGGTAGTGGTGAACACAGCACCCTTGTCCATGCCGGCGGCAGAGAGAATCGAGGGGTTTACTGCGAGGATGTACGCCATGGTGAGGAAGGTAGTGATACCTGCCACAACCTCCTTGCGCACAGTCATCTTTGCTGGATCGAATCCAAAGAGTTTTGTAAGCATAGTTTATCTTTTCGTTTGGTCGTTAGGCCGATTGGCCACTTGTATTTTTTCTGCTAAATTATTAGAATACGTACTTCAGAGCGACAGTCGGGTTGCAGAAGAAAGTCTTCTTGCTGTTGGTGGGATAGATAAAGTCGTTGGAGAGCTCCCACTCGGTACCGATGCTGAACTTGCCGCTCTGCTTGTTCTTGTTCACGATGTTAACCCAGAACTGCGGCTCGGTGATGAACACCAGGCCCTTCTTCTGGTGGCCGTTGTCCTTGTAGCGCGGAGTGTAGCCATACCAGAGGTCGGCGAAACCGGCGAAGGTGCAGAGGCCCTTGGCAAAAGTGGTGCTCCATACGCCAGTCACCTGGAAGCTGGGGAGAGCGCTGAGGTCGCCCTTCTTGACATACTGCTTGTACATAGCCTGCAGCGAGAAAGTCTTCGAGAAGTCGCCGTTGTGCCAGTTGTAGGCAGGACCCACGAGGAAGCACTGCTGGTAGCGGCTGGCATACTGCGGAGTGTACTTGTTCACGGAGAGGCCGCCGTCATACTCTATGTGAGCCGCGAAGTTGCTGCTCTTGAGCGACTTGAAGGTAAACTCACGCGAAACCTCCCAGTAGGCAGCGCCCACGCCGTCAGAGAAGTAGTCCATATCTACGAAGAAGTAAGTAGAACCGGTAGCGTCCGGACGATACATTTCTACGGTAGAAGTAACTTTTGCACGGTTGCTCTCTGCGTCAGAGTAGAAGTTACGACCGAGGTCGTAGTGCAACTGAAAATTCACCTGCGCTGTTGCAACAACAGCGAACAGTGCCACTACGGGCACGAGAAAAAACTTTTTCATAAGTGTGTCTACAGACCCCCCGAATCCCCAATAAAGAGGAACTCGCCACCCAGCATGAACACATACTGAACGGCAATATTCAGAAGGATTTCTTTATTAATGATTAGTAAATTTATTCAACACCGAAAGACCCCGCTCTTGCCGGGGCTCGGAAACAGAGGCAAGAGGCGCACCCAAGGCGCCAACCCAACTGTTCCGGCGCAAAAGTACAATTTTGTTTCCGAATACACTAGCAAAATCTAAAAAATGCTTAAAAACCACGAAAAAAACTTGAAATTTTATACCAAAAGTATTTTTATAGCATAAAATCCCCGCCC
>CAVGQS010000122.1:0-7458 GCA_963631415.1 Lactococcus garvieae | reverse complement strand
GCTTCGTTAAGTCCGCATAAAAATTTTTTAAGTCCTTGTTTTCAATCGCTCAAGTACTACTTAAAAATTCTTAAGTGCGCGCCCGACGTAACGCACTGGAAATGAGGCGCACGCGAACTGCGCGAATTTTCACGAAAAGAGCTTTTGGGGGCATGGGGTTCAGCGGTTCGAATGTTAGAAGGTTTTAGCGGACAGCAATAAAAAAGTAGGACTTCAGTTCATCAGAGAAGCACCTAGCGTCATCTCGCGCGGACTTAATTTTTCCGGACCGTAAGAAACGGGAAGCCGTTTATGTTTGAACGGCGTTCCCGTTTCCGCGGAAACGGGAACGCCCAGTGGCTCTCTGATGAGCGCAAGTCCGCACTAAATGAACTGAAGTGCTTCCCTGGTGAAATGAGGCGCAATGTTTTAGAGTCGGCTAAAAAAAAGGAGCTGACGGACAGCAATAATTCAATATTGAAAAGTTTGGAAAAGCGGCTCCTAACAAAAAATTCCGACATAGCCCCAAAACACCCTCAAGATATTAACTTTTAAGAAACTTTGCATTCAAAGTCGTCGGAATTTGTTAATAATGTTGTACTTTTGCGCACGATTAGGAACAGACTTATATTATAATGTAATCATGAAACGAGTTCTCAAACCATCCGACATTGTCTTTCAGACGAGCTGGGAAGTTTGCAACAAGGTTGGTGGAATATATACGGTCCTGTCAACCCAGGCAAAGACGCTGGGGCAGATATACAAAGACAACTTGATTTATATCGGTCCCGACTTGGATTCTCAGGGAGAGAATCCGTTGTTTTTATATGACGAGGACCTCCTGAAGCCGCTGAAGGACTATGCGGCGAAAAAGAACATTCCTGTACGCTTCGGCAGATGGCAAATACCAGGAAAGCCCATTGTGGCTCTTGTAGATTTTCAACCTCTTTTTGCAGAAAAAGACGCGATATACGCTGAGATATGGAATCGGTTCAAAGTGGACTCGCTTCACGCCTACGGAGACTATGACGAAGCGTGCATGTTCTCCTACATGGCGGGAAAATTTGCCGTAGCAGCTTACGAATGGTTCAACAGTCAGTCTGGCTCAACATTGACAGCTGTATTCCAGGCACACGAGTGGATGAGCGGCTTCGGCTTGCTCTACGTCAAGGCTGCAGCGCCGGCTATAGGCACGGTCTTCACTACACACGCCACTAGCATCGGCCGGTCCATCACGACCAACAACAAGGACTTGTACGAGTATTTCAGCGGTTACCATGGTGACCAGATGGCCATGGAACTCAACATGCAGTCCAAACACAGCGTGGAGAAGGCGGCAGCCCTCGAAGCCGACTGCCTCACTACGGTGTCGGACGTGACCGACAAGGAGTGCCTGCAATTTCTGGGGCGCAAGAGCGACATCATACTGCCCAACGGCTTTGAGCCTTCGTTTGTGGTGAAGGGCGCATCGCTCAAGAGCGTGCGCACTAAGGTGCGCAAGACACTGCTAAGCACCTACAATGCACTTGCAGGCTGTGCCCTCGACGACAGCACTCTGATTGTTTCGACAAGCGGTCGCAACGACTTCAGATGCAAGGGACTTGACCTGTTCCTTAGTTCACTCGGGGTTCTCGAAAAGAGCGCTGGCTTATCACGCAACGTATTGGCGGTCATTGCAGTACCATGCTGGAAGAAGGAAGCGCGCAAGGATTTGCGCGACCGCCTTGCGGCTAAGCGCGGCTTCAAAGTGTTTGACGGCACCGGCTTGGATTCTCTGCCCAACCCTTTCATCACTCACGAGTTGTATAACTTCGACTCCGAAAGAATTGTTTCGTCCATATACAACTGCGGACTCTCGCTGTCAAGGGAGAGCAAGGTGCACTTGCTGTTCATCCCGTCGTACCTTGATGGTCAGGACGGCATAATAAACGTGCCTTACTACAGTTTCCTCACCGCTTCCGACTATTGCGTGTATCCCTCCTACTACGAGCCATGGGGCTACACACCGCTTGAGAGTGTGGCGTTCGGCATTCCGTGCCTCACAACAGATTTGAGCGGCTTCGGCCAGTGGGTCAACACACAGGTTGGTCATCAGGCTATTTTGTCTGACGGTGCAGCGGTGATTCAGCGCACTGACCGCAACTACGACCAGTGCGCCCGCGAGATTGCCGTTTCAATACAAGGCATATCGATGTTGTCAGAACAAGAGTACAGCCGCATACAGGAGGCTGCATGCGAACTGTCGCTCAAGGCTCAGTGGAAAGATTTCATAAAGTACTACCTTGACGCCTATACTTTGGCGCTGAAATATAATGCAGCTAAATAAAGAACAAATACCAACGTACCATAAAATCCAAGAACAAATGAACGTGAAAGTAAGCAATGTGAACACTCCCAACTGGAAGTCCCTGATTGTGCAGGCCAACATTCCCAAGGAGTTGTCGAAATTGGAAGAAATGTCGAGAAATCTGTGGTGGACATGGAATTCCGATGCCTACAATCTATTCCGCAGTATAAAGGAAGATCTCTTCATTCAGAAGAAAGAAAACGTCATTGAAGTCCTTGCCGGACTTTCCTACGAAGAATTGACCGCGCTCAGCAAGGACAAGGTCTTCGTGAACAGAATGAACAAGGTCTACGACCAGTTCAAAGACTACATGACAGCACAGCCCGACAAGAATCGTGCGTCAGTCGCATATTTCTGCATGGAATATGGTCTCACCCACTTCCTCAAGATATATTCTGGCGGTCTCGGAATCCTTGCCGGTGACTACCTCAAGGAGGCATCTGACAGCAACACCGACTTGGTGGGCGTTGGACTGCTCTACCGCTACGGATATTTCACCCAGGAACTGGCTATGGACGGAACGCAGATTGCCAAATACGAGCCTCAGGACTTTGACCAGCTGCCCTACCAGAAGGTGCTGGACGAAAATGGCAACCAGCTTGTTATAGGCGTGCCTTTTCCTTATGCCACTGTTTACGCAAACGTGTGGAAAGTAGCTGTAGGTCGCGTTTCGTTGTATCTGCTCGACACCGACAACCAGCTTAACTCTGAATTTGACAAAAAGATTACCCATACCCTCTACGGCGGCGACTGGGAGAACCGAATCAAGCAGGAATACCTTTTGGGCATAGGCGGCATGCAGCTCCTTGACCAACTGGGCATCAAGCGCGACGTTTATCACTGCAACGAAGGCCACGCCGCCCTCTGCAACCTCTACCGTCTGGTGAAATATGTGGAACAGGGACTGACTTTCAACCAAGCTCTTGAGCTGGTACGCGCATCTGGACTATACACAGTTCACACGCCGGTACCTGCAGGACACGACTACTTTGACGAAGAGCTGACGATGAAGTACCTCGGCGCCTATGCCGAAAAGCTCGGCATAAGCTGGGACGACCTCATTGGACTGGGCAGGACCAATCCCGAAGACAAGGGTGAGCGCTTCTGCATGTCCACTTTCTGTTGCAAGACATGTCAGGAAATCAATGGCGTATCCAAACTGCACGGCACCGTGAGCCAAAATATGTTCAACGACATTTGGAAGGGCTACTTCCCGTCGGAGAACCACGTGGGTTATGTCACCAACGGCGTGCACCTTCCGACTTGGGCTTCACGCGAGTGGAAATCACTGTATGAGAAATATTTCGGAGAAGACTTCTACCTTGATCAGAGCAACCCGAAGGTGTGGGAGAAGATCTACGATGTGCCTGACGAGGAGATATGGAACCTGCGCATAGAGCTTAAGACCAAGCTCATAAACTACATACGCGGCCGCTTCCGCAAGACTTGGCTCAAGAACCAGGGCGACCCCTCGCGCGTTGTGTCGCTGCTCGACAAGATCAACCCCAATGCCCTCTTGATTGGCTTCGGCCGTCGCTTTGCCACCTACAAGCGTGCGCACCTGCTCTTTACCGACCTTGAACGTCTGAAGAAGATTGTCAACAACCAGGACTATCCCGTACAGTTTATCTTCACTGGCAAGGCTCACCCGGCAGACGGAGCAGGCCAGGGACTTATCAAGAAAATCTACGACATCAGCCAGTCGCCTGAATTCCTTGGCAAGATTCTCTTCTTGGAGAACTACGACATGCAGCTGTCGCGTCGTCTCATCTCAGGCGTGGACATCTGGATGAACACACCAACAAGACCGCTGGAGGCATCGGGTACATCAGGCGAGAAAGCGCTGATGAACGGACTGCTCAACCTCTCGGTTCTCGATGGATGGTGGCTTGAAGGATACCGCGAAGGCGCAGGCTGGGCACTGACAGAAAAGCGCACCTACCAGAACCAAGAGCATCAGGACCGCCTCGACGCATCTACCATCTACAGTCTGCTTGAGCGTGAGATAATACCACTCTACTACTCACGCAACAAGAAGGGTATTTCGGCATCGTGGGTACGCGCCATCAAGAATTCCATCGCACAGATTGCACCTCACTATACAATGAAGCGTCAGCTTGACGACTACTACGACAAGTTCTATAACAGAATGGCTGCACGATTCCACGACATCAGCAAGGACAACAACGCTAAAGCAAAGGAAATCGTGGCATGGAAAGAGGCTGTCGCATCCAAGTGGAACGACATTAACATCGTTTCTGTTGAAGTCAACGGCAGCGCCGCTCAGAACACTGCCGTCAGCGGCGTGAAGAACACCATTGTCGTAAAAGCCAACACTGCGGGCCTGGAAGACTCTATTGGCATCGAAATGGTTACCATTGCAGCTGACAGCGAGGGCAAGGACTATGTTTACGACGTTGAGCAGTTTGATTTGGCCGGTCACGAGAACGAACTCTCCGTTTACCAGCTCGTTAGCACCATTGACAACGCAGGCAGCTTTAAGTATGCCTACCGCTTGTATCCCAAAAACAGCGAACTGCCTCACCGCCAGGATTTCTGCTATGTGAAATGGTTCTAACTTTACGGCTGATTTTCTAGAGGAAACATTCATAAACAAAAAAAACAGGGCTGACACCTCGCAAGAAGTATCAGCCCTGTTTTTTGTTTATAAGGTTAAGCAATCATAATTTTGATTTGAGTCTGTTGCCGGCAGCTAAGCTTCAGTACACAAGATTTAGCTCAACGCCTACTTCGCCATCTTCGTTTTTTGTTGCTTTGAGTTGTTTGACAACCATGGAACTTTGTCTGCCCACATGTCACTATGATGCCTAAAGCGTTGAGTGTGGCTTGATAAGTTCAAGAAATTCGTCGCGGGTTGCCTTGTTGTTGAATGCCCCAGTGAAATCACTGGTGGTAGTTATAGAGTTTTGTTTCTCCACACCACGCATCTGCATGCACATGTGCTTTGCTTCAACAACGACCATCACTCCAAGTGGATTGAGAGCCTCCTGAATGCAGTCTTTGATTTGCGTTGTCATTCGTTCCTGCACCTGTAGTCTATGGGAAAAGATGTCGACCACACGCGCTATTTTGCTAAGTCCCGTAATGTACCCGTTTGGTATGTACGCCACATGAGCCTGCCCATAGAACGGCAAGAGATGGTGCTCACATAACGAATAGAAATTTATCTCCTTCACAATCACCATCTGGCTGTAGTCCTCCTTAAACTTTGCGGAATGCAGCACAGCCAACGGATCCATCCTGTATCCTTGTGTCAAGGTCATCATCGCCTTTGCCATACGCAAAGGAGTCTTTTTCAAACCCTCACGAGACGGGTCTTCACCAAGGAGTTGCAGTTCCCGATGAAAGATATGTTCAAGTTCTTCAATTTTTTCAGAAGAATGTTCTTGTTGTTCCATATTGTCGATTTGTTGGTCCTGCAGCAGCACTACCGGGCACTATCTCATTTGTTGAATATTTTAACTTTGGATCTTACCACGCTCATTTCAGAAGTACGAATTGTCACATCCTTTTTAACCTCTTTAATAAAGTCGTGCACTTCAGCCTGAGTGGCAAAGTCTCCTGCTGTACATATCCAGTTTGGCGACACAAAATGCATGTAGACAGAAACTTGCGGAAAGTGTCTCTTGAATTCCTTGCCTTTCTGCTGTGCCGTCTCCTTGCCTTGTCTTGTTCCGCTTCCAGTAAAGAACTTCAAGCGGTAGCCTTGGGCGTAGTGAAAGCCCTTGGAAGATGTGGCGGGTTGTTTGGCCGGGGTTTTTGAAACGGCAGCGTGCTCCGTCTTAGTCTGTGTTTTTACCGTTGTTTCAACAGGTTTGTCATGAGACACAACTGCATTGTGAGGCACCGTCTTCTCGTGTTCCGCTTTTGGTGATTCTGGCTCCCTTCCGTCAACAAGCAAGTCGATTGACTTATCTTGCTTAAGCACAATAGAAGACTTCTTTCGCAACCTTTCTGTGAAAGTCAGCCTAGTGCTTGCGGTGATGTAGTTTGCCGCAAACAATCCTATTGCAATCAACTGAATGACGTAAGTTTTCTTCATGACAAGAAACTAAATTGGGGTAACGTGTCGGCAGACAAAGCCATGCGGAATTGTCGTCGCCTTCAGTACCAGCCTTGACTTGTTTGTGCAAAGGTACTTAAAACTTCGACAAAAGTAATAGAATCCTTCAAAAAAGGCAACAAACACAACAGAGCCGCACCATTTTTGTCGATAGTGCGGCTCTGAATAAAATGCCATGCGGACGGCATTAAGCCTTCCAAGCGTCGATTATGCCCTTGAAGTCTACAGCCTTGAGAGCGGCTCCACCAATGAGGCCACCATCAACATCTGGCTTTGCAAACAGTTCCTTTGCATTGCCGGGCTTGCAGCTGCCACCATACTGGATAGTGGTGTTTTCTGCCACTTCGGCGCCAAACTGCTTGGCGATTTCAGAACGGATGAAGGCATGCATCTCCTGTGCCTGGTCGGCAGTAGCGGTTTTACCTGTTCCGATAGCCCATACCGGCTCATATGCGAGCACGATGTTGGAGAACTGCTCTGGAGTGAGATCGTAGAGAGAACCTGCAAGCTGAGCTGCGACTACTTCGTTTTGTTTGCCGGCTTCGCGGTCTTCGAGAACTTCACCAATGCAGAAGATAACCTTCAGACCATTGGCAAGAGCGAGGTTAACTTTCTCCTTAAGGATTTCCGGAGTTTCGCCATAGTAAGCACGGCGCTCGGAGTGACCAAGAATCACATATTCAGCACCAGTACTCTTTACCATTGCGGCACTCACTTCGCCAGTGTAGGCGCCCTTCTCCTTGTCAGCGCAGTTCTCTGCACCAAGCTTAATGATGTTGGGGTCCAACATCGGAGCGATAGTGGCAAGGTGAATGAACGGAGTGCAGATAATCACTCCGCAGTTTGGTTTGTCAGCCGAAAGGACTTCGTTAAGTTCCTTAGCCAGGGCAACGCCCTCTTGCAGGGTCATGTTCATTTTCCAGTTGCCCGCAACAATTTTCTTTCTCATTTTTTTGTTTGTATTAGGGTTTGACATTAAGTGTTTTGTTTTCTTCTGAGCAGAGCGTTTCCGCAAGATGTCGACTATGTGCGCCAACAGTATGACTAC
>CAVGQS010000121.1:0-7528 GCA_963631415.1 Lactococcus garvieae | reverse complement strand
GCGTTTCGCCCGAGATTTTTTCGTTAAGTCCGCACGAAAATTTTTTAAGTCCGCACAAAAATTTTTTAAGTCCTACTTTATAACTTTGACAGTGTGTGCTTCCAAAAAAACCTTTAGTGCTTGCGATCAGTTTCCTTGACAGTCTTGTAACGCAAACATGTCATTAACGAAGAACATCCCCCGACAGCCTGATTGAATGGCAGTCGGAGGACGTCCTAATTGAGTGCGGCTATTGCCGCGAGATTCTACTCAGTAATTCCGCTATCAAAGGCTGTGGTCTTGTTGGAACCTTCTACATTTTCATCGTCTTCAACAGGGAGGCCCTTAAATTCTGGAGATGATACGGCTATCAAACTAGTCTGAGCAATGCGCACTACGTCCATTTCAGGAACAGTGTAAGTTTTTTTGTTTGTCATTTGTGTATATTTTAAATTGTTAGAGTCAGATATGCAGATACGCAAAAAGCCGTGTGCCAGACACAAGTCGGGCACACGGCTTTCCGTATGATATATATTTTAAGTTGTCGTTAGCTTGTTCCTGACGGGCAAACTCTAATTTACCCCCCCCCAACAGCTGATTTGCTATAGACAGGTTGCAAAACGAGGTTCGCTAATCTGGAATACAAGTCAATCATTTGTGCAAGCATTAGTGGTTGTTTTGGCGACAAATATAAGTCCGTGCGCCATTAACCAGAACAAAAGTAGTTACTTTTATTGATTTTGTGCAAGTTTTGCGAAGATAATTGCTCAAGAAAGTTAAGGTGGAGAAGTTTTCTGCATCACAAACGAAGTGACGCAGCGGAAATATAAAGTCAAGATTGAAATTTGCGGCAAATGGAAGGTGTCAGTCAAACTTGAGCACTTTGACTGGTTTGACGTGGGCGATGACGATGGTGGGCAAGAACAAGACAAGCAGTCCGAGGAGCAGTATCGCCAGGTTAAGAAGCAGGAGGAGGCTCCAGTTGAACGTGACGGGTACGAAGTCAACATAGTAGCTGGCGGAATCGAGGCCCACTAGATGCCACTGGTACTGGAGGAAGCAGAGCAGAAGGCCTACGGCGTTTCCAAGCAGCACTCCCTTGCCGATGACATACATACCATAATATATATATATATTGCGCACCGACTTGTTTCGCGCCCCCAGAGCCTTGAGGAGTCCGATGGCGGGAGTCTTTTCAAGAATGAGGATGAGCAGTCCACTGATTATAGTGAAGCAGCAGACGCAGGTCATCAGTCCCAAAATCACCCAGATATTGAGGTCGAGGAGATTGAGCCAGTCGAAGATGGAGCTGTAGAGTTCGCCTATGCTGTAGACGGCATAGAAGCACCCGTTGGAGTCGGGCGTGTTTGGCAGCACATCGGCAACGCGGTCGGCAGTTTCCTCAATCTTGTTGAAGTCACTGACGGCTATCTCGACATTGGAGCAGTCGGTGGGGTTCCAGCCGTTGAGGGCATTGAGTACAGCGATGTCGGCATACACCACATTGGTGTCGAACATGGAGAGGTTGGTTTCGTAGATGCCCTTGATGGAGAAGCGGCGAATCCTCATGTCGCCGTCGAAGAAATAGGCGAACACGCGGTCGCCCACCTTGAGGCCCAGTTCTTTTGCCACCGTACTGCTGATGACGACCTCGTTGCTGGAGCTGCTGCGCTTGAACCTGGGCATCGACCCCTCAAGCATGTGCGAAGAGATGAAGGTGGAGTCGAAATCCTCGCCCACCCCATAGAAGACGATGCCCTTGAAGTCGTCGTCGGTCTTGAAGATGCCAGCTTTTTGCGTGATTCGCTGAACGTGAGTCACGCCCGGCGTATGACTAAGGTTGTTGAAAAACTTGTCGGAACAAACAACGGGGAAATTGGCAGCCATCTGTCCGTCGGCCGCAACAGTTTGCGACGCGTCGGAGTTGACAATCTGCACACCAGAGCCGAAGCCCGTGACCTTGTTGCGAATCTCCGCCTTGAAGCCCGACACGATGGCTACCGACAGAATCATCACCACCATGCCGACCGCCACGCCTATAGTAGCGATGTCGACGCCGAGCGACGACACGCGGCTGGTGTTGTCCTTGGAGCGCCACATGCGCTTGGCGACAAAGAGAGGGAACTGCAGTGACACGGCGTGGAGAGATTGTTGAGGGAGATTAGTATTTTCTGGGGCCGAAGATGCGGGTGCCTACCCTCACCATGTTGCTGCCAGCCTGGAGGGCTATGGGGAAGTCGTCGCTCATGCCGTAGGAGCGCACATTGAACGCGTCGCTGTCGGCAAAGAACGACTGCTTGAGCTGGTTGAAGAAAGACTGCGCCTCGCTGAAGTCGCGGCGAACGCGCTCAACATCGGGAGTGTTGGTAGCCATGCACATGACGCCGCACAGCCGTACATTGGGCAGCGAGGCGAGGTCCAATCCGCTGAGCATGTCGACGCACTCCTGAGGCAGGAAGCCGAACTTGGTGGTCTCCTGAGCCACGTGGATTTGCAGAAGGCAGTCGATGGTGCGCCCAGCCTTCTGCGCCTGGCGGTTGATTTCGGTCAGCAATTTCAGGGAGTCAACCGAATGAATCATGCTGACGTAGGGAGCGATATACTTAACCTTGTTGGTCTGCAGGTGACCGATGAAGTGCCACCTGACGTCGGCAGGCATCTTGGTCTGCTTGTCGCGCAGTTCCTGCACTATGTTTTCTCCGAAGTCGCGCTGTCCCTCATTGTACGCCTCCATCAAGTCGTCGACAGGATGGTATTTGGAGACCGCCACGAGGGTAACGCCCTCGGGCAGTTCAGACCTTACAGAGTTAAGCGCATCGCCTATGGCTGACATATCGTTTATGAATTATGATTACACACCGCAATGGCGGTCCAGTTGTTACTGCTCTTCGGATGCAGCCTTGTATTCGAATACGTCCATTATCGCAGTCTCGGTGATGGAGGTGACGGTGTAGTCCATTACCGAGCCGCTCATGTGAGCCTCGGTGTTGGCAAGAGCCTCCTTGAAGTTCTTGGCGCGCACGTAGAGGTTCACGTTGACCTTTTTCTCCTTGCCCTTAGATTCGTCGATAGACAAGAGCGAGAGCTTGGTCTTGTACCAGAAGCCGTCCTCAGGATTGTGTGAGTCAACCAGTTCGTTGGCGTCGCTGCGCTTGATGCCCACGATAGAGATTTCGCCATACACCTTGAGTTCGTCCAACGTGCGGGACTCCGCCTCAGTGAAATTCAGTGCGTCGACCAAATATAGTTCCTTAACCTGCTTCTGGAAGCCGTCTTCAAGAGTACGCTTCAGAGCCACTTTAACCTCAAACCATTTTCCAATCATATCAATTAATGTTTATCAAGTTCAGCGCAGAACGCCTGCGCGTCAAACCGAGTGCAAAATTAAAACTTTGTCGGGAGACCAAGAACGACTTGTCTTGAAAATACGCTGCCAGAAATCAGCGGTTCTCCTTGATTTCGGCTATCGAGAACGAACCGCCAAGGATTCGCACGGTGACAGCGGTAGCGTTGGGATATTTGTCCAAGCTGAAGACATTGACACCGTTCTTCAGGCTGCCGAGGCTGAAGGTTTTGGCGCCGCAAACGATCTGGACGTCGGCGACACCGGCACCGCCGGCATTGTCGATGGCGTAGACGGCGAGCTGCGTAGGCAGTTTGGTGCCGAAGATATTATAGGTGACAGTCACGTCTTCGTCCTTCGGGGTGTAGGCGGTGTTTGCCTTTCCGTCAACAACTTCGGGGATTACGGAGAACCCGGACTTAGCACCGGCAGATGAAGCAGATGCCACCGGCACAAACTGCGAAGCGAGGAACGAGGGGTTAACTTCGATTTCGTTGAGACGCAGCCATTTTTCCTGGAAAGACTCCTTGAGGTAGAAGCGCACGTATTTGGCAGGTGTGCCATCGCCGACAAAAGAGCAGCACGAGACATCCTCGTTGATTTTCTCAACTTGAGGCAACGTCATGCGGAACTCCTCGGTATCGGCACCCTTGACCTTGACGTTGCGCCAGCTGACGCTGTCAGCCGAGACCTGCACGAGACCCACCTTGGGGAAGTCAAGGTTGGTAGTTCCAAAGGCGACAGTGACGTCATAGACAGGCTGCTGTTCCTTGAGCTTCACTGTGTAGCAGTCGCCGTCTCGCTGGTCACGGTAGAGGCTGGCAAAGGTCTTGCGGTTGCCGTCGACGAGCATCGAGGCGTCGTGGTTGCCGTAGACATGACCCTTGGGCAGCGAAGCCAGCTCCACCTGCGGAGCGCTGGGCATGACTACTCTCAACACAGACTTGTCAAGACGCAGGGAACGCGGCTTGGACGAAGTGTTGGTGAAACGGATATATTTAACTGGGCTGTTGGCTTTGAATTCCTTTGCAAAGCTGGAGAAATCCCTGCCATAGAGGGAGAATTCCACCTGCCAACCCTTCAGCAGCGACTTGTCGATGAAGACATCTTTGGGCGTTCCGGCGTTGGGGAGGGTGACGAGCACGCTGCCCTTGGGCTGAACAGAGTAAGGCTGGGGCATTTCAACGGAGTAGACACCGTCGGTGGCACTGGACTTCTGCGTAGGAATCACGGAATCCGTTTTGCAGTCAGTCAGCACGGGGCTGCTGATTTTGGACTTGAATCCGAGCTTATAGTAAGTGTCAACGACCGACTCAATGAAGGGCATCAGGCGAGCGCCGCAAGGCTCGACGGGATGCATGACCGAAGGAGGATTTTCGCCCATACCTTCCAGAGCATCAACCATGTAGAGCGTGTCGGTGCGGAAAGACTTGAGCAGGGAGACCTGGTCGCAATAGACGCTCCACCTCTCATTCACGTCGCTTATGTCGTCGAGGCCAAGCAGGGCGTTGGCCATCGAAGCCATCTTGTTCAGTTTGCGGAGCCACGGCTTGAGGTCGTTTTTGAGCAATTCGAAGCTCTTGTCGCGCGGCACCATTTTTAGCATCTTGGCGGTGGAGTCCTGAACAGACAGAAGCAGTGCCGACAGGCTGGCCTTGTTGGCAGCTGTAGGATTTTTTGAATAGTTGTTTATCAAGGACTTCAGTTCATCGGAATCCTGATAGCGCAGATATTTTGCAAGGAAAGCATAGAGGGCAGCGTCATGTTTGCCAACGATGGCAGGGAATGACGCCTGCCAGTTGGTGCGGGTGTCGAACGCCTTGGTGTTCCAAGAGTAGTCAGCCACGCCAAACAAGCAGATTTTGGAAACAGTGCCCTGCTGCATAGGATTGCTGACCAAGCCCATGCACATAGGCACGTCGTTGTCGGGAATGGGCAGTCCCATCTCTTGGAGCGTAGAGTACATATCAGCAGTGTAGACTCTGCCGTCCTTGTTGTCATTGCAGGGATAGTTCCACCACATTGACAAGGGGCGCTTCATGAGTTTCTCCATAGTGACGAAGTCCTCGTTCTTGACAGAACTCCACACGCCGCTGCCCGTGGTGTAAACCACCACATTGGACGGGGTCTGCGAGATCGCGTCGAAATAAGTCTTGAGGTCTTCCTTCTTGGCAAAATTGATGGCGTAGATGTGAGGCACGTAGTGAACGGGTAGTACCGTGTCGGTCGCGTTGGTATAGTTGCGGTTGTATTTGGCCTCCAGTCCGGTCTGCAGATTTGTGAGGAAGTCGCGGTAATTGCCGACATCGTTGAAGTCCCAGCCAGCATCGTCGAGGAACACGGCAAACTGGCGGATGCCGAGAGAGTGCATCAGTTCGAACTTGCCCATCACGTCGGATACAGCCTTGGCGGTAGACTCCTTGGTGTGGTAGTCAACAGCCGTGCCGCTGTTGGGGTGGATGGCCCAGATGAAGTTGACTTTAGCCTCGATAGAAGCCTTGGAGAGGTCACGAATCATGTCTTGCGACAGCCAACCGTTTTTCTCTTGCAGGGCAGAAATCTCAGTAGGATACGGCTTGCGCCAGTAGCCGGAGTGGAAGGGGTCGCTCTTGGCTCCGTAGAGATAAGTGTTGAGTTTGAAGCGCTTGAAGAACTTGATCAAGTCGTTTTTGACAGAGAAGGAGTAAGGGTAGCCGTAGTAGCCCTCGACGATGCCGCGGTACTGCATGTCGGCATGGTCGTTGATTTCAAGAGGCTGAAGCGCTGGCGCGCCGCTGTTGTCAGAGCGGGACTGCTCCAAGATCTGCTCCAGCGACGCAAGACCGAAAAATACAGCATTGGTATGTTCGCCAAGCACGATGATTTCCGGTTTGCCCTTGGGAGAGAGCCCTACCTTTATATAATGGCAGTCGTATTTGCCAGATTGCGAAAAAGCCGTCGGCTTGCAGTTGCGCTTGACATATTTATCCACTTGCTCACCAGAGCCAGAGATGCCCAGATACACGTTGGGCAGCTTGGACGAAGCCTTTTTTGAGAACTGCAGTTTGATAGAGTTTCCCTGTTCGAAGACCTCCTTGAGGCGGTCAATGGTGTAGTTGTCTATTCCGCTTTCGCACACCACGTTAGCGACGGGACCTATCTGCATCGCCTGACCCTGGGTGTAGGCGAATTTCTGCGGCACAGGATAGATGCTGTAGTCGGCCTTGGCTGTGCAGACAAAGGCAGCAAGAAGAACGGCAAGAGATATCAAACTTGACTTTTTCATAATTATTAAAACGTATTTTGTTGCAAACAATATTCAGGCAACGTAAAACTGCCAAAAGGGCACAACGCGTTCCGAGAGCAAATGTAGCATATTTTGTCGGAAGCAGTTGCTTTTGCAACGAGATATTTTGCCACGTCGCATTTTTTGCGCAACTTTGCATTACATTATATTTATGCAAACCAGAGCCGGCTTCATAAGCAGAGATGTATAATCGCCCATATACAAATTTCACATACAAGACAAGAATCGTTTTTTTAATGCTGACGTTTCTTGTTTTTTGCGTTACCCCCTCTGCCGTGGCGAAAGAAAGGAAAGACAAGAACAGAGAAGAAGTCATCCGCACGCCGGAGCCAGACCCCCCTATTGCAATAAAGAAAGACACCAAGCTCTCCGCTTCTCCTGCCGTCCGCTCGCAAAGCAAGAAATTTGCCGACTCACGCAAGGGCGGCATAGACGTGTCGCACTACCAGGGACGGATAGACTGGAGCGAGGTGGCAAAACACGGAGACATAAGTTACGCTTTTGTCAAAGCGACAGAGAGCAACTATTATGTCGACGACTACTACCAAGACAACATGGAACAAGGCCGGAAGCACGGCATAGCGATGGGGAGCTACCACTTCTTCAGAGCCAACGTGAGCATACAGGAACAGTTTGAGCACATGGCCTCGGTGGTGAAGCCGGACATGCAAGACCTTGTGCCACTGATAGACGTAGAAGCCGCCAACGGCGTTCCGTCGAGCATCTTTGCCGGCAGACTGAAAGAATTTCTGGAGATGGTTGAGGAATACTACGGCACGCCGCCGCTGCTCTACACCTACGTGAACTTCTACAACAGATATTTGGCAGGCAGGGGGTTCTCGCACTACCCTCTCATGATTGCCTTCTACCAGGACAGCACGCCATACGTGTCGGATGGCAACAAATACATCATGTGGCAG
>CAVGQS010000120.1:0-7615 GCA_963631415.1 Lactococcus garvieae | reverse complement strand
GGCCACTGCCGCACCCCCCCTGCACCCGTGCGCTCCACCAAACCATCACTATGTTTGTCGCCCAGAAACTAAGAAACGAGAATATTGCCCAGTATCTGCTCTACATGTGGCAGATTGAGGACACGCTGCGGGCCTTCAGCCTCGACACCGACCTCATGGAGAAGAACTACCTCGCGCACTTCACGCAGTGGGACGAGGCGCAGAAGGCCGAGGCACTGGCGTGGTACCGCGACATCGCCAACATGATGCGCAGCGAGGGAGTGACGGAAAGGGGACACCTGCAAATATGCAAAAACGTCATCACCAACCTCGCTGACCTGCACGCCGACCTCATGGCGTCGCACAACTTCCAGTACTACCACATGGCCTACAACCATGCGCTGCCGCTCATCGTGGAACTGCGGTCGCACCAGCCCCACGCCGACCAGACAAACGAGATTGAGAGCTGCTTCGAGCTGCTCTACGGCGTGACGCTGCTCAAGATGAAGGGCAGCACCGTGAGCCAAGACACGCTGCAGGCCTCGCAGACCATCTCCACCTTCATCGGCATGCTGAGCGAATACTACCACAAGAACCTCAAAGAACCTCTTGAACTATAGACCATGCAACAGCACCGAAAGAAAATACTCGTGACGGGCGCCAACGGACAACTGGGCAACGAACTGCGCTACATAGCCAACCAATGGCAGCAGCTGGACTTCGTGTTCACCGACGTCAACGAACTTGACATCACCGACCCGCAAGCCATCAGCAGCGCCGTCAACGACAACGCCATAGACCTGGTGGTCAACTGCGCCGCCTACACCGCCGTAGACAAGGCGGAGGGCGACCCCGACAAGGCCCGTCTGCTCAACGCCGACGCACCGGGCATGCTCGCCCGAGCCATCAGCGCCCGCGGCGGTGAGATGATACACATCTCTACCGACTACGTCTTCGGAGGCGACAACTGCAAGCCCTACACCGAGGACTGCCCCACTGGTCCCAAGTCGGTCTACGGCAGCACCAAGCTCGAGGGCGAACGGCAGGTGGCTGAGGGCTGCGCCAAGAGCGTCATCCTGCGCACGGCGTGGCTCTACTCGCCCTACGGCAACAACTTCGCAAAGACCATGCTGCGGCTGGGCAGGGAGAGGGAGAGCCTCAACGTGGTGTTCGACCAGGTCGGCACACCCACCTACGCCCACGACCTAGCCGTGGCGATAGCCACTATCGCGGCGGCAGACCAGAGGACCTACGGCACCTTCCACTTCAGCAACGAGGGCGTGACCTCGTGGTACGACTTCACCAAGGCCATACACCGCCTTGCGGGCATCACCTCCTGCCAGGTGAGCCCCATACGCACCGAGCAATACCCCACGCCGGCACAGCGCCCGGCATTCTCCGTGCTCGACAAGACCAAGATAAAACAAGCCTACAACCTAAGCATTCCGCACTGGGAAGAGTCGCTCAAAGAGTGCCTCGCGCGGATTGCCCAGCAAGACAAACAATAGACTACACTTAACACACGCCTACACTTTGCCTACAATGAACAACGAGATAACACGCCGGCGCACCTTCGCCATCATTTCACACCCCGACGCGGGCAAGACCACACTAACAGAGAAACTCCTCCTGTTTGGCGGCCAGATACAGGTGGCGGGAGCCGTGAAGAACAACAAGATAAGGAAGACAGCCACCTCCGACTGGATGGAGATAGAGAAGCAGCGCGGCATCTCCGTCACCACCAGCGTGATGGAGTTTGACTACCACGACTACAAAATCAACATCCTCGACACGCCGGGACACCAGGACTTTGCCGAAGACACCTTCCGCACCCTCACCGCAGTGGACAGCGTCATCATCGTGGTCGACGGAGCCAAGGGCGTGGAGGCGCAGACGCGCAAGCTGATGACGGTGTGCCGCATGCGCAAGACTCCCGTCATCGTCTTCATCAACAAGATGGACCGCGAGGGACAGGACCCCTTCGACCTGCTCGACGAGCTCGAAAAGGAACTGCAAATCTCCGTGCGCCCGCTCAGCTGGCCCATCAACCAGGGGGCTAAGTTCAAGGGAGTCTACAACATCTACGAACACAACCTCAACCTCTACAACCCCGACAAGCAGAAAGTGACGGAGCGAGTGGAGGTGGACATCAACACCAAAGAGCTCGAGGAGCACGTGGGCGACAAGGACGCCGCCAAGCTGCGCGAAGACCTGGAGCTCATCAGCGGCGTCTACCCTGAGTTCAACGAACAGGACTACCTCAACGCCGACGCCGCGCCGGTGTTCTTCGGTTCGGCGCTCAACAACTTCGGAGTGCAGGAACTGCTCGACTGCTTCGTCAAGATTGCTCCCTGCCCCAAGCCCACGCCCGCCGTGGAGCGCACCGTGGAGCCCGACGAGAGCAAGTTCACGGGCTTCGTCTTCAAGATAACAGCCAACATCGACCCCAACCACCGCTCGTGCATAGCCTTCTGCAAGGTGTGCAGCGGCAAGTTTGTGCGCAACGCCCCCTACCTCCACGTCAGGAGCGGCAAGACGGTGCGCTTCTCCTCGCCCACACAGTTCATGGCGCAGCGCAAGAGCACCATCGACGAGGCGTGGCCCGGCGACATCGTGGGACTGCCCGACAACCAGACGTTCAAAATCGGCGACACCATCACCGAGGGAGAGCAGCTGCACTTCAGAGGCCTGCCCAGCTTCTCGCCTGAGCTCTTCAAGTACATCGAAAACGCCGACCCCATGAAGTCGAAACAGCTCAACAAGGGCATCGAGCAGCTCATGGACGAAGGCGTGGCCCAGCTCTTCGTCAACCAGTTCAACGGCCGCAAGATTATCGGCACCGTGGGCCAGCTGCAGTTTGAGGTGATACAATACCGACTCGAAAACGAATACAACGCCAAGTGCCGCTGGGAGCCACTGAGCCTCTACAAGGCGTGCTGGATAGAGAGCAGCGACGAGGCTGAGCTCGAAAACTTCAAGCGCCGCAAATACCAGTACATGGCCAAGGACCGCGACGGGCGCGACGTGTTCCTCGCCGACAGCGGCTACGTGCTGCAGATGGCGCAACAAGACTTCGAAAACATCAAGTTCCACTTCACCAATGAGTACTAAGAAACCGCACACCTTCCCCTTCGACAAGGACGACATGGAGCAGGCCGTCAAGACCCTGCGCGAGGGCGGCGTCATCCTCTACCCCACCGACACCATCTGGGGCATAGGCTGCGACGCCACCAACGCCGACGCTGTCAAGCGCGTCTATGAGATAAAGAGACGGCAGGACTCCAAGGCCATGATAGTGCTCGCCAACAGCGACGCCATGATAGCCAACCACGTGGAGCAGGCGCCCGAGGTGGCGTGGGACATAGTCACGCTCGCCACCAACCCCACCACCGTCATCTTCGACAAGGGGCGCAACCTCGCCCCCAACCTCATGGCGGCAGACGGCAGCGTGGCCTTCAGGCTCACCCGTGAGGACTTCTCGAGCCAGCTGTGCTTCCACCTGCGCAGGCCCATCGTGTCTACCTCAGCCAACATCAGCGGCCAGCCCTCGCCAAAGTCATTCGGCGACATTGCCGACGAAATCATCAAGGCGGTGGACTACGTGGTGCGCTACCGGCAGGACGACCGCACACCCGCCAGCCCCTCCTCCATCATCAAAATTGGCAACAAAGGCGAGGTCAAAATCATAAGATAGCACACCGACGCCATGACACACACCGCTCAAGACTCACTCCTCAAGACCATATCCCACGACACCATCGTCTGGGTGGCGGCCAAGCTGAGCAAACGGCAGCTGACCATTCTGCTCAGCTTCATCGTGGGCGTGTTTACCGCCCTTGCCGCCATGCTGCTCAAGTGGCTCATCGAGGTGATGCAGGACTTTGTGACCCACGGCCCCGACATCACCCACATCAACTGGTTCTACCTCATCTCGCCGCCCCTCGGAGTGCTCCTGTGCGCACTGTTTATTAGGTATATAGTGAGAGACGACATAGGCCACGGCGTCACCAAAATCCTCTTCGCCATCTCGCGCCGCAAGGGCAAGATTCGCAACCACAACTGCTGGACCAGCGTCATAGCCAGTAGCATCACCATCGGATTTGGAGGATCGGTGGGAGCCGAGTCGCCTATTGTGCTCACCGGCTCTGCCATAGGCTCCATTCTGGGCAAGACTTTCCACGTCAACCAAAAGACACTCATGCTCCTCATAGGCTGCGGAGCCGCCGGAGCCATCTCGGGCATCTTCAAGGCGCCGTTTGCCGGACTGCTCTTCACGCTCGAGGTGCTGATGCTCGACCTCACCATGGCCCACCTGGTGCCGCTCATCGTGTCGTGCGTCACAGCCTCGCTGCTGACCTTCGCCCTCAACGGCTTCGACCCGATGTTCTCGCTCAACATCAGCGACCATTTCCAGATAGCCTTTGTGCTGCCCTTCATCTTGCTGGGCGTGGGCTGCGGACTGATGTCGCTCTACTTCACCAAGGTGATGAACGCCATCGAGACGCTCTTCCGCAAGTCCAACAACATGCTCCTCAAGTGGGCGTGCGGCGGCGCGGTGCTGAGCGTGCTGGTATTCTTCTTCCCCGCCCTCTACGGCGAGGGCTACAACACCATCCTCACGCTCATCGACGGCAACGCCAACGACATTCTCAACAACTCGCCCTTCTACGGCACCCAATATCTGCTCGCCATCTTGGGCTGCATCATGTTTCTCAAGGTTGTGGCCACCACCGTCACCACCAGCGCGGGCGGCTGCGGCGGT
The DNA here is from genome assembly GCA_963631415.1 of Lactococcus garvieae. Classification (GTDB taxonomy): domain Bacteria; phylum Bacteroidota; class Bacteroidia; order Bacteroidales; family Bacteroidaceae; genus UBA6382. The sequence continues at coordinate 2,874 of CAVGQS010000120.1, read as the reverse complement.
CTCTTCGCCCCCTCGCTGTTCCTGGGCTGCCTCACGGGCTTCGTCTTCGCGGCGCTGTGGAACCTCTACATGGGCGGCGTGACCTCGGCGGTGCCCTCCTCCATCTGCTGCCTGCTGGGCATGGCGGCTGTGATGGCGGCTGTGATGCACGCCCCGCTCACCAGCATCTTCCTCATTGCCGAGATAACGGGCGGCTACAGCCTGCTGGTGCCCCTGATGCTCGTTAGCGTCACCTCCTACATCACCATCCGCATCTTCGAACCCCACAGCATCTACTCCATGCGTCTGGCCAAGAAGGGGCAGCTCGTGACGCACCACAAGGACCAGGCCATTCTCACCCTCATGAACCTCGACTCGGTCATCGACCGCCAGTGCACCACGGTGACGCCCTCCATGCCGCTGGGCGAGCTGGTCATGATATTCGCAAAGGAGAAAGAGGACATCTTCCCCGTGGTCGACGGCAGCAACAACCTCCACGGACTCATCAGCTTCAAGGACATCCGCAAGGTCATCTTCCGGCAGGAGCTCTACAACGTCTTCACTGCCGAACAGCTCATGCTGCCGGCGCCCGACATGCTGCCCATCGGCTCGTCGGTGGCCTACGTGATGAACTGCTTCGAGAAGTCGGGAGCCGACGTGCTGCCGGTCATCGACGACGACAACCACTTTGTGGGCGTCATACACAAGACTAACCTCTTCGAGACCTACCGGCAGACGCTGGTAGACTTCTCCGAAGAATAACCACACACCAACAACGCTATGGACAAAAACAGTTTGCGCATCATATATATGGGCACCCCCGACTTCGCCGTCGAGGCCCTGCGCCGCCTCGTGGAAGACGGCTACAACGTGGTGGCGGTCGTCACCATGCCCGACAAGCCTGTGGGACGCCACCAGAGCCGCCTGCAGCCCAGCCCCGTCAAGGAGTACGCCCTCTCGAAGGGCCTGCCCGTGCTGCAGCCAGAGAAACTCAAGGATCCCGCCTTCATCAGCCAGCTGGAGTCCTGCCACGCAGACCTGCAAGTGGTGGTGGCGTTCAGAATGCTGCCCGAGGTGGTGTGGAACATGCCGCGACTGGGCACCTTCAACATCCACGCCTCGCTGCTGCCCCAATACCGCGGTGCGGCGCCCATCAACTGGGCCATCATCAACGGAGAGCGTGAGAGCGGACTGACCACCTTCTTTCTGCAGCACGACATAGACACGGGCGACATCATCGACCAGGTCAGAGTGCCCATAGGCGACGACTGCACGGCCGGCGAACTCCACGACACGCTCATGGCGCTCAGCGGCGACCTGGCGGTCAAGACTGCCGACGCCATCATCAGCGGCACCGTGACCAGCACACCGCAGAAGAACCTGTGCCCCGACACACCGCTGCGCCCCGCACCCAAAATCTTCAAGGACACCTGCCGCCTGGACCTCAGCCGCCCGCTCGACGAGGCCTACAACTTCGTGCGCGGACTCGCCCCCTCGCCCGGAGCGTGGGCAACGCTGCGCACTGGCGACACCGAACTGACAGTGAAAATCTACGGCGCAAAGAAACGTCCTGAAACCCACACCCTGCCCGCCGGCACCATCGTCTGCAACGGCAAGAAAAGCCTCGAAGTGGCGCTCCAAGGCGGATTCCTCCACATCACCGAACTCCAGGTGGCTGGCAAGAAGCGCATGGACACCGCCAGCTTCCTCTGCGGCTTCAAGTTCTGCGGCAACGAAACCTTGATATAAAGAGAAAACACAGAGGACAGCACTATATATAAGGAATACATATATATAATAAGGTATAGTCCTCCTCCCAGAAAGCACACACACCACTATGACCGCACTCTACACCATATTGCTACTCATCGTGTCAAACGTGTTTATGACGCTCGCTTGGTACGGCCACCTGAAGCTGCAGGAGACCGGCCGCATCTCCAACTGGCCGCTGATAGCGGTAATACTCTTCTCGTGGTCCATAGCCCTGGCGGAATACTCCTTCCAGGTGCCGGCCAACCGCATAGGGTTTAGGGAAAACGGCGGTCCCTTCTCGCTCATGCAGCTCAAGATAATACAGGAGTGCGTGTCGCTCGTGGTCTTCACCGTGCTCGCCACGATGATGTTCAAGGGCGAGAGCCTGCAGTGGAACCACGTGGCGGCGTTCGCCTGCATCGTCCTGGCAGTCTTTTTCGCCTTTTTGAAGTAGCGTAACATTTGTTAAGGCATCCGCATGCCCCCATCTCCGAAATAATTCTTTATCTTTGCACCATCATTGTCAAAGACTAAAAAACTATACACTATGGTAATCGAAATCACAGACAGCAACTACAGCCAGCTGGTCAGCGAGGGCAAGCCCCTCATCATAGACTTCAACGCAGAGTGGTGCGGCCCCTGCCGCAAGATGGCTCCCATACTCGAAAAACTGGCTGACGAATACGACGGCCAGGTCATCATCGGCTCGTGCAACGTAGACGACAACGAGGAACTCCCCGTCAAGTTCGGAGTGATGTCCATCCCCGCCATCTTCTTCATCAAGGGCGGAGAGGTAGCCGACAAGACTGTAGGAGCCGTGCCCGCAGCCACCATCGAGCAAAAGCTCAAGGCGCTGCTCTAAGCACGCTCCCCCACTAAGCAAACAACACCGCACCAAGGGACAATCCCCAGGCAAAAGTCCGGGGCGCTGCTCACACACGCAGCGCCCCGGACTTTTTTTGTTTGCAAACATTGCTGTCCGCTAAAACCCTCTAACATTCGGACAACCCGAGTCAACCGAAATCAGGAAACCACACACTTCAAAGTTATAAAGTAGGACTTAAAAAAATTTTATGCGGACTTAAAAAATTTTCGTGCGGACTTAACGAAAAAATTTCGGGCGAAACGCTGCAACGTTTCGCC
>CAVGQS010000119.1:0-7656 GCA_963631415.1 Lactococcus garvieae | reverse complement strand
GAAAATTTTTTAAGTCCGCACAAAATTTTTTTAAGTCCGCACAAAAAACTCGGAAGTGTTTGCGAAAGATATTTCAAGGGCATTATAAAGGTCCGGAAATGTGGGGGTGTGACATTTCCGGGCCTTGTGTGTGCGCTACATATTTTTGTGCGCGGTCTGGTCTACTTGTAGTCGTAGGCGTGCTTGGCGTAGTCGAGGGTGTAGTGGAGTCCGCGGCTTTCCTTGCGCTCTATGGCCTGGCGGGTGATGAGGTAGCCCACGTTGATGGCGTTGCGCAGTTCGCAGATGTCGCGCGTGGCCTTGACTCTCTTGAAGAGTTCTTCGGTCTCTTCGTAGAGGAGGTCGAGCCTCACCCAGGCGCGGTGGAGGCGGAGGTTGCTGCGCACTATGCCCACGTAGCTCGACATGGTCTGGCAGACTTCGCGCATGTCTTGGGCGATGAGCACTTTCTCCTCGTTGGTCATGGTGCCCTCGTCGTTCCACTCAGGCACTTTGTCGTTGAAGGAGTAGCCGTCTACCACCGAGAGCACGTGTTTGGCGGCAGCGTCGGCGTAGACTACGGCTTCGATGAGCGAGTTGCTGGCCAGGCGGTTGCCTCCGTGGAGTCCGGTGCACGAACATTCGCCCACGGCATAGAGGCGGCGGATGCTGCTCTGCGCGTTGAGGTCTACCTTGATGCCGCCGCAGAGGTAGTGGGCGCAGGGTGTGACGGGTATGTACTGCTTGGTGATGTCGATGCCGATGGAGAGGCACTTGGCGTAGATGTTGGGGAAGTGTGACTTGGTCTGCTCGGGGTCTTTGTGGGTGACGTCGAGGCAGACGTGGTCTATGCCGTGAATCTTCATCTCCTTGTCGATGGCGCGGGCCACTATGTCGCGCGGGGCGAGTGAGAGGCGCTTGTCGTACTTCTGCATGAACTCTTCGCCGTTGGGCAGTCGGAGCACGCCGCCGTAGCCGCGCATGGCCTCGGTGATGAGATAGGCGGGGTGGGTCTCGCCGGGGTGGTAGAGGGCAGTGGGGTGAAACTGTATGAACTCCATGTCCTGCACGGTGGCCTTGGCGCGGTATGCCATGGCTATGCCGTCGCCGGTGGCTATGTTGGGGTTGGTGGTGGTGGCGTAGACGGCTCCCACGCCGCCGGTGGCGAGGAGGGTGACCTTGGAGAGGAAGGTGTCTACCTTGCCCGTGTCGGGGTCGAGGATGTAGGCGCCGTAGCACTCAATGTCGGGCGTGTGGCGGTTGACCTCTATGCCGAGGTGGTGCTGTGTGATTATCTCTACGGCAAAGTGGTTTTCGAGCACTGTGATGCGGGGATTGCGGCGCACTGCCTCGATGAGTCCGCGCTGTATCTCAAATCCGGAGTCGTCGGCGTGGTGGAGTATGCGGAACTCGGAGTGTCCGCCCTCGCGGTGGAGGTCAAAGGAGCCGTCTTCCTTGCGGTCGAAGTTGACTCCCCAGTTTACGAGCCGCTCGATGCCGGCGGGCGCGTTGCGTACCACCTGCTCCACGGCTGCGGGGTCGCTGATGTAGTCGCCAGCGATCATGGTGTCGTTGATGTGCTTTTCGAAGTTGTCGACCTCAAGGTTGGTCACTGAGGCGATGCCGCCCTGTGCCTTGGCCGTGTTGGCCTCGTCGATGGTGGTCTTGCACACCAGTGCCACCCTTCCTTTTTTTGCCTGCGCCACCTGCAGCGCAAACGACATGCCGGCTACTCCCGAGCCAATCACGAGAAAATCAAATTTGCGTATCATTTAGGGATGTTTTGACTGTGCGTATATATATAAGGTATGTGATGTGTGTGCAAAGATAGACTTATTTTCAAACAAAGGGCGGCTGTTTATTGTAATAATTAGTATTTTTGCCTAAATTATGAGGTCATACATCTTAAAATCAAGGATAGTGTTGCCGTTGGCGGCGCTGCTGTCGGCGTGCATGCTGCCGGCGCGGGGCGCCAATGCCGCGCCCTCCAGTCCGGCTGCCGACACGACGGTGGTGCAGTGGCTGGACTCCGCCGTGATGATGGCGGTAGACTCCGTGGTGGCCCAGCCGCTGGAGTGGCCCATGTCGATGACGGTGGGCATAGACAAGCTGCTGGAAGCACCGATGTTTGAGCGGTCGCAGGTGGCGCTGATAGTCTACAACCTGGACGCCGACACGGTGATGTACAACTACCGCGGGCGCCAGCTGATGCGGCCGGCGTCGGTGATGAAGCTCTTCACGGCGTGCACCGCGCTGGACAACCTCGGCGGCGACCACCTTTTCCGCACCAGCCTCTACTACAAGGGCAGCATTGTCGACTCGGTGCTCGAGGGCGACATCTATGTGAAGGGCGGCTTCGACCCCATGTTTGGCTACGACGACATGTACTCGTTTGTGGAGAGCATCAAGTCGAAGGGCGTGACCGAAATCAAGGGCAACATCTACGCCGACGTGTCCTTCAAGGACACCCTGAAGTGGGGCGAGGGCTGGTGCTGGGACGACAAGGAGGCTACGCTCAACCCGCTGCTCTACGACGGCAAGGACATCTTCATGACCAAGTTCATGCAGCGGCTGACCAGCGCGGGCATCAAGCACCCCGCCACGTTCCGCTCGGGCAGGGCCGCGGGCGACAGCCTGGTGATGCTCGACCTGCGGTCGCACTCCATAGAGCAGATGCTGACCCACACGATGAAGGCCTCCGACAACCTCTACGCCGAGTCGCTCTTCTACCAGCTGGGCGCAAGCGACAGCGCTCCCTACGCCAGCACCAAGCGGTCGGTGAGCAAGGTGAACGGACTGATAAGCAAGCTAGGCTTCGACCCTACGGAGTATGCCGTGGCTGACGGCAGCGGACTGTCGCCCTACAACTACGTGACTCCCCAACTGGTGGTGGGCCTGCTGAAGTATGCCTGGCGGAACAAAAACATCTACAACAACCTCTTCCCCACGCTGCCGATAGCTGGAGTGGACGGCACGCTGCGCAAGCGCATGATAGGCACCCCCGCCCAATATGTGGTGCACGCCAAGACGGGCACCCTGCGCAAGGTGAGCACGCTGGCTGGCTACGCCAAGGCCGACAACGGCACCAACCTGGCCTTCTGCATCTTCAACCAGGGCATACTCAACGCCGCCGAGGGCAAGGCCTTTCAGGACAAGGTGTGTGTGCTGATGACGGAATAGAGCGAGAAAGCGCAAGACAGAGCAGAACAAGCATTACAAAGACACCAATATAAAACAAAGACATCAACATAAAACTGAGACACTAAGGTGAAAAAGACATTGCTGATATTGCTGGCGACGGTCTGCTCCTTCACTGCCGCCAAGGCGGTGCTGAAGGAGAAGGACCTGAACCAAACCATCTCCGTGCTGAGGGCGGAGCTGGAGAATTCTTACAACGAGCAGAAGGAGTTTGTGGCGCGCTACAACAGTTCGGTAGCCGCCCAGCACAAGCAGATGGTGGCCATCATGCAGAAGAGCTACCAGATCTCGCTGATGCTCTACTCGCAGAAGGAAGACTACACCTTCGACCTCTGCTATGCGTGCCACGAGGCTACGGAGCAGTATCGCGAGTTCAAGCTCAACCGCATGCCCTTCGACAAGATTGTGGTGAGGCTCAACAGCGAGATCAAGCGCTACGACTCGCTCCTGGAGACGCTGGTGAACCTGCCGCCCTCCAAGAAGTGGAAAATCTCGGCTGCCGACAGCGCCAGGATGGCCAAAAAAGGCGGCAAGCTGCCCTTTGCGCTCAACAGCCAGAGCCAGCGCTACCGCGACGTGTGTATAGAGATGGCCACCCAGATGCGCGACAATCTGGTGGCGATAAAGTCGAGCATAGAGGCCGACAAGCGCAGCTACTCGCAGATAGAAAAGCGGCTGAAGCGCATCAACGACTATGCCGGCAAGCGCTACACCGAGATTCAGAAGAGCATATTCGTCAACGGCGGCAACTCCTATTTTGAGGTGCTGGGCAATCTGGGCCGCTACTTCGACGTGGCCAAGTCGGACGCTGAAGACAAGTACCAGTCGGAGAGCATCAACACCAAGGACGGCGTGACCATCAAGGTCAAGTCGCAGTGGCGCGGCCCGGTGGTGCTGTTTCTGGCCGTGTTTGTGATATTCTACCTCGCGGTGGCTTCGGTGCTGAGCGGAGTAGTGGTGAGGTGGGTAGTGCCCAAGCGGTTCCGCACCGAAGAGTTCATGAAGAAGAAGGTGTGCATCATGCTGGTGGCGGCGGTGGTGATATTCGCGCTGGTGCTGTCGGTGGTGAGGACCTTCATGGGCAACCACAACTTCATACTGATGGCGAGCAGCCTGCTCATTGAGCTGGCTTGGCTCATAGGCGTGATACTCATGTCGCTGCTCATCAGGCTCAACGGCGACCAGATAAAGAGCGGCTTCAAGGTCTACACGCCCGTGATGGTAATGGGCTTCATCATCATCACCTGCCGCATCATCTTCATCCCCAACAACCTGGTCAACCTGGTGCTGCCGCCCGTATTGCTGGCGGTGAGCGTGTGGAACTGGTTTGTGGTGATGCGCAACCACCGCAACATACCTCGCAGCGACGTCTTCTACACCTGGATATCCATAGTGATAATGGGCGTCTCGACTGTGGCGTCGTGGGCGGGCTACACGCTGCTGGGTGTGCAGATACTGATATGGTGGCTCTTCCAGCTCACCGGCATACAGACCATCACCTGCCTGTTCCACCTGCTGGGCCTCTACGAGCTGCGCTACCTGGCGGGCAAGATAAAGGGCCTGATGCCAGCGGCGGGCAAGGGCGCCAAGCTGGCCGAACTCAACGGAGAGAACCTCGCCAAGGCTGTGAAGAAGCTCAAGGACAACCGCGCCGACTACATCAACCGGACGTGGTTCTTCGACTTCATCTACATGGCGGTGGTGCCGGTGATGGGCGTGGTGTCCATCATCCTGTCCATCTGGTGCTCGGCCGACGTGTTTGACCTGACGGGCTCCATCTATGAGGTCTTCTTCATCAACTTCCTCAACATTCCGGGAGTCATAGCGCTCTCGCTGCAGAAGATGGTGATGGCCATGTCGCTGTGGTTCTTGTTCAAGTACATCAACTATCTGCTCAAGGCGCTCTACAAGAAGTATAAGAAGACCTCCAAGACGTCGGGCAACAAACCCAACATCACGCTTGCCAACAACATAATCGGCATCTTGGTGTGGGGCAGCTACATAGTGATCTGCATGATAATGCTCCACATTCCGGCTGGCGCGATAGAGACGGTTTGCACAGGTCTGGCAGCCGGTCTCGGTTTTGCCATGAAGGACCTGCTCGAAAACTTCTTCTACGGCATCTCGCTGATGAGCGGCCGCGTCAGGGTGGGCGACTACATAGAGTGTGACGGCATACGCGGCAAGGTGGAGAGCATCACCTATCAGAGCACGCAGATTGTCACCACCGCCGACGGCTCCGTCATGGCATTCCTCAACTCGGCTCTGTTCAGCAAGAACTTCAAGAACCTGACGCGCAACAACAGCTACGAGTTCGTCAAGCTGCCGGTGGGCGTGGCCTACGGCACCAACATCGAGCAGGTGCGCCAAATATTGATTGAGGCCGTGAGCAACATCCACGCCAAGACCAAGGACGGCCGCGACGTGATAAGCACCAAGCGGCCCATGGGAGTGGTGGTAGACGAGTTTGGCGACAACAGCGTCGACCTCAGCTTCACATGCTGGGTGATGGTGGAGGAGAAAGCCGCCATCGTGAGCCGCATCAAGGAGACCGTCTACAACACCCTGAACGAACACAACATAGAGATACCCTTCCCACAGCGCGACATATACATCAAGAACTATAATAAGGAACAAACAACACAACAATAAACATGACAACAAAGCAACCACTACTGATCTACAACACACTGAGCCGCAACAAGGAACTCTTCCGCCCCATCAATGAGGGGCACGTGGGAATGTACGTGTGCGGCCCCACAGTATACGGCGACGCCCACCTGGGCCACGCCCGCCCAGCCATCACCTTCGACATCCTCTTCCGCTACCTGCGCCACCTGGGCTACAAGGTGCGCTACGTGCGCAACATCACCGACGTGGGCCACTTGGAGCACGACGCCGACGAGGGCGAGGACAAGATAGCCAAGAAGGCGCGCCTGGAGCAGCTCGAGCCGATGGAGGTGGCGCAGTACTACACCAACCGCTTCCACGAGGCCATGGACGCCCTCAACGTGCTGCCGCCCAGCATTGAGCCCCACGCCTCGGGCCACATCATTGAGCAGGAGCAGCTGGTGCAGGAAATACTGGACAACGGCTACGCCTACATCAGCAACGGCAGCGTGTACTTCGACGTGGAGAAATACAACAAGGACCACCACTACGGAGTGCTCTCCAACCGCAACCTCACCGACGTGATCAACCACAGCCGCACCCTCGACGGACAAGAGGAGAAACACAACCAGGTGGACTTCGCCTTGTGGAAGAAGGCGCAGCCCCTCCACATCATGCGCTGGCCCTCGCCATGGAGCGAAGGCTTCCCCGGCTGGCACTGCGAGTGCACCGCCATGGGGCGCAAGTATCTGGGCAGCCACTTCGACATCCACGGCGGCGGCATGGACCTCGTCTTCCCCCACCACGAGTGCGAGATAGCGCAGGCGGTGGCTTCGCAGGGCAGCCAGATGGTGAAGTACTGGATGCACAACAACATGATAACCATAGAGGGCAAGAAGATGGGCAAGTCCTACAACAACTTCATCACCCTGCAACAGTTCTTTGAGGGCTCGCACGAGAAGCTGCAGGAGGCCTACAGCCCCATGACCATACGCTTCTTCATACTGCAGGCCCACTACCGCTCCACCGTGGACTTCTCCAACGAAGCCCTGCAGGCGGCGCGCAAGGGCATGCAGCGACTCTTCGACGCCATCAAGCAGCTCGACAGGCTCAGCCCCGCCGACAACGCCACCGTCAACGCTGACTTTGCCAGCGAGCTGAGGCAGAAGTGCTACGACGCGATGAACGACGACCTCAACACGCCCATCGTAATCAGCCACCTCTTCGACGCCTGCCGCACCATCAACCAGATAGCCGACCACCAGCAGACCATCTCCGCTGAGGCACTGGAGAGCCTGAAGGACGTGTTCCACACCTTCGCCTGCGACATACTCGGACTCAAGCCCGAGGCCGACGGCAGCTCCTCGCGCGAAGAGGCCTTCTCGGCAGCGGTAGACCTCCTGCTCGAGACCCGCGCCAAGGCCAAGGCCAACAAGGACTGGGCCACCAGCGACCTCATACGCGACCGCCTCGCCGCCCTCGGCTTTGAGGTGAAGGACACCAAGGACGGCGCCACCTGGAAACTCAGCAAGTAGCACGGCACGCCACCCCAAAAAATCGCTGCTGAAAGCCAAGAGTCAGCACCTCTCTCGGCACATCAGCAAGACAATAAATCCACAAAAAAACGCCCGAAGCACGCTCTCGCACGGCTTCGGGCGTTTTTTTGTTTGGTGGGCAGGGCTCCCCATGAACCTCCCGCCCCCAAAAAACCCTTTTCGTGAAAATTCGCGCAATTCGTGTGCGTCTCATTTTCAGTGCGTTACGTCTGGCGTGCACTAAAGAATTTTTAAGTAGTACTTTAGCGATTGAAAAGTAGGACTTAAAAAAATTTTATGCGGACTTAACGAAAAAATCTCGGGGGAAACGCTG
>CAVGQS010000118.1:0-7854 GCA_963631415.1 Lactococcus garvieae | reverse complement strand
AGCCCCGGTGGTTGGGGTTGCGGATTTGGTAAGAGTCTTGTAGTTTCGGGAGGGGGGGGCGGACAGCAATTGTTTATAATAGGTTGTTCGCTTGAGTTTTAGCGGACAGCAATGGTAAAAATCAGAAGAGTTGCAAAAGTCTGTCCCTCGCCGGCTATTTCCTGAATATAGAGAAATTGACGCTGCCGTAGGCGCGGTGCTCCACAAAGAGGGGGTGGGCGGAGAAGTCGTAGTTCTTGCCGTGCTCAAGGACGAAGACGGTGCCTTCGCGCATCAGCGCGGAGCCGGTGACCATGTCGGGCAGCTGCGCCAGAGCGGGCAGGGCGTAGGGCGGGTCGGCAAAGATGAAGTCGAAGGGTTCTTTGGCTTTGCTGACATATTTGAGGGCGTCGCCCCTGAGCACTATGGCGTTGGGGTCGTCGAGCGCCTTGAACATTTGCCTGATGAAGGAGTGGTGCTGGGGGTCTTTCTCCACGCAGACGACTTTGGCGGCGCTCCTCGACAGCAGTTCGAGAGTGATGCTGCCGGTGCCGCCGAAGAGGTCGAGGGCGGTGAGGTCCTCAAAGTCTATGTAGGCCTTGAGCACGTTGAACAGGTTCTCCTTGGCAAAGTCGGTGGTGGGCCTTGCCTTGAATGTTGTGGGCACCTTGAAGTGCCTGCCTTTGTATTTGCCTGTGATTGCCCTCATGCGCGGTGTTGTTTGGTGTGTGTGGCGCTGCGGTTAGAACGCCTTGAGCAGCAGCACCTTGAAGTCGTAGGGAAACTGCTCTATTTCTGACAGCGGGTGGTGGCTCAGCTCCTCGGCATCTTTCATGAGGAAGCCGTTGCGCCCTATCTTGCCGAGGTTGCCGGCAATGTCGGCCGCCAGGTCTTTGTCGCCGCACACGAGCAGGTTCTCGCCGCTTGTCGCCACTCCATGCATCTTCGCCACGCTGGCTATGTAGTAGAGGGCGTCGGCGGAGTGGTGGAGCGTATAGGTGTTCATGAAGTTTATCTGGCCGTCCTTGATGACGGTGAGCGTCAGCTTGTCTTCGTTGGCGTAGCAGTAGAGGCGCGGCCCGGTGGCTTGGAAGGGGTAGCGCGAGGCGTGCTGCAGGACGAGCGAGGTCAGCGTGGAGTGGAACCTGGCCTGGGGGTATGCCTCGCGCAGCGAGTGGCACACGCCCTTGTCGAGCGAAAAGACCAGTATGGCGTTGAGGTAGGGCAGCGCGTCGTAGAACACCTTGTTGCTCTGCTTGAGTGACGGGTAGTTGAAGAAAAATATGTCGGCGGCGTATTCCTCCTCAAATTCGCGCAGTGGCACCAGCGTGGTGGGCTCTGTGCAGTAGACCTCTACGGTGTCGTAGGCCTCCTGCGCCAGCGTGGAGGTCCTGATGGCCTTGTGTATGTTGGCGTTGAGGGAGATGCCCGGGTCGTTGCCGTACACCTCGTAGTCGGGCATGCGGTCTACCAGCCTGTTGTAGGTGCAGAAGATGATGCGCTGCCTGCTCAGTCTTATGGTGAGTGTGTTCATTTTAGTATTAGCCTAATGGGTGTCGCCGTGGTTGGCAAATAGGGGAGCGGCGCCCGGGCGCTTGGCCGTCGGCGTGTCCCTCCCGTTGAGTTTGCAAATATACGCAAATCAGTTGGATTTGAGGCAGAGCAACGCCCTAAACTTTGACGATTGCAGCCAAAGTTTAGGGCGTCGTTTTGTTTTGTCTTGGCTCGGGGCGCGGCTGCTGTCAGCGCGTGCTCTCTCTGGCCTTGGCGGCCTTACATCGGTCCGCCAGGACCGCCGCCGCCAGGTCCACCGCCGCCAGGCCCGCCGAATCCGCCCGGACGCATTGGGGGCTCGCCTTCGGGACGCTTGCCGTCGCCCGGACGGTCGTCGTCGCGCTTGCGGTCTGACTTGATGCGGCCTTTCTCGCCGTCAAACATCCTGAACTTGTAGATGAAGTGCAGCATGAAGTAGCTGTTGATGGAGTTGGTGCGGCTGTCGGTGCGGCTGTATGCCGAGATGCTGCGGCTCACGTTGCTGCGGCGGTGCAGTATGTCGTAGATCTGCAGTGTCACCACGGCGCTCTTGCCCTTGAGGAACGACTGCGAGAGCTGCGCGTTCCATATCAGTTCGTTGGTGTTCATCGAGGCGTCGGCGTAGCCGCGGCGCGACTCCATGCCTATGTTGGTGGAGATGCCCAGTCCGAAATCGGAGGTATACTGAATGTTGCCGCCGTAGGAGAAGCTGCAGGTGTTGAGGTTGGCTTGCGACTGCAGCCTGTTTGACGAGTGCTGGTAGTTGATGCTGCCGTTGACGCTCAGTTCGAAGAGGCCAGTGCGGAAGGAGGCCTTCAGGCGGTCAGAGATGTTGCTGCTGCGCGTGGTGCTCTTCTGGCTGTTGGCGTTGTTGAGGCTCACGAAGCCCACGCTGTTGGTGTAGCGGTAGTTTATGCGGTTTGACAGGCTGAATGGGCTGTCTTCGCTAAACGAGGTGTTGAAGCCGCCGCCCAGGCGCATGTTCCAGTTGCCGTTGATGTTTTCCGGGCGCGTGGTGCTCACACCGGTCACCTCGTCGTAGACCACGGCATTGGAGATGCTGTTGAGCGTGTTGCTGTAGTTGATGTCTGCATTTATTGAGGTAAACGAAGACTGGAAGTAGTCGTCGTATTCGGCTCTGAGGTTGTTGGACCACGAGGGTTTCAGTCCGGGATTGCCCTTGGTGATGTGGAGCGGGTCGGAGGTGTCGGTTATGTCGAGCAGGTTGGTCATGCTCGGTTCTGACGACGAGCCGTTGTAGCGGAAGTCTATGCGGCGGCGCTTGGTGAGGTTATACCTCATGAAGACGTAGGGCGAGGCGTGGAACACGTTGCGCACCACCACCGTGTCGAGGTCGCCCTTCTGGTAGTTGAGCTTGGTGCGCTGCGGCTGGAGGTCTACGCCGGCGCTGAAGTTCATGGTGGAGTTTACGAGGCGGAAGCCCAGGTTGACGGAGTGGATGTCGTCGTGGTAGGTGGCGTAGCGGCTGTTGAAGAGGTTCTTGGCCATCTCGAGCGAGTCGCTGGAGGGCAGGTAGCCAAACTCGTAGAGCGGCGCTATGCCGTTGTGGCCGAAGCCGTCGAGCGAGTCAAGCTGGTAGAGGTTGCGGTTCTGGTCCTGGAAGCGGTGCTCGTAGCCGTAGGATGCCTGGAAGAACACGTTCTTGACGATGGGCTCCGAGTAGCTCAGCCGTGCCGAGTAGTTCCAGTTCTTGGAGGGCGACGAGCTGTACTGGTTGTTGAAGGTGCGCTTGCCGGTCTGGTAGTAGTAGATGTCGGAGAGGCTGTAGGAGGTGCTGGTGCTCTTCGAGTAGTTTCCCCTCAGGTTCAGCGAGAGGGTGCGCCCCTTGGTGTTGAGCCTGCGCGTCAGGTTCAGCTCGCCCCCGAAGTTGTGGTTCGACGACTCAGAGGTCGACCTGCTGCTGTTGCGGTTCACGGCTATCTGCCTCAGCTGCGCGTCGGCATCGAGCGGGTCGCTGCTGTTGCGGAAGATGGAGTCGAGCGGACTGCTCACCAGGTCGTAGGGATCGTCGTTGAAGGTGGCTGACTGGCTGGTGGAGCGGCTGTCGCTCTTGCTGTAGCTGAAGGTAGGTCTGAACTGCAGGGTAGTCATCGAGTCGGGATTCCACTTCAAGTTGAGGTTGGTGTTGAAGCCGTTGCTGCTGCCGCGCGACTTGCTGCTTCTGTTAGAGAAGCTGCTCTTGCTGGTGGAGTAGAACGACTCGGAGTTTGTCGAACTGCTGCGGTCGGTGCCTGAGTAGTTGAACCTCACGTCGCCGCCTATCTCAAAGTAGCCCTTCTGCAGGCTCTTCTTGCCGTTGTCCCAATAGAGGTTGGTGCCGAGTCCCTTGCTGGCGGTCAGTCCGTCGTTGCCTCCGCCCCTGCGCCCGAAGCCGCGGTTGTTCACGTTGTTGGCGTTGCCGAAGAGGGCTATGCGGCTCTGGTCGGTGAACCCTACGCCGAAGGCCTGGCCCGAGTAGCGGTCCTTGTTGCCGATGGCGAGGTCAATGTTGCCGTTCCACGCCCTCTTTATCTTCTGCTTCAGTTCCAGGTCGAGCACCGTCTCCTCGTTGCCGTCGTCGATGCCCGTCTGCTCGGTGTAGTCGCTTTTCTTCTCATAAGCCTTCACCTTCTTGACGTAGTCGGCGGGCAGGTTCTTCATGGCCACGCTGTTGTCGCCCTTGAAGAAGTCCTTGCCGTCCACACGTATCTGGCTCACCGTCTTTCCGTTGATGGTGATGCCGCCGTTGTCGTCAATCTCCACACCCGGCAACTGGTCTATCAGGCTCTCCAGATAGGCGCCCTCCGGCACACGGTAGGCCGAGGCGTTATACATGAAGGTGTCGCCCTTTATCTCCATCTTGGCAGCCTTGGCGGTCACCGTGGCTCCCTGCAGCGTGATGTCGTTGGCGTCAATCGACATGGTGCCCAGCGCCGCGCTCTTCTTCTCTGCCGAGAGGGTGATGTTGCGGAACAAGGTCTTGTAGCCCACCGACGAAATCTTGACGATATAGCTGCCGGGCTTCTCGGTCTTTATGATGAAGATGCCCAGGTCGCTCGTGGCCATGCCCGTCACGTGGGAGCTGTCGGTCTTGAGCAGGCTGATGCCCACGCCCGGAATGGGCTGGTTGGTCTGCTTGTCGATAATCTTGCCTGAAACCGTGTAGTTGTCTGCCATCGCTGCGACCGCAGTGCACAGTATGGCGATCAGAGTGTAGAGTCTTTTCATCTTGAGTGTGTGGACTATGAGTGTGTCGTGTTTCTGCTTTTTAGATACCCCCACGCCGCCCGTGGTTTAACCCTTAACTTTTTTTAACCATGCCGCCCAGCCCGGTAACTATTCAGCGATAGCCACGACCTTGCCCGCCCGCCTGCCGCCACCGAAACAATTCCGGGACAAAAACCAGAGCAACAGCACACAGCCCCTCCTCTTTAGGGAGGGGTTGGGGTAGGTTTTTGGGATAGGCTTTTTAGGTAGGCTTCCCCCTATGGAAGCTCAAATCCTGAATTGGCAATGTATTCAAACAAGTCTGTCAGGTACTTCCGCTTATAGTCCAAGTAGCTGCTGTAATTCTTTCTTGAACGTATCAGCCAAGTGTAGAGTTCTCTCCCTTCCGTAGCGGTAGGAAGGGAACCGTGACTATCGACGTACTCCTTGTATTCGCGGCACTTGTTGCGGCACTTGGTCTCTGTATAGGTGCGCGGTATGAATTTTTCCTCATAGCCTTTGAGCGTGGCCTCGAGTTGTTCTCTGTCTTTCTCTTTTATATTTCCGTGATGCGAATTGTTGAGCCAACGGCACATCGCCGCTTCCTCCTCGTTGCTTCCGTTGATGGGAAAGCGCTCGTGGGTGTCCACAAAATTGCGGAACGCAGCCAGCCGGTCGCCGAAACTTTGCCGTGGCGACTCGTACTTCTTCCATTTCTCGTCATACACTTTTGCGCGCAATCCGAAATACCTGTCCTCAAACTGCACAAAGCGCCTCTTGACGTCGTTCTGCATTGTTGTTGACACGCTTGACGAGGATGCGTTTGGAAAATGTTCAGTCACGTGGTTGTGCAGCACGTCAATATGCACTGGCTCGTCCGACGCTTCCAGCATGTCCAGCAGCAAGCCGCGTATGGTGCCATAGTATTTGTTCCACGTGCTCAAACCGTAGTGCGAGGTTTTTCCAACTGGCCTTATGCCCGGATGGTGCAGCAAATAGTGCAGTATGCTTTTCGGGTCGGTGTATCTGTGCTCTGGATATTTTTCCTTGAACGCAATAAAGAGCTCTCTAAGCGACATGGGCTCGCCTTTCTGAGCAAGAAAGGCGTACAGCTCTTCTTCCACGTCAATATAATTCTTCTTGATAAGGATATGGTTGCGCTCGTCCAATTCCAATTTCAAGACATTCTTGATGACGTAAACCATAAGTTTTACGGCTTCTTCATGCTCTCTGTCTGTCATCGGGGGGAGTAGTTCTTCCACGCCAAGGAACGTGTCGCTTGAGTGTCGCGACGAAATCGTCTCCTTTAGTGTGTCGACGCTCTTCCCAAGATTTATGGATGGCATCTCCTCGCGGTTAATCACGATGGCCACGCCGTCAATAAGTTCGGTTTCAAACTGCTGGCGGAACGTGCGAAATTCAACCTCACCATTGCTGCCCACTATTTCTCCGGAACAATTACGCTCGCCCACCAGCTGCATCAGCCGGGCAAACACGCGGAAGTCATAGCTTAGGTGTTCGCGATTTTTCAGTCGTTGATACTCTTCCGTTTCAGCGGTAATGTAAGGAAGCGACAACAATTTATAGTAACTTTTCCACGCCCTCCACTCGAACAGTTTCGTTTTGTGAACGTCCAATCCTTCCAGCACAATCTGGCGTACTCTCTCTCGCGAACGGCCCGTTGTTTCTGACAGCTCATCCAGACTGCGCTCTTCTTCATCGTAGATTCCATACCGCATACAGAAAATCCTGTCCTTCCAGCCCTTGGAGACACGCATGTAGCTGTACAACAAGAAGAACATCGGAAGCGTTCCGTAGTCGCGCCAGTGCTCCATCACCACCACGCTCTGCTCGTTGTCCAGATACGGATATTCTATTTTGACCGTTCCCAAGCGCAGCTCGTCGTCGCTCTTCTGCCAATCCCGGTCAAATATTTCCTTTAGCTTTTGATTGAAGATGTACAGCCTCCCCAACGTCTTCGTCATGCTTTGGCCAGGGCAAAGCTTCCAGTATTCTGACTGGGGAGCGTCGAAGTATTGTGCAAGATCTTTGAACTCCGGTGCCGCGCGTCTGGCGAAATTCTTAGATAGCGTGTTCAACTGCGTCTCTCGCATTTGCTCATAAACATGCTGAAAGAAGTCGCGTGCGACATCCGAGATGAAAAGCTCAACCTTGTCCCGATAGCTGAATTCCTCCAGCCTGTCTTGCAGTTCCTTAAGCGTTGAACAGTATTTCTGATACGTGTCGAGGTCTGAATTTTCTGCGGCCGCCATCCTGCTTGTCGCGTCCTCCAGGTAGCGGGCATGCATCTTGCGAAGTTCTATGTTCTCATCCATAGACAGCCTTCTCGCAGTCTCTATTATGCCAATCCCCTTGCCCATCACTGCGCTGTGCAATTCCTTCACCGACGGGTAACGGGTTTTGAAGACGCTTGCCACCTTGTTGTCATCCGTGGAGAGGTCGTCGTATGCCTCCGTCAGCATGCTCCCGACGGCGTCGCCCAGCAGGGCAAATTTCGCTTCTGCTGTTTTCTGGCTTTGAGGCGCATTGTCCGGTTGCGAGTCTTGTCCGTCTTTGAGCAATGGCTCTAACTCCGTATAGGATTTTTTGCCAAGCCCTTTCAGCTCCATCAGTCTGGCAGGCGGCTCGGCATAGTTCCACACGTCCTTCATCGTCACCATGCCGGCATGGAGCAGGGCATTGTAGGTCCTTTGCGAAATCAGACCGCTGTCAAGCAACTCTTGTAGTGTGATGTCCGAAGCGATTTGCATACTGTTGTTTTTATGTTTTTTGTAATTGTAACTTCCTGACTGACACGGCCGCAAGCTTGCCCCGTATCGCACCTTTTAACCACAAAGTTAATGATTTGTTTTCGCTTCGTCCAAATATTTTCGCAATAAAATCCCGAAAAAATCCAATGCCGCAACCCCGCAGCCCCTCCACAAAGCACGCTCTGAGTTTTGCGCCCTATGTTTTATGTTGAGGGGCACATAAAGCACATCTACGAGGATGGCGAACTGGCGGAAGGTTCAGCCTGTCGGAATTTCCGACCGGTTCGTCAAGAAGGAACTAAAGAGTTCTTTGTGCGGACTTAAAAAATTTTTATGCGGACTTAAAAAAATTTCGTGCGGACTT
>CAVGQS010000117.1:0-7962 GCA_963631415.1 Lactococcus garvieae | reverse complement strand
GCACGAAAATTTTTTAAGTCCGCATAATTTTTTTTTAAGTCCGCACAAAAAACTCCTAAATGCTGATGGGGATTGTCAGGGCAAAAAAAAATCCGCAGTCCTGTTGGTTGGGACTGCGGATTTGTATGTGTTATGTCGTTTTGGGGTTTAGCTGTTCCTGAGGGGGCGCATGTCATCTTGCCAGCCACGACTCGGGGTTGAGCGTGGCGGACTCCTTGCGGAGCTGGAAGTGGAGGTTGGGCTTGCCTGAGGCGTCGGCGGCTACGGTGCCGAGCGTCTGGCGAGTTGAGACTCTCTGGCCCTGGCTCACGCTGACGGAGACGAGGTTGCAGTAGATGGAGATATAGGAGCCGTGGCGCACCATCACGTTGCGCATGCCTCCGGCGCTGAAGACTGCCGCCACCTCGCCGTCGAAGATGCAGCGGGCCTTGGCGCCGGCCTTGCCGGTGAGGTTGATGCCCTTGCTGTCGAGGCGCACGTTGGTGCCGGGCATGGTGTAGCTGCCGTAGTGGGTGGAGATGACGTAAGAGCCGGTGATGGGCATGGGCAGGCGTCCGCGGTTGGAAGCGAAGTTGTTGGTCAGGGCATACTCCTTGTCGTTGGGCATGTATCTGGGCGCCGGGGCTTCGGGCTCCGCGCTACTGCTGCGCGAGGACTGCTTGGGCGCTGACGCGTTCTTCTCATTCTTGGCTGCCGCCTGCTGGCGCTTGCGCTCTGCCGCCTCGCGAGCCTGTCGCTCGGCGAGTTCCTTGCGTTTGCGCTCGGCCTCTTCGCGGCGTTTGCGCTCCTGCTCGATGGCGAGTTTCACGTAGTAGTCTATCTTGGCGTTGAGCTGCGCCATCTCCTTGCGGTCGTTGGCGAGCACCTGTTCGAGGTTGCGCTGTTTCTTCTGGAGCCCGTCTACGGCGGTCTTCTGCTCTGTCTGCTTGGCGGCGAGCAGTCGGTTTTCCTCCTGCTCGGTGTTGAGCAGGACGGTGTGGCGCTGTCGCTCCTCGGCGAGGCTGGCCTTGGCGCTTTCTATCTCTTTCTGCTTGCGCTGCATCAGTTCGCCCTGCACGCGCAGATACTTGGAGTACTCCTTGACGTACCTGTAGCGGCGCGCCATCTGGGTGAAGTCTGAGGCGGAGAGGAGGAAGAGCAGCTTGTTGGTCACCTTGCGGTTTTGGTAGATGTAGAGCATGGAGCGCGCGTACTTCTTCTTGCACTCCCTGAGCTGCGCCATGAGCGTCTTGAGTTCGCTTTCCAGATTTCCGATGTTGGTGTTTACGGAATCAATTTTCCCCTTGATGCGCCCTATGTTCTGCTGGTGGAGGTCTATCTGTCCGTTTATCTCCTTGAGTTGCTGCAGGCGGATTTTGACGTCCTTGTTGGTGCGCTTGAGTTCGCTCTGCGAGTTGTTGATTTTCTTCTGCAGCGCATTGCGTTTGGACTTCAGCGAGCTGACGCTGGTGTTGTCGGCCTTGGCTGCCACCTTCTTGGTCCTGGTTGTGGACTTAGACTTCTTGGCGGTGGATTTCTTCTGCGTAGCCGTGCTGCGTGTCCTGCTCTTCTGGGCGGTGGCTACGGGCGCCGTCAGTCCGAGCGCCAGCAGCAAGAATAATATTTTCAGTAAACTGTTCACTGCGGATGTTGTATTTTGGGGATTAGGGCACGAGGTTCTTGAGCAGGCTCTCTGCGTCCATCTCCTTATATTTAGACGACAGCGTGGTGCGGCTGTTCCAGTCGGCGGACTCGGTGAGCGAGCTGAGCGTCATGTCGAGTCCGCAGCTCTGCTTGTCGCCGGTGAACGACAGCTTGACGGTAGAGGGGAACTTGCCCTTGCCGAACTTGACGAAGTCGCCGTAGATGCAGGTCAGGGCGCTCTTGTCGGCGAGGTTCTTAGACGTCACCGTGGTGCGGTCGAGCAGCGCGCTCTCCGTGAGGGTGAGGAAGGCGTAGTCGAGCTTGGGGGCGGTGGCGAGGCTTAGCAGCGTGTGGGAGCCGGCTGACGAGACGGTGAACTCCTCCGCCTTGTCGGCTGCCTTGGCACCGGGATAGAACACCTCGTTCCAGAACACGGACTCCAGTGCGCTGAAGTCGAGGCTGGACGCGCGCAGGAAGTCAATCTTGCTGTAAGCCGCCTTGACGTAGCGGTTGTTGATACGGTCTACAATGAGCACGTATTCGGGAGTGAACTCCATCCTGCCCACCTCGCCCACGATGGGGAAGGTCAGCGACATCTGGATGACGTCGCCGCGCTTCATCCTGAGGTTGCCGGAGAGCGAGATGTCCTTGCCGCCCACCGTGAGGTCGAGTTTCATCTTGGCTGTCAGGGCCTTGGCGGAGCAGGCGTTGTTGAAGACGCGCTGCTTGTAGCGGTCCTCGGTGCTCAGTTGGGTTGCGGAGGTCACGCCCTGCACGCTCTTGGTGGTGCTGCAGGAGTGGAGCAGCATGGTGCCGGCGAGCATCAGGCCGACAACAGCCATGCGGGCTGCGCTGCAGGTTTTTCTTACGCTATTGTTTGTGGTTGTTCTTTTCATTGTAGCTATTCCTTATATTGTAGCTATTCCTTATAGTATCTGCGGCTTTGCGCTTTCTTCTTAATCAGTGCCGACGAGGGGTCCATCTTGGCGGCTCGCCTCCAGTAGTCCGCCGCCTTGTCGGTGAAGCCCAGGTGGTAGTATATGTCGCCGGCGTGGTCCACGAGGCTCACGTTGTCGGGGTCGTCGGGATTTTCGGTGAACTTGAGTGCCTTGTCGATGTACTTGCGCGCCTCCACGTAGTTGCCCTGCAGGAAGAGAATCCAGGCGTAGGTGTCGAGATAGGTGGGCTCCTCGGGCTCCTGCTCAAGGGTCTTGGCGCTCATCTGGCGCGCCTTGTCGAGGTTGGTTTCGTCGAGCGAGAGGAAGTAGGCGTAGTTGTTGAGGCACATTATGTTGTTGCCGTTGTAGACGAGCGCCGAGTCATACATCACGTAGGCCTCGTCCTTGCGCCCCACCTTGTGGAGGGCGTCGGCGTAGGCTGAGTAGTAGCTCGACACGAGTTCGGTGTGGGTGTCAGCGTTGATGAACTTCAGGCCGCGGGCATACATGTCGAGCGCGCCCTGGTCGTCCTTCTCTATCTGCAAGACGGCTCCGGCATAGAAGTAGAAGAGCGGGTGGCGTGCGTTTTCCTTCAGTCCGTCGGTGCTGAGTCGCTTCAGTTCGGTGTAGTCGTGTTTGGACAATGCGTTCTGCATGAGGCAGAGGCGCGAGTACTCGTCGGAGGGATTGATGTCGAGCATCTTGTTGAAGATGGGCACCATAAGCGAGTCGGGCGTGTTTTCGTTGAGCATCTGCGACGAGATGACGCCGTAGAGGGTGGCGTCTTCTTCCTGCAAGGGCAGCAGTTGGCTGATGAGCGAGTCGCGCCTGAGCTTCTTCTCCTGCGGCGGAAACTTGTCGAGGTAGTTGCGCAGCGCCGCCACGCGGGTCTGCACGGGCATCGAGGTGTCGAGCACGAGGTTCTTGAGCGCCGTGTTTTCCACCTCCTGGTTCTTGGTGGCGAGGGCGTACTTGTAGAGCAGTATGTTTGCGTTGCCCCGCGTGTCCTCGTCCAGTTCTACTTGCTTGATGATATTGAGCACCTCGTCGGTCCTGCCGAGTCCGAGCAGCGCCTCGCCCTTGGCTATGACGTACTCCGCGTTGTGGCCGGGGGTGCGGGCTATGAGGGTGTCGGCAATGAGGAGCGCCTCCTGCAGGTGCCCCATGTTGATGGAGGCGCGCAGTTTCTGGGTGGAGAGCAGTTCGTCGTCGTCCCTGATGGGGCGCCACTGGTCGAGGGTGGCGCAGAGGCGGTCGTAGTCGCCCTTCGCCTCATAGTAGGAGCAGAGGAGCGCAAAGGCCTTTTCGCGATAGAGCTCGTCGGACAGCAGCGACTTGGCCATGTCCACGCCCCTGTCGTCGTTGGTAGCGAGGAGGGCGTTGCTGAGTTCAAAGAAGTATTTCTTGTTGTCGGGGCAGAGGGCGTGAGCCTTTTCCAGATAGGCCACCACGGGCAGGTCGAGAGCGTGGGTCTCGGCAAACTGCGCCATGTCGAAGAGGGCTTCGGCGCCGTTGGGGTTGAGCCTGTTGGCGCGCTCGAGCAGTCGGAAGCACGCCACGTCGTTGCCCGCCTCGCGCTGGCACACCGCCTCGAGGTAGAGGGCGCGGTACTTGCGCAGCGTCCGCTCGTCGGCGGGCGCGTTCTCCGCCTTGCCCGCCTTGCTCACTGCAAAAAGGGCAAGGACCAGCACGATGGCCGCCTTCATTATTGCTCCGTTGAATGACATCGTTTCCTGAAAAATATTGTGCAGCGGTCAGACGCCGGTGTGGCCAAAGCCGCCTGCGCCGCGCTCCGTGGCGTCGAGGGTCTCAACCTGTTCGAAGTCCACGCGCTCATACTTATTGACAACCATCTGGGCGATGCGGTCGCCGTCGTTGACGGTCACCTCAGCGTCGGAGAGGTTGACCAATATCACGCCAATCTCGCCGCGGTAATCGGCGTCGATGGTGCCGGGGGTGTTGAGCACGGTAAGTCCCTGCTTGATGGCAAGGCCTGAGCGGGGGCGCACCTGCGCCTCGTAGCCGTCGGGCAGAGCCATGTAGAGGCCCGTGGGCACCAGTGCCCTGCCGAGCGGACGAATTACTATCGGGGCGTCGATGTTGGCGCGCAAATCCACGCCGGCGCTCTGGGGCGTAGCGTACTCCGGGAGCTGGTGGCGCGATTTGTTTATGATTTTCACACTAACTGTCATGCTGCTTCAATTTTAAGTTACAAATTTAGCACAATCCTATAGGTAAACCAAATTTTCAAGACAATGCTTTCGGCACGGAGCGGAAAAATAACTTACTTTTGCACTACAAGACTCCGATCATGAAACAAACGCAAAAGATGGAGTGGTCAAAGCTGGTCAGCACCAAGCGCTTCGGCCACGAAGACAAGCACGGCGACCTGGCTGAATACCGCTCCGTATTCCAACGAGACTACGACAGACTCATCTTCTCCTCGCCCTTCCGCCGCCTGCAGAACAAGACGCAGGTCTTCCCGCTGCCGGGCAGCATCTTCGTACACAACCGCCTGACGCACAGCCTCGAAGTGGCAAGCGTGGGGCGCTCGCTGGGCAACGACGCGGCGCGCCGGCTGATGGAGCGGCACCCCGAACTGGAGGAGAAGCAGCTCTCGCAGCTGGGCACCATCACGTCTACGGCATGCCTCGCCCACGACCTGGGCAACCCGCCCTTCGGCCACTCGGGCGAGAAGGCCATAGCCACCTTCTTCAGCGAGGGCAAGGGACTGCGCTTCCGCAAAATGCTGGAAGACGAAGTGGGGGCAGAGCGCGCCGACATCTTGTGGAACGACATCATACGCTATGACGGTAACGCCAACGCCTTCAGGCTCTTGACTCACCAGTATGAGGGACGGCGCGAGGGCGGCTACGTGATGACCTACAGCACGCTGGCCTCGATTGTGAAATACCCGCACAGCTCCGTGATGTGCGAGAAGAAGAACAAGTTCGGATTCTTCGAGAGCGAACTGGACATATACCGGCAGGTGGCGCACCACTTGGGACTCAAGTGCTTCGAGGACGACGGCTACCGCATGAGATACGCGCGCTATCCGCTGGCGTACTTCGTGGAGGCAGCCGACGATATCTGCTATGAGATAATGGACATAGAGGACGCCTACAAGCTGCACCTCGTCACAGCCGAAAAGACGCGCGAACTGCTGCTCAACTTTTTCGAACCAGCGCAACGAGAGACAATCGAAAACTCCTACCCCAACGTCACCGACCCGCACGAGCGCATCATCTACATCAGGTCGTGCGTCATCAACGCCATAGAGCAAGAGTGCGTGAGGGTGTTTGTGGACAACGAAGACAAGATTCTGGAGGGGGAATTTGAGGGCTCGCTCGTCAAGCACATGGAGCCGCGCATGTTTGAGGCGATGAAGCAGATTTCAGACTACGCCTTCGCCCACGTCTACCGCTCGCGCGAGGTGCTCGACATAGAGCTGGCGGGCTACCGCATCATCGACACGCTGCTCGAGCTGTTTACCGACGCCATAGAGGAACCCGACAAGGCGTACTCCAAACTGCTCATCAACCGAGTGCCGTCGCAGTATCAGGTCAATGCGCCCACCATCCACGGACGGCTCATGGGCGTGCTCGACTATATCACGGGCATGACAGATGTCTACGCACTCGATCTCTACCGCAAAATCAACGGCATGTCGCTGCCCAATATTTAGCGGAGCATAGCGACATATTTTGCTATAGCGACAACAGCCACGTTTTTGCGGCTGCTACAACTTGTAGGGGCAGTCTCGCTTTTGTTGTAGGGATTGTTCCGCTTTTGTAGGGGCTGTTCCGCTTTTGCGCTGCCGCTACAACATATAGCCCTGCCTCTACAGCAGTTCGGGCAACTGGTAGAGGCGCGTGGAGTTGCTGCCCTTAATCAGTATCAGCTTGCCGCTGACGGGATTTTGGCGAAGTTGCTCCTTTACCTCTTCTACATTATTATATATAGGGAACGGCGAGGCTTGACGGCTGAAATTTTCGCCCACAAGCCACACGTCGCTGAAGCCGAGGCGCTGCAGGTCGGAGATGACCTTGGCGTGCTCCTCGTCTGACGTGGCGCCCAGTTCCTTCATGTCGCCAAGTATGAGCATCTTGCTCGTCTGACCGTCGGTCTTCATCAGCGCGAAGTTCTCCAGCGCGGCATTCATGCTCGAGGGATTGGCGTTGTAGGCGTCCACCACGAGAGTGTTGCGACTGGTCTTGCGCAGTTCCGAACGGCTGTTGGTGGGCTCGTAGTTGGCGAGTGCTTGGTCGGCGCCTTCGGGCGTCACGCCAAAGTGCAGGCCCACGCACACCGCCGCCAGGGCGTTGTCGACATTGTAGGAGCCCACAAGGTGTGTCTGCACCTCGTGCCACTTCCCGTCGCCGCCTTTGGCGCGCCACCTCAGTTTGAGGAACGGATTGCACTCCACCACTTCGCCCTCCACCTCATAGCCGTGGCCGGGCTTGCCGTAGCTGACGGCCTTGAGACCTGCCGCCTCCTTGGCGAGGATGCTGTTGTCGGCGTTGAGAAACACGAAGCCCTTGGGGTTGGCGCGCAGGTTGTCGTAGAGCTCCGCCTTCGTCTTGATGACGCCCTCAAAAGAGCCGAAGCCCTCCAGGTGCGCCCTGCCCACATTGGTTATCAGGCCGCAGTCGGGCGATACGATGGCGGCGAGCGTCTTTATCTCGCCGGGGTGGTTGGCGCCCGTCTCTACCACGGCAATCTCGTGGCTGTCGTTGATGCTGAGCAGTGTCTTGGGAACGCCAATATGGTTGTTGAAGTTGCCCTTGGTGTAGAGCACCGAGTATTTGGCGGACAGCACGGCGCTCACCAGTTCCTTGGTGGTGGTCTTGCCGTTGGTGCCGGTTATCTCGATGACGGGACCGCGGAAGTGCATGCGGTGGAGGTGCGCCAGGTCTTGCAGCGTCTTGAGAACGTCGGGCACGAGGACATACCTGTCGTCGCCGGCAATGGCGTACTCCGCCTCGTCGACCACGGCGTAGGCGCAGCCCTTGTCGAGAGCAGCGGCGGCGAACTTGTTGCCGTCAAACGACTCGCCCTTGAGGGCAAAGAAAAGGGAATTGTCCGGGCAGTCACGGCTGTCGGTAGTGACAACGGGGTGAGCCAGGAACACTTCATAGAGTTGCTGTAATGTCATAAGTCAGAGCCTCGCCCTAAGGTGGACGATGGCGACTGCAAAAATACGAAAAAAAGCTCCGCAAACCGAGTGTTTGCGGAGCTTTTTGCGTTTTATCTAATCTGTTTTTGCAAACAGCTTAGGGATCGTGAATTAGAACTTCACCTTCTTGCCGTTAACGATGTAGATCTGACCCTTTGCAGGAGCAGCTACCTGCTGGCCGCTGATGGTGTAGATAGCGCCGTCAGCAACAGTGCTCTCAGCCTC
>CAVGQS010000116.1:0-8019 GCA_963631415.1 Lactococcus garvieae | reverse complement strand
GCCTAAATCCTTTCTGAATCCCACTATATAGATCCTTTCACGATGCTGTGGCACTCCAAAGTACATCGCATTAACAAGCTGAGGATCGGGCACTATATAGCCGACTTCATCCAAAGTATTAAGTATCGTTTTTAATGTCTTTCCCTTGTCGTGTATCATCAATCCCTTTACGTTTTCAAGAAAAAAGGCCTTTGGCTGATAACGGCGCAATATCTCAGCAACATCGAAGAATAGTGTTCCTCGGGTTTCCTCAAATCCCAATCGTTTGCCCGCTAAGGAGAATGCCTGGCAAGGGAAACCTGCACAGAGTATGTCAAAACCTTTAGGGATTTTGTTTTTTGTACTTTCTTTTGTAATGTCGCCAAATGGAACATCGCCATAATTTGCATAATACGTTTTCTTCGCCTGCTCATCCCATTCTGAAGAAAAAACACATTCGCCGCCAAGATTTTGAAACGCCATTCTGAAGCCGCCAATGCCAGCGAACAAGTCTATGAATGTAAACTTCGGATTGGCAGGAGCCTGAAAAGGAGCCTGAAATAAGTCAGGGAAAAGATACGTTTGAATGCCTGCAGCAGACTCTGCTACTATTCCACTATTCTTTTTGCTATTTTCCCCTTTTACAAATTCATACCATAAGTTTAGAATGCGCTCCGCTTGTGACGCATAAGGCAGTTCTATATTTTTATTGCGTAATTGCAAATAATGCGTCATAAGAGCCGCTTGTTCAATGAACGGAATAATTTTCCCGTTTTCATCAAGCGTCTCTTCTCCATATATCTGCACTTTGTCTGCTTTCTTTTTACAAAAATCAAACAATGAGAATGTTGCTTTGTCTTTTGACATGTTTGATGTTATTTCTATTTGTTTTCCGACCTTGCGAACTATTCCTCCAATGGTTATTTCTCTAGTTGCAGCTAGTGAGTTCCTAACCAGAAGTACTAGAGTCTTGTCGTTGCTGTTTGGCGAATCCGTTACAACCCACAAATGTAGTAATTTCTGGTCAATGGCACGTCATTTCCAACAAAGAATTACGATTGTTAGCACCCGACCTGTCACATCACCTGTCACTTAATTTGTCATTTTTTGTAACAAAACGCAACACATTATAGACAAAAAAAAGCGGGGCGGCACAGCCTGGTTGTGTAGGTCTGTGTCGCCCCG
Organism: Lactococcus garvieae; assembly: GCA_963631415.1. Taxonomy (GTDB): domain Bacteria; phylum Bacteroidota; class Bacteroidia; order Bacteroidales; family Bacteroidaceae; genus UBA6382. The sequence continues at coordinate 6,855 of CAVGQS010000116.1, read as the reverse complement.
CCTGGGTTGTCAGCCGTGCGGGGCGTGTGGTACACGGTCCCTGCGGCTGCGGCAGAGTGCGTTATTTCACTTCAATCTGCAGTTGGGTCTTCTTCTCGTCCTCTTTGGTCAGCTTAGGCATGGTGATGGAGAGCACGCCGTTCTCGACCTTAGCGGTGATTTTTTCTTTCACTACGTTCTCGGGGAGCGCGTAGGTCTGTTGGTAGTTGGAGTAGCTGAACTCGCGACGGATGTAGTGTTCCTTCTTGTCCTCGTCCTTGTGCTCAAACTTGTTTTCGATAGCCACTTCCAGGTTGCCGTCGTGGTTGACGTTGATGCGGCAAAACTCTTTCTTGATGCCGGGCACTGCCACTTCCATGACAAATTCCTTTTCGTCTTCCTTCACGTTGATGGCGGGCTCAGTAGCCTTTACCTTTGCAGGCATCCAATCGTTGTTGAAAAATTCGTCAAACACTGTCGGAAACCAACCGTTAGTTCTCATTACTGGTAACATAATAACCTCCTATTTTTAATTGTTGTTTTTATATTTGTTCTGGCCTCAGCCCCTTGGAGCTTTCGGCTTTCACAGATATATAACACACGCGGCGTGCCAGCGCCCAGGAACGTGCCAAAATGGCAAAACTACAATTTTAGAGGAGGTCTGAGAGTGCCAAAATGGCAGTTACGCATGCCTCAGAGATATGGTATTTATGATGTCAGAGCGACACGCTGTCAATGCGCAGACGGACTACACCAGCCGGCACATTGACGTCGACCACGTCGCCCGCCTTCTTGCCCACCAGCGCCTGGCCTATGGGCGACTTGATGGAGATCTTGCCCTCGCGCAGGTTGGTCTCGTGGGGACTGACCACCACGTAGGTCATTGACATATTGTTGGAGAGGTTGGTTATCTTGACTCGGCTCAGCAGCCCCACCACGTCGTCCTGCAGGCGAGAGCGGTCGAGCACGCGGGCGTTTTCGAGCACTCGGCGCTTAAAGCGGATGCGGCCGAGTATGCGGCCTTGCTCGCGCTTGGCGGCGTGGTACTCGAAGTTCTCGCTCAGGTCGCCCTTGTCGCGCGCCTCGGCGATGGCGTCGCGTGCCGCCGGCAGGTCGACTTTTTCCAGCTGTTCTATTTCGGCCACGAGTTTGTCGTAGCCCTCTTTCGACATGTATTCCATAGCATAGAATGTGTGTGAGTTCGTAATTTGCGCCCCGCTGCGACAGGACAGTGGGGGCAAATTTACCGCTTTTTGTGCGGCAGAACAAGTTTGGCGGCTAAAAAGGGGAACCGAACCACACATATATATATAAGGAATGCAGCGTCATAAAAAAAAGCCGCAAGCGGGCATCAGGGTGTCTGCTTGCGGCTTTTTTTGTATTGTTGCCCCTTGTGGGGACTGGGTCTTTACTTGTTCTTGCGGTACTTGGTGTCGCCGTTGGCCATGATGTAGGGTTTCCACTTGGCCACGAGTTCGCGAGCTATGGCCACTCCGTCGCCCTGCGGCTTGGAGGGGAACTCATAGAGGCAGTCCTTCCACCACTTCTCTTCAAAGTCTGTGATGGTCTTCTGCACCTCTTTCTCTTCCTTCTCGCCAAACTCCTTGCCCTCAACGAAGGCCTTGTTTACGGCAGCGAAGAAGAACTTGTAGCGCTGGGCGTAGAAGGTGCCTACGAGGCCGTTCCACTCGCGGCTGGCGTAGTCGTTGAGCAGCGAGGCCTTCTCACCCCAGGTGGTGAGCAGGTTGCGGGCGTTCTGCTCGTAGTACTTGGTCTCGAGAGAGTCGGCGCCGCCCTTGGCGCGCGCCTGTGCTATCCAGCGGCCCACGAGGAAGGTGTTCTGGGTGGCGCAGAGGCGGTCTACGTCTTCCATGAGCGAGAGCATCAGTCGCTCCTTCTCCTGCATGGTGTTGTAGTCGCCCTTGCGGTATGCCTGCTTGTAGCCGGAGAAGACGGCGTAGGAGTAGTTGCCCAGCAGCTGGCGGGTGAAGTTGACCACGTCGAGCTGGTAGTTCTGAGCGGAGCTCTTGCCCTTCAGGAGCAGTTCGATGGCGTCGAGCAGGTCCTTGTTGTCATATTTGACGCCCACGTTGCGGTAGTAGGTGCGGAATTTGTTTTCACTCTCACCCCACTTGTCTGACATGAAGGGGCGCACGTTCATCTGCGGGCACTGTCCCGGGTGGTCTGCCTCGGTGTAGACGGTCTCGCTGAGCAGTCGCCATGCGGCGCGTATGTTCTCGTCCTTGACGCCCGAGCGCTCGTCGGCCACATGCTCTATCCACTTGGTCACGTCGTTGGTCTGGTCTATCTCCCAAGCCTTCTCGAAGACATACTCATACATGAAGGTGTTGCAGTCGAAGCCCTCGAGCGTAGAGCCTATGCCCGAGAAGTTGGAGCCGCCGTTCTTGTAGGTGTTCTCAATGCGCTTGTTGACCTCAGCGAGGTTGCCGCTGAGCGAGGTGTTGCCGCCGAAGTTGCCCAGGTAGCACCATATATAAGGTACGCCATAGTACTTGTCGGTCTTCTTCCATATCTCGGTCTTCTCGCAGTAGTAGTCGAGCAGCAGCGAGCGGTCCTTGGGATAGGAAGTGATATACTTGCGGATGCGTGCGCATGAGTCGCCGGGCTCGCCGGGAGCGGCCGCGTCGCCGTTCTTGTTTTCGCGCACGCCCCAGTCTTTCCACTCGTTGTAGAAGAGCCAGGTCATCTGGAGCCACACGGCCTTGGGGTCAACCTTCTTGAGGTTCTCGTAGGTGTGCTTGCCCTGCAGTGCAAGGTAGTCCGACTTGTACGAAGGCGGCTCAAGCTCGTTGAAGAGGTCGAGGCCGTAGATATGGTCGGTGCCGTAGGCCTTGATCTCCTCCTCCATAAAGAGTTTCTGGATCTGCGGATAGAGTTTGTCCTGCGGGTCGAGGTAGGAGCAGGCGTACTGGTCGGAGTAGCCCGACCAGGCTGCTATCTTGGTAATCTTGGCGTCGGGATAATACTTGGACAGTTCCTCGGGCACGTGGCCGGCAAAGGCGGGCAGCACGGGGCGCATGTTGAACTCGCGCTCGCGCTTCACTATCTGCTTCTGCAGCTCCTCCTGGTCGTTGAGCCACGACATGGGCACGGAGGTGATGGCACCTTCCTCGCCGGGCCAGCGGTCAATGTTCATCATGCGGTGCCAGGGCAGGTGGGCAGGGCCGGTGAAGTAAGAGCGCACCTCCTCGTCGGTGAGTCCCATCTTCATCCACACCTTGCGCCAGACAGCCTCCTGGCCGGTGATGGCGAGCGGCAGGTTGACGCCGTTGAGCGCCATCCAGTCTATGAGGTGCTCCCAGTCCTTCCAGCTCCACCACGGCATGGTGTAGCCAAAGGTGCAGTAGTTGAGGAAGAAGCGGTTCTTCACGCGGGCGTTGATGGTGACGGGCTCGCTGATGGGCACGATGGCCTTGGGGGCGTCAAACTTGTCGTCCACAAACCACGAAACCACCGTGTTGCAGTAGTACTTGAGGTAGTAGTTCAGTCCCACTGCCATAGAGTTGGCGTTGTTGCCGCCGACGATGAGTTTTCCGTTCTCCGTGGACAGTTGGAAGTAGTCGCCGGTCTTCTTGGCGGGCAGTTTCTTGCCCTCAATCTGCGAAGACAGGTTGGGGAGCAGTCGTCCTACCAGCCCGTTGAAGGTCGAGAGGTCGTCTGCCATAGCTCCCAATGTGAGCACAAGGCTCAAAGCAATAGCAAAAAGTCTTTTCATTTGTTGTTGGATATTTTGATTGTGAATAAATATAGCGAGAACATACGCCCGGCCAAGCCAAACGGACCACAAAGATAGGGAAATTTCGCCACCCGCAAAGAATTATGCAATGAAAATCATACCAGCGCGGCCAAAACGCCCCGCTATTCAGTCGTTTCGTGAATATCGGGCATAAAAACCGGAACTTATTCATTTGCCATCGGGACGCCTCAGCCCTGCCTCTAACAATATTTAAGGGCAAACATCGGCTGCGGTCTGTTTAATTTCGCTACATTTGCCGCATCAACCATCTTTCTCAATGAAGACACGACGCCTCACAATGATTCTGGCAGCGGCTGCCGCCGCCCTCTCCCCCTTGGCTGCCGCCGGGCAGGCGAGGGTGGACCTCGGCAACAAGCCGCGCATTGAGTCGGCGTCGCCCTCCGACCGCAGCACGGGCTCTACGGGATACACCGAGGCGGAGCAAAACCGCTACCTGGCGCTGGTGAGCAAGGGCTACCGCCATCTGCTCGCCGACTCGCTGAGCCTGGCGGAGCTGACCTTCAGGGAGGCGACCGACTTCCTGCCGTCCCACCCGTCCAACGCCGAGATATTCTACCAGCTGGGGCAGCTCTCCGAGCGCAAGGGCAACTACCGCACCGCCGACGACTACTACCGCCAGTCCATACGCATCAACGAGAACCTGCCCAAGACCTACGAGCGCCGCGGCATAGTCAACCTGGTGCTCAAAGACTACGACAAGGCGCTCAGGTGCTTCGCGACGTACCTGGACCTCAAGCCGGCGGACACCCAGGTGATGTTCTACCGCGGCTACGCCTACCAGCAGCAGGGCAAGCGCAACGAAGCCCTCGCTGAATACCAGAAGGTGCTCGCCACAGACCCCAACCACGAGTCCGCCAACACCGCCGTGGCGGTGATAAAGGCGGGGCAGGGTCACCACAGCGAGGCCATCGACATCATGGACCGCCTCATAGCGCGCAACCCCAAGGCGGCGTCGCTCTACGAGATGAGGGGCACCTTCGAGATGGAATCCTCCAAAAACCAAATGGCGCTCTACGACTTCAACAAAGCCATCAGCCTGCTGCCCGACAACCCAACCGCCTACCTCAGCCGCGCAGCGCTCTACGGACGCACCGGACAGAAAGGGCTGGCAGAGGAGGACATACTCAAGGCGCAGCGCCTGGGGGCTTCGGCTTCGTCGATAGACAGCGCGCGAGCCACCATAGAACGACACAAATAAACCACGCCCGATAACACAAACCACACCCGATAACACTCTAAGCCATGCTACAACCCAACGACCTCAACCAACTGCAGAAGCGGGGCATCACCCCCGAACAACTCGAAGAGCAACTTCAGGCTCTGCGCCAAGGATTTCCATATCTCCGACTCGCGGGAGCCGCCACCACCGGCAACGGCATCACGGTGTTTGACGACGGTGAGGTTAACGAGTTGTGCCAGACGTGGGACGCCTGCGCCGCCTCGCCAGACCGCAAGATAGTGAAGTTCGTGCCCGCCAGCGGAGCCGCCTCGCGCATGTTCAAGAACCTCTTTGCCTTCATCAGCGCCGACTACGGCGAGCCGACCACCGACTTCGAGAAGACTTTCTTTGCCCACATCGCCAACTTCGCCTTCCACGACGAACTCGACGCAACGTGCCAGAAGCTCTACGGCTTGGGCATCGCCCAGCTCGTTGAGGGCGGACGCTACAAGGACGTGGTCAAAGCCTTGCTGCAGCCCGAGGGCATGAACTACGGACAGAAACCCAAGGGACTGCTGAAGTTCCATATATATAAGGAAGGGGCGCGCACACCACTGGAGGAGCACCTCGTGGAGGGCGCGCTCTACGCCAAGGACAGCACGGGCACAGCCCACCTCCACTTCACCGTCTCTGCAGAGCACCAGGCGCTCTTCGAAAGCCTCCTCCGCGAGGTGCTGCCCAAGGCAGAGGCAGCGCTGCACACCAAGTTCTGCATCACGCTGTCGCAGCAGAAACCGTCTACCGACACCGTGGCGGTCACTCCCGACAACGAGATATTCCGAACCGACGACGGACAGATGCTCTTCCGTCCCGGAGGCCACGGCTCACTCATCGAGAACCTCTCCGACATCGACGCTGACATAGTGTTCATCAAAAACATCGACAACGTGGTGCCCGACAGACTCAAGGGCGACACCGTGCGCTACAAGAAACTCATTGCCGCCTACCTCGTCACGCTGCAGCAGCAGGTGTTCGCCTACCTGCGCCAGCTTGACGCAGCGCCAGCCTCCCCCGCCCTGCTCCAGGAGATAAAGGCCTTCTTGGAGGACCGCTTCTGCATCAAGGGACTCAAGTGCACTGCCGACGAACTGCGCCGGAAGCTCAACCGCCCCATACGAGTGTGCGCCATGGTGAAGAACGTGGGCGAGCCCGGCGGCGGCCCGTTCCTCGCCAAAAACACCGATGGAACCGTCTCTTTGCAGATTCTTGAGAGCAACCAGATAGACATGAACGACCCCGCCTCGGCAGAGATGTTCCGCAACGGCACCCACTTCAACCCCGTAGACCTCGTCTGCGCCCTGAAGTCGTACGACGGCACGCGCTTCGACCTCCGCAAATATGTCGACAAAAACACCGGTTTCATCGCACAAAAATCCAAGGACGGGCGCGAACTCAAAGCCCTCGAGCACCCCGGTCTGTGGAACGGCGCCATGAGCGACTGGCTCACCGCCTTCGTAGAGGTGCCCCTCTCCACCTTCAACCCCGTCAAGACCGTCAACGACCTCTTGCGCCCCCAGCACCAGCCGGCACAACCGTTGCAATAACACACGGCGTCATCGACAAAAACTCACGGTTTCATCGGCAAAAAAATACAGTTCCATCGACAAAATCGCAGTATATTTAGCCAAGCAGCAAACAACAAAACACATACCCGTCCGCAGCCCCAATCAACAGGGCTGCGGATTTTTTTTGCCAAGCAATTCCCCTCCAGCCAAAGCCCGCCAAAAACTGCAAGCTAAACACCCAGAAGCGCAACTCGGAAACGGCTCGCAAGCACTTCAAAGTTATAAAGTAGGACTTAAAAAAATTTTATGCGGACTTAAAAAATTTTCGTGCGGACTTAACGAAAAAATTTCCGCGGAAACGCTGCAACGTTTCG
>CAVGQS010000115.1:0-8198 GCA_963631415.1 Lactococcus garvieae | reverse complement strand
TTTTTTTAAGTCCTACTTTTCAATCGCTCAAGTCCTACTTAAAAATTCTTAAGTGTGCACGAAACGTAATGCGCTGGAAATGAGACGTACACGAATTGTGCGAATTTTCACGAAAAGGACTTTTGGGGGGACGGGTGTTCAGGGGTTGTGGTTTTCTGATTTCGGCTGACTCGGGTTGCTCGAATGTTAGAGGATTTTAGCGGACGGCAATGAATCTAATAGACAAGCCAAGAATTTTCCTTTCGGATAAATACAAAAAAGGCCCCGCAATCATGATGATTGCGGGGCCTTTTTGCGTTTTCCTGTTAAGGATATGTTATTCGCTCCAGTCTTCTTTGGTCTTGCGAATGTAGCTCTTGTAGCGCTTGAGGGCGGCAGCCTGTGTGGCGTCGTAGAGCTCCTGGGCTTCGTCGGGGAAGGACTTCTTCAGAGAGAGGAAGCGCACCTCACCGTCGAGGTATGCCTGGAACTTATCCCACTGCGGCTCTTTGGAGTCAAGGGTGAAGGGGTTCTTGCCCTGCTCAGCGAGTGCGGGGTTGTAGCGCCACAGGTGCCAGTAGCCGCATTCTACAGCCTTGGCCTCTTCTGCCTGGCTCTTGCCCATGCCGCCTTTGGCCTTGAGGCCGTGGTTGATACACGGAGCGTAGGCGATGACGAGTGAAGGTCCGGGATAGGCCTCTGCCTCGCGGATAGCCTTGAGGCACTGAGCCTGGTCGGCACCCATACAAACCTGTGCCACATAGACGTAGCCGTAGGTTGCCTGCATGAGTCCGAGATCTTTCTTGGTCACGCGCTTGCCGTTGGCGGCAAACTGAGCGATGGCGCCGATAGGAGTGGCCTTGGATGCCTGACCGCCAGTGTTGGAGTATACCTCGGTGTCGAGCACGAGGATGTTGACGTCTTCGCCAGATGCGAGCACGTGGTCAAGACCGCCGTAGCCGATGTCGTAGGATGCGCCGTCGCCACCGATAATCCACTGGCTGCGCTTGGTGAGGTAGTGCGAGAGTTCCTCAAGCTGCTGGCAGGTGGAGCAACCGTGAGCCGCGGCTTCCTTAATCATAGGTACGAGTTTCTCTGCTGCTGCCTTGGATGCCTCGTAGTTGTCTTTTCCGTCAATCCATGCCTGTGCAGCCTCCTTGTATTCAGCTGGAGTGCCCTCGGCAGCGATAGCGCCCTTGAGCAGGTCGGTGATGCGGTTGCGCATCTTCTTGTTTGCCAGAACCATGCCGAGACCAAACTCGCAGAAGTCCTCAAACAGAGAGTTGGCCCAAGCGGGACCCTGACCCTTTGCGTTGACAGTGTATGGGGTAGAGGGGATAGAACCAGAGTAGATGGACGAGCAGCCCGTGGCGTTGGCTACCATCTCGTGGTCGCCGAAGAGCTGGCTGACGAGCTTGACGTAAGGGGTCTCACCGCAACCAGAGCAAGCTCCGGAGAACTCGAAGAGAGGAGTGGCGAACTGGCTGACGCGCGGATTGGCAGCAAAGTCGAGCAAGTCTTGCTTTGACTTGACGTTGTCTACGCAGTAGCTCCAGTTGGCGTCTTCGGCTTCCTGACCTTCCAGCGGAACCATCTCGAGGGCTTTGACAGTCTGACCGTCAACTTTCTTGCCGAGGCAGACGTCAACGCAGTTGCCGCAACCGAGGCAGTCCATCACGTCAACCTGCATGCGGAACTGCATGCCCTTGATAGCGGCGGGCGCTTTGATTTCTATCGTCTCGCCAGCAAATCCGGCTTTCTCGGTCTCGTCCATTACGAACGGGCGGATGGCAGCGTGGGGGCATACAAAGGCGCACCTGTTGCACTGCGAGCAGTAGTCGGCTTTCCATACGGGAACGAAGGCAGCGACACCGCGCTTCTCATAAGCAGCGGTACCTTGCTTCCAAGCACCGTCCTCGATGCCCTTGTAGGCAGACACGGGCAGGAGGTCGCCGTTCTGTGCGTTGATGGGGCGCACAATCTTGGAGATGAACTCAGGCTCGTTGCGCTTGGTCTCCTCGTCGGCAGGCAGCTGCTTCCAAGCCGGGTCAACGGCGAGAGCCTTGTATTCGCCGCCGCGGTCAACAGCGGAGTAGTTCATGTTGACAACATCCTGACCCTTCTTGCCGTAGGACTTTTCGATGAACTTCTTCATCTGCTCTACAGCCAGGTCAACGGGGATAACCTCGGTGATGCGGAAGAAAGCGGACTGCAGGATGGTGTTGGTGCGGTTGCCCAGACCAATCTCCTGTGCTATCTTAGTGGCGTTGATGTAGTATACGTTGATGTTGTGCTCAGCAAAGTACTTCTTGACATTGTTGGGCAGGTTCTTGATGAGCTCGTCGCCGTCCCAGATGGTGTTGAGCAAGAAGGTGCCGCCGTCGCGCAGACCGCGGAGCACGTCATACATGTGCAAGTATGCCTGAACGTGGCAAGCCACGAAGTTAGGAGTCTTGATCTGGTATGTAGAACGGATAGGCGTGTCGCCAAAGCGCAGGTGCGAGCATGTGAAGCCGCCCGACTTCTTAGAGTCGTAGGAGAAATATGCCTGGCAGTATTTGTCGGTGTTGTCGCCGATGATCTTCACGGAGTTCTTGTTGGCGCCCACAGTACCGTCGGCACCGAGTCCGAAGAACTTGGCCTCGAAGATGCCCTCGCCGCCCAGAGCCATTTCCTTCTCAAGAGGCAGCGAAGTGTAGGTCACGTCGTCTACGATGCCCAGGGTGAAGTGGTTCTTGGGCTCCGGCAGGTTGAGGTTGTCGTATACGGACTTGATCATGGTCGGGGTGGTGTCGCAAGAACCGAGACCGTAGCGGCCGCCCACGATGAGCGGGGCGTTCTCCTGACCGTAGAAGGCGTCCTTCACGTCAAGGTAGAGAGGCTCACCGTTGGCGCCGGGCTCCTTTGTTCTATCAAGCACGGCAATCTTCTTGACGGTGCTCGGAACAGCAGCAAGCAGGTGCTTCACGGAGAATGGACGGTAGAGGTGAACGCTGATCATGCCGACCTTCTCGCCCTGAGCGGTCAGGTAGTCGATAGCCTCGCGTGCAGCCTCGGTTGCGGAACCCATCAGAATGATGAGACGGTCTGCGTCCTTAGCTCCGTAGTAGGAGAAGAGCTTGTACTCGCGGCCGCAGATCTTGCTGACCTCAGCCATATACTGTTCTACGATTTCGGGAATGGCGTCGTAGTAGGGGTTGCAGCTCTCGCGGTGTGCGAAGAAAGTCTCAGGGTTCTCTGCCATACCCTTAGCCTCGGGGTGTTCGGGAGTCAGCGCGCGCTTGCGGAACTCAGAGAGAGCCTTGGTGTCGAGCAGCGGACGCAGGTCTTCCTGGTCCATCACCTCAATCTTCTGGTACTCGTGGGAGGTGCGGAAACCGTCAAAGAAGTTGATGAACGGAACGCGGCCCTTGATGGCTGAGAGGTGAGCAACGGCAGCGAGGTCCATCACTTCCTGCACAGAACCTTCGCAGAGCATGGCGAAACCGGTCTGGCGGCAAGCCATCACGTCGCTGTGGTCGCCGAAGATACACAGAGAGTGGGTAGCCAGCGTACGTGCCGAAACGTGGAACACTGTAGGCAGCAGCTCGCCCGCGATTTTGTACATATTAGGTATCATCAGCAGCAAACCCTGCGATGCTGTGAACGTAGTGGTGAGAGCACCAGCCTGGAGAGAACCGTGAACGGCACCAGCAGCGCCTCCCTCGGATTGCATTTCCTGAACGGCAACGGTGTCGCCAAAAAGATTTTTCCTGTTCTTACATGCCCATTCGTCCACATGTTCAGCCATAGGGCTGGATGGTGTGATAGGATAGATAGCAGCTACCTCTGAGAACATGTAGGCAATGTGTGCGGCGGCTTCGTTGCCGTCACAGGTCATAAATTTTTTTTCTTTTGCCATTGTTAAAGGTTGTGTTAGTTATATGTTTTTTGAGTGTTGATTAGTCTCGTTTTACAACAATTTGCATTAGCCTCGCGGGAGGACTAATGCAAATAATATGTGGTTTTCGTTGCGGACTGGCGTGTTGGTTTTAGTAGAGGAATCCGAACATCCATAGTGGAATGTCGCCGTCGCGCGAAATCTCGGTGTTGTAGCGCGCGTAGTAGAGGTTCTCTGGTTTGGCGCGCTTCTTCGAAATCTTGTCGCACACGCAAATCTGTATGTCGTCGTCTACAATAAAGATGTTAGACCTCCTTGTCGTCTCTACCTTGTGGTGGCGCCAGATGCTGTTGGTGAAGAAGGTTTCCATCACCTCCTGGTCAAACGGCGAACCGCTGAGCACCGCATAGAGGATGTTTGTGTTGTGGGTGAGGATGCGGGTCGGCTTCTTGGGGCCGTTCTGCGCATGCTTGTAGATTTGGTGAATCAAGCGCGCTTCCTCAAGGCTGTTCATGTAGTTCATCACCGTGGCGCGCGAGGTGTTGATTTCCTGGGCCAGGTTGCTGACGTTGGGCGACTCGTTGCCGCCGGTCACCAAGAGGTAGAGCAACTTCTTCAGCCTGCTCACATACTTCACGTCAATCTGCTTGGTAAACAGGATGTCCACCTCTATCATGGCGTTGGTGGTCTTGAGCAGTGTCTCTGTGAAGTTGTGGTTTTCTATATATATAGGATAGTAGCCGTGGTGCAGGTAGCTCTGCAGATAAATCCACGGCCTCACCTTCATCAGCACGTTGCGCTGCACCTCTTCGGTGTGGTGGAGAATCTCGTCAAGGGTGAAACGCGGAATGTCTACGCCAGCCTGCAGGTTGATGTACTCCCTGAACGAGAAGCCGTGCAGATAGTAGAAGTGGGCTATGGTCGACAGTTCGTCGTTTTCGCTGCCGTTCTCCTCTATCGTGGTGGTGGCGAAGATTATCTGCAGCGTGGGCAATGTCCTGTAGCACTCGCACAGTTCGTCGCGCCATCCGTTCTGCTTGAATATCTGGTCTATGATGAGAACTTTTCCGCCTCGCTTCACGAACTCCTGGGCAAAATCCACAAGCCCGCGCCCCCTGAAGTAGAAGCTGTTCATGTTGACATAGAGACAGCGCCTTGAAGCCGTGTCGTAGTTCTTCTTCGCATACTGCAGGAGAAAAGTGGTTTTGCCGACGCCCCTTGGTCCCTTGATTCCTATTAACCGTTGTCTCCAGTCAATTTCATTCATTAATGGACGGGTCATTGTCAAATCCGTATGCTCCAACAAATAGGCGTGGCGCTGAAAGAAGTTCTCCATATTAGTACACTTTTGGATTTGTCAGCAAAAGTAGTAAAAAAATGGCTAAGTTGTGCAGTTGACATTGAAAATATTTGTCTAATTGGTTAACTTTGCGCACATGGAATGTCTGTTGGCAAACTTTTCACACGATTTGGCTCTTTCGCATGGTAGCGGCTTGTATACACCGCCGCCAAACGTGAGGATTATGGAGTGCGACTTGGCAGGCTTGGCGGACCATTTTGTGCCGGCAAGCGAAGTGTCTTACAACGCCTGCGCTCCTGTGTGGGGGTGGGACTCCACGCTCGTTAGCAAGCTGAAACAGTGCGGTTTCAGCAACTTGCCGTCGCCCGCTCAACTGGAAAAGATTCGGGCGCTGTCCTCACGCGAGACGGCTATAAGGGCGCTCCGAGACTTGCGGACGGAAATGGGCGGCGAATGGCCCGTGTGCGGTGAGAGCAACTTGTGCAGTAGTGCTGAAGAATTGCAAACTCTTGATGGTCGTTTCGTGCTCAAAGAACTGTGGTCCGGCAGCGGTAGGGGCTTGCGCTTTGTCGACGGCACTATCACTGAGCCGCAACTCAACTGGGCACGGCGCTGCATCAAGCGGCAGGGCGGAGTGGCGGTGGAACCTTACTACAACAAAATCAGGGACTTCGCGCTGGAGTTTGTCGTGACTGAGTCGGCGGTGAAATACTGCGGACTGTCGGTCTTTCGCAATGCCACGAACAACGCCTATGCCGGCAACTTGCTAATGCCGCAAGAACGGCTGTGGACCATGATGGAGTCTTGCTTGCCGCACGCGTTCTTTACTCGTCTCATCGAGGCTCTGCTGTCATGCCTGCGCAAAATCTTCCTCGGCAACTATCTTGGTCCCTTGGGCGTGGACATGATGGTTGTGAATCGCTGCAGCGGCCTTGCTGTCCATCCCTGTGTGGAAATCAACGTGAGGCGAACCATGGGTATGCTGTCGCTGCATCTGGCTGACCTCGTCGACAGCAACAGCAAGGCTGAGTTCAAACTCGTGTACGACAAAGACAGTCAGCAACTTGCTGCCAAGTGCGCCGCCATGCCGAAGCCGCGACTAAGCCCTGACGGGAAACTTACCGAGGGTGTGTTGACGCTGACGCCAATATTGCCCGACACGCACTTCGTAGCATTGATAGAAACTTTTGATTGACACTTGTTCATAAGCCTCTCTCCGATGCTCACTGAATGAGTTTGCTTTTCCAAAACCGCGCTTATTTGCCTGGCAATGGAACCTCTATGGACTTATGCGGTTTGTTCAGTTCGAGCGGCTCGCTCTCTGCTCCATAGCGGTTGATTGCCGTGACTGCATAGTAGGGCATGAGTCCTTCGGGGTAGGGGACGCTTATGGTTATGCTGGGCTCGCTGATGCCAGTGGCATAGATGCAGGCTCCGTTGTCTGTGTCTACGGGGTATGTGTTGCTGCGGTAGACAACGTATTGGCAGTTTTCATCATTGCCGCGCCACGCCAGTGTCGTTCCGCTGCCCGTTGCAGTGACGCTAGCTTCGGTGGGCGCTGCGGGCGTAGGTATGTTGTTGCCTACAAGCGGCGGCACGAGTGCTTTTGTATAATATAGGTTGTTCTTCAGAACGTCATAGATGCCTTTGGGGTTGCTTGTGACGAAGCGCGAACGAAAGAACACCTGACCGCCGAGGCCGTTGGCGCGGCAAAACTCTATCTCGCTCTCGATGATGCTGCGGGGCCAGTCTTTCTGCTTGCGGTCTATCAGGTAGACGCCCAGTCCCGACGCGATGCACCTGCCGTAGGAGTCTTCCTGCCAGTCTAGCGCGAAGGGGAAATAGTGGTTGCCTCTGAAGTACATCATCGGCATGAGTATGTCCATCCATCCTTCCTTAATCCACAATTTAGCGTCCTGGGCGACGGCGTGGTAGGCGTTCCATCCTCCCGAAGGGTAGCGCTTCGTGTCGCGAAACTTGCCTATCGGACTGCAGCTGAGGGCCACCCACGGCTTGATGGCTTTCACCCTGTCGTGTATGGCCTTCACGCAGCGCGTGATGTTGCTCCTGCGCCACTCCGCCAGCGACTGGCCATTGGCGGCAAATTTCTTGTATGTCTGCTGGTCGTTGAACTTCACCTCTTTCTCCGGATAGCGTATGTAGTCCAGGCTCAAGCCGTCGATGTCGTAGTTTCTCGCCACTTCTTCGCACAACGAAGCCAGGTAGTCGGCAGTCTCCTCGAGTCCTGGATTGAGCATATATCCGTCGCTGGTCTTCAGACAGAGCTTGGGCACTCGCTTGTCCAGCGACATCTTGCCCATGGCCTTGGTCTGCGCAAGTTTGTTGCCGGGTATGGCCACCAGCCACGCGTGCAGCTGCATGCCGCGCTTGTGGCATTCCTCTATGGCGAAAGCCAGGGGGTCGTAGCCCGGACTCACTCCGTACTTGCCCGTCAGACAGGCGTCCCACGGCTCAATGGCAGAGGGGTATATCACTGCAGCCCTCGTCCTCACCTGCATCACCACGGCGTTGAAATTGGCGGCTTTGAGTTTGTCGAGAATCTGGCAAAGTTCTTCCTGCTGCCGCTTGATGCCCGCTGCGCTGTTGGCCTTGGTGGTGGGCCAGTCCAGCCCGCTTAGCGTGGTGAGCCATACGCCGCGAAACTCGCGTTTGGGTGACAAGTGGGTAAGTTGGGCGATGGCCTTGCTGCACAGGAAGAGGAGCAAAACCAGTATGGTGGTACGTGAAATGCGCATTGAGTTGTCTTGCGTGTAGGTTTTGTTGCAAAAATAATTATTTTTCTTCTCTTTTGCTGCCGCATACGAAAATAATGCGTATTTTTGTATGCAAATGCCTCCCCGCTTTTCTGGGCGCTGGGAGACGGCAAAACTCTTGATACAAACCTAAAATAATAAGACTCATGAAAAAGATTTTATTGGCAATGGCTCTCCTGCTGGGGGCGACAGCTGGCAAGGCTCAGTTTGAACAAGGCACTAAGTACGTCGGAGCTTCCATAACCAACCTCGGACTGTCATACAG
>CAVGQS010000114.1:0-8208 GCA_963631415.1 Lactococcus garvieae | reverse complement strand
GTGCAGGGCTTCGGGATTTTTTTTGTCAACTTGATGCGTTACGCCTCATTGACTATGTCGAGTGTGTCGCTCGCCACGAGGAGTTCCTCGTCGGTGGGGATGACGCACACAGTGACGCGGCTGTCGGGGGTGGAAATGGTGCCCTCCTGGCTGCGGTTGGCCTTGTTGGCCTCGGGGTCGATGACGATGCCCATGTGGGAGAGACCCTCCATGCTGCCCTGGCGTATCTCGTACTGGTTCTCACCAACGCCGGCAGTGAAGATGATGTAGTCCACTCCGCCCATGATGCCGGCGTAGGCGCAGACATACTTGCGGATGCGGTAGTTATACATGTTGATGGCGAGGCGGCAGCGCGGGTCACCATTGGCGGCAGCGGCGAGAATCTCGCGCATGTCGGAGTACTGGCCGGTGATGCCGAGCATGCCCGACTTCTTGTTGAGCAGGTCGGAGGCCTGCTGGGTGTCGAGGCCGAGCTTGTCCATCAGGAGGAGTATCGCCGAGGGGTCGATGTCGCCGGTACGGGTGCCCATGATGAGGCCCTCGAGCGGCGTGAGACCCATGGTGGTGTCGACGCACTTGCCCTTCTGGATGGCGGCAATGGAGGCGCCGTTGCCTATGTGGCAGGTGATTACGTTCTTCTGCTTGGGGTCAAAACCGTAGATTTCAGCGGCGCGGGCGAGCACGTAGCGGTGGCTGGTGCCGTGAAATCCGTAGCGGCGAATGCCGTAGTCCTCGCAGTACTGGTAGGGCAGCGCGTAGGTGTAGGCATAGTCGGGCATTGTCTGGTGGAAGGAGGTGTCGAACACTCCCACCTGCTTCACTCCGGGCAGCTTGGCGGTGACGGCGTTGATGCCCTTGAGGTGGGCGGGGTTGTGGAGGGGAGCGAGGCTCTCATACTTCTTCCACTCGGCGAGCACTTCGGGCGTCAGCTCGAGGCTCTTGGTGAACTTGCCTCCGTGGGCGATGCGGTGGCCTACGGCGTTAATTTCGTCAAGGCTCTTGATGCAGCCCTTGGCGGGGTCGGTGAGGGTGCGGAAGATGAGTTCCACGCCCACGTCATGAGTGGGCACCGGTGTGGTGACGGTCTCCTTTACGGGACTCTTGATTTTGAGGAAGGAGTCGTCGGAGCCTACCTTCTCGATGCCTCCGGCGGCTATGACGCTCTTGTCGTCCATGTTGTAGAGCTTGTACTTGATGGACGAGCTGCCACAGTTGAGTACTAGTATGTTCATTGGTGTATGTTTTTTGTGTGTTTGTTTCTAGATGCGCTTGGCGGCTATGGCCTGGTTGGCGGTGATGGCAATCATCTTGTAGACGTCGTCTACGTTGCAGCCGCGCGAGAGGTCGTTGACGGGTCGGGCAATGCCTTGGAGGATGGGGCCTATGGCCTGGGCGTTGCCCAAGCGTTGCACGAGTTTGTAGGCTATGTTGCCCACCTCGAGGCTGGGCACGATGAGCACGTTGGCCTTGCCTGCCACGGGCGAGCCGGGCGCCTTGAGCTTGGCCACGGAGGGCACTATGGCGCAGTCGGCCTGGAGCTCGCCGTCGATGTTGAGCTCGGGCGCCATCTGCTTGGCCAGGGCTGTGGCCTCAATGACTTTGTCTACCACTTCGTGCTTGGCTGAGCCGTAGGACGAGAAGCTGAGCATGGCGACGCGCGGGTCGTCGAAACCTGCCACGGCGCGGGCGGTCTGGGCGGTGCACACGGCTATCTGTGCGAGCTGGCTGGCGTCGGGCACGGGGGTGACCGCCACGTCGCCCACCACGAGCACTCCGTCTTCGCCGTACTGCGGGGTCTGGGTCAGCAGCAGCATGGCTCCGCTGACGCAGGTGATGCCGGGGCTGGTCTTGATAATCTGGAGGGCAGGGCGCAGCACGCTGCTGGTGGCGTTGCGGGCGCCCGCCAGCTGGCCGTCGGCCTTGCCGAGCTTAATCATCATGCAGCCGTAGTAGAGGGGATCCTTAACCTTCTCGCGGGCCTCTTCGAGAGTGAGGCCTTTGCGCTTGCGCAGTTCAGCGAGTGTCTCGGCGAACTCTTCGGCGTCGGGGGCTTTGCGCGGGTTGATGATCAGGTCGGGTGTGATGTGGGTGAGGCCCAGGGTCTTGGCCTCGTCGAGGATTTCCTCTTCGTCGCCCAGCAGCACGATGTCGGCCAGGTGGTCGGCCACGGCGCGGTCGGCGGCGGTAAGGGTTCTCTCTTCTGTGCCCTCGGGGAGCACGATGCGCTGAGTGTCTTGCTTGGCGCGTTCAATGAGTTTGGCAATTACGTCCATAACAAATCGTAGGTTTATGCTTGTTCGGTTCCTTGTGGGGCAGGGGGCTGCTGGACGCACGTCGCGGCCTGCCGGCTGCCGCCTGCCTCTACCGAGTGGCAAAAGTAAGAAAAAAACGGCATTCGGAGCGGGGAAAACGGCGGTTAAGTGAGGGCAGCGCCGACGAGGGGGCGCAAAAATGGCAAGGCGGGCGCCGGCGTCACTTGTCGAGGCGGTAGGCGAGGGGGCTCTTGCCGGTGTGGCGCTTGAAGAACTTGCCGAAAAAGGACTGGTTGGAGAAACCCAGGGCGTCGGTGATTTCTGCCACGCTCATGGTGGAGTTGGTGAGCAGGTTTTGCGCCTCGCCAATGAGGAAGATGCTTATCCACTGGTTGGCGGTGTGGCCCGTAGAGCGCTTGGTGGTGGCGGAGAGATACTTGGGGGAGATGCACATCTGGCTGGCGTAGAATTCCAGGCGGTGGCGCGTGCGGTAGTTGTCGTTGACCAGCGAGAGGAACTTGGCGGTCAGGATGTCGTCGTTGTTGGCGGCGGCAAACGACGACTTGAGCAGCGAGGCTATCACCGTCTGCTGCCAGAGCAGGAAGGAGTGGGTGAGCTCCTCGAGCAGCGAGTAGCGGTAGGGATCGGTCAGGGTGTTCAGCGCCAGCACCATGAGGTCTCTCATCTTGACGAAAAACTCCTGCTGCTCGGGCGGCAGGTTGAGTATGGTCTGCTGCCTGAAGAACGTCAGCGCGTCTACCAGCGGCAGACTCTTTGAGTAGCGTATGCCGCGCTGGAAGTCGGGGCTGATGGCTATGATGGAGCAGTCGAAGTCCGTCGAGATGCGCAGCGTGGTGAGCGTGGTGTGGGGATAGAGGGCTATCTGCTGCCCGGCGGTCATCTCGCGCACGTAGTTGTTGGTCTTGACGGCGGCGCGGCCGCAGTGGCAGATGCAGAAGGTGATGGTGCCGCCCGTAGACGCGGTGACGGCATCGCCCTGCTGCCGGCTGCTGTCGTAGCCGTGGGCGATGTAGATATTGTTGTTGTAGTGGTGCGCGTGGCGGAAGAGGGAGAAGATTGAAGCGTTGGTGTTCATTGGGGTGGTGGTTAGCGGGTGGGCAGGCTGTTGGCTTTCTGTCCTGCCGCCGGTCTTGTGTCGCGGCGGCTACAAATCCTTGTAGGCAGGTATGTCGCTTAGGAAGTTTACCGTCATGGCGGTGTAGTCAAGGTGGCAGCAGTAGTGCGACAGCCCGTTGGTGATGATGATGTAGGGCACGCGCAGCACCTGGTTGTAGCTGTTGGCCTGCTTGAACGTGTTCTTGCCGATGGCCACGGTGGGCGCCTTATACTCCACAATGACCAGCGGGTCGAGCGACGAGCGGAACACCACCGAGTCGCAGCGGCGGCTCATGCCGTTGAGGCTGATGCTCGTCTCGTTGGCGATGAGCGCGGCGGGGTAGCCCTTGTGGTTTACCAGAAACGACACGAAGTGCTGCCTCACCCACTCCTCGGGAGTGAGCCGCACAAACTTCTTGCGCAAGGGGTCGAAGACAAAGGCTTTTTCTCCCTCGTACTTGATTTTTGCGTTTATGGGGGGCAGGTTTAACGTAAACATTTATTATTTTTGCATGAAAATCCGCACCCCGGCGCGCCCTATATAATATATAAGGTATACGGGCGGCCCGGAGCAAGGCTTAGTGCTGGCAAAGGTAGCGCAAACCGAAGACAAACGGAAGAAAAACCGCCGGTTTTTGTCCCGCAGCGCCACCTCTGGCCGGGCTTGGCCTCACTACATGACGGCATGACAATGATGAAAACCAAACAGGAGATAACCCGCAACTGGCTGCAGCGCTACACCAACACGCCGCTCGACAAGTTCGGCAGATACATCCTGCTCACCAACTTCAACAACTACGTTGACCTGTTTTGCGAGCAGACAGGGATTCCTGTGCCCGACTACAGCGCCAACATGAGGATGGCCACAGCCGGCGACTTCACCATCATCAACTTCGGCATGGGCAGCCCCAACGCCGCCCTGGTGACCGACCTGCTGTCGGCCGTGAGGCCCGAGGCATGCCTCTTCCTGGGCAAGTGCGGCGGGGTGGGGAGCAGCCTCCAGCTCGGCGACTTCCTGCTGCCCGTGGCGGCAGTGAGAGGCGAGGGCACCAGCAACGACTATTTCCCCGCTGAGGTGCCGGCGCTGCCCCACTTCATCCTGCAGAGAGTAGTCTCGAGCGCGCTCAAGGAGTTCCAGCTCCCCTACTGGGCTGGAGTGGTCTACACCACCAACCGCCGAGTGTGGGAGCACGACGACAAGTTCAAGGACTACCTCCGCCAAATCAGGGTGATGGGAGTCGAGATGGAGTGCGCCACGCTCTTCTCGTGCGGCAGCTTCAACCACATGGTCATGGGAGCACTGCTGCTGGTGAGCGACAACCCCATGATGCCCGAGGGCGTCAAGACCACCGAGAGCGACCGCAAGGTCACAGCCGAGTTTGCCGCCACACACGTCAAGGTGGGCATCGAGGCACTGCGCATGGTGGCTGACGGAGCCGCCATGCAAGACTGCATGAAGTTCGAACCCTACCAGCCCTGGGAACAGGACAACTGACCGCACGGCGCGACGCCCAGGACCTGCCCCCGCTGAGCAACAGCAATGTAGCGGGCAGAGTCCGAGAACACAGAAGGATTTAGCCGCGCCCGAAACATTGTGCGGACCGCGCCTCGGCACTGCACAGCAAAATTGTGCAGCCGCGCCCTGCGCACAGCAAGACATCGCGTCGGCACCCGGAAAAATCATCACGGCTGCCTGCGCACGAACCTGCCAAGAAAAAACATAAACAAACATAATGCCAAGCGAAATTACTTTTGACGCAATCATACGGGACGTGAAGGCGAAGAAATTCAAGCCCGTATACGTGCTGATGGGAGAGGAGGACTACTACATTGACCAGATTCAGAAAGCAATCTTGGACAACGCCCTCCCCACCGAAGACCGCGACTTCTGCCTCACCACCTTCTACGGCGGCGAGACAACAGCCAACGAGGTCATCAACGCGGCGCGCAGCTTCCCCATGGGCGAAAGGCTGCTCGTGGTGCTGCGCGATGCCGGCAGCCTCAGAGACATCGAGGAAATGTCGGTCTATCTCGCCAACCCGCAACCCACCACCATCCTCCTGCTGGTCAACAAGGGCGGCACCTTCGACCGGCGCAAGAAATTCATGGCGGCGGCGGCAAAACTGGGAGTGGTCTACTCCACGCCAAAAATCTACGACAGCCACCTGCCGACAATCATCTCAAAATTTTTCCGCGACAAGGGACTCTCCATCGAACCCAAGGCGGTCAGCGTCATCGCCGACTCGATCGGAGTAGACATCGCCAAACTCTATCAGGAGATGAACAAACTCGCCGACATCGTCGGCACCGACTGCCCCATGATCACCCCCGCCATCGTAGAGCAGCACATCGGCATCAGCAAGGACTTCAACGTGGTTGAATTCACCGACGCCCTCGTGCTGAAGAATTCCTTCAAGGCTTTTCAGATTGCGAAATATTTTAACGACAACCCAAAGCAGTATCCGCTGCCCAAAATCCTGCCGCTGCTCTTCCGCACCTTCTCGCAACTCATGTCGGCCTACTACGCCCCGGCCAAGGACAAGAAGAGCCTGGCGGACTATCTGGGACTGCATCCCTTCGTGGTCGAGAAGAGCGTGATTCCCGCCCTCAGGAATTATTCCGCTTCCAAAGTTTTGTCGGTTTTGTTGGCCATCCGCGACGCCGACGAACGAAGCAAGGGAATAGGGGGCGTCAATGTCTCCGAGGGGGACCTCCTTCGCGACCTGATTTTCTTCATCCTTCACTGATTTTTCGTAAAAAAATGGGGGCGCGGAAACTCTCCGCGCCCCTTTTTTGATCTATTTTGCGGCACTTCGCCGACAAAAAAAACAGCCGTTTTTCCCACTAAATATTGGGAAAAACGGCTTTTTTTGGCGCCTGAGAATTCGTTGTTTTTCCAGCTTTCTGCCATCTGTCTGGAAAGGCTCCAAAATTCGCCAAAACGGCGTGAAATTTTTGGAAAACTACAGCGTTTACACTTTTTAACGATTAAGAAATGAAAGTTTAGTTTTGAAACTGCAAACACTTGTTTGAAAAACTAAAACAAAAGGCAAGGCTTACCCTAAATTCTTAAAACTAAAACTTTAGAAATTGCGTGCGCGGCAGTTTTTAAACCGATAAGGTTGTAATTTCCAAACTGCAAGTGTTAAACGTCTTTTTTTACCCTATAAAAAACTAAAACCCAGCAGAATACCCTTGTTTAGTGCTCAATATCTTAAAACCACACTCCTCCACACCCCTCCTTTACCCAAAAATACCACTCCAATGCCAAAAAACACGAAAAACAACCCTCTCTATACTAAACTCTTGGTTTCTTTTCAGAAACTCCTGGTTCAACATCCCTAAAATGCTGAATCCAGAGTTTTAATACTAAATTCTAAAACTAAAACAACGTCTCCAGTCTAAAATCTAAAACGAGATGTTTAAAATTGAAATCCGACAAAAGTAAAACTAAAACTCTGAAAGACTTTGTCAATTAAAACAGTAGTTTTAACTTTGCAACCGTAAAAAACAAGCAAAATCGGCACCCCTCGCGGACCCCTGCTAAAAACCACGTCAAAAATGAACGAAAGAATCAAGCAAATTCAGCTCGCCCTCAACATGTCGCAGAAAGATTTCGCCGAGGCCATCGGCATCGCACCCGGCGCACTATCCAACATTTACTCCGGTCGGACCAACGCCACCGGCAACCATGTCCAGGGAATCCACAAAGCCTTCCCCAACATCAACGTCAACTGGCTCATGTTTGGCGAAGGCGAAATGTACGTCGGCGGCGGCGAAACGAAGCCCGAAAATCACGACGAAAACACCACCTCCGACTCCCTTTCTGACTATGGCGACAGCGGCGTCCTGCCCTTTGCAACCGATCTCTTCGCACCCCGCCAGGCTGCTCCAGCCACCCCCTCCGCCGCCCCCAAAGCTGCGCCCTCAGGCCGCCCCGATCATGCCGCCTCAATGCCCCACACCCGCATACCCGCACCCCACTCATATTCCCCAAACACTCCCGTATCTGCCCCTCAAACCGAGGCGAAAAAAAATGACACAATTAGACCCAAAATTAAGGAAATAAGAGTCTTCTACGACGACGGCACCTATGAGACATTTGTCCCGTCCAAGTAAAAAATACCCCCTCCAAAACCGAAAATACCCCCTCCAAAACCGAAAATACCATCTCCGTTTTCTGAAAAACCCATCCTCACCAGCTGAAAAATCCACCCTCGCCAGTTGAAAAATTCACCCTCCACTGCTGAAAAATTCACCCTCACCAGCTGAAAAATCCAACTCCATTTTGTGAAAATATCATCCTCTTCGGGTGAAAAATCCGGCTACGTTTTGTGAAATATCACCCACTTCAGGAATAAAACACCCCTCATGGCGTAAATCTCTTCGCCTGAAATTGAAGAATTCGTCTACTTTTAGTGTGTAACTTGCCCTCCTAAGCTAAATGTTTGTCGCCTAAAATTGATGAATTCGTATCTTCTGAGCAGTAAAAACACCACCCCAGGCGAAATTCTCATTGCCCATAATTAACAAATTCGTTTCTTTTTGGTCAAAAATCTCTCATGTGGTCGATAACTTCTTGCCTATAATTGAAAATTTAGCCTTTCTCCAGGCGGAAGAAACGCCTACAAACAAAAATATTCTTTCATTCTGTACGCCAACAACTCGATTTGGCGCAAAATAAACAGCCGAAGCCTTGCCAAGAGTGCTTCGGCTGTTCATTTTTTATTCCTGCAGTCCCGATTTTGTGGTTCAAAAACACAAAACACAACATATTTCTGGTTCCGAAACCCTACATTTCACTAGTCCCACTTAAGAATTTTAAACTAGTACTTGAGCG
>CAVGQS010000113.1:0-8353 GCA_963631415.1 Lactococcus garvieae | reverse complement strand
TATTTGCGGGATGTTTTAATCTGCTTATCGCCGGAGAATAGCGCAGGAAAAGGCAATAATTGTCATTCCTTTTATGTTTCGCTCTCGTCCTTGTATATTTAAAGCGTAACCGGTTTCTAACCTTTAAATGTCAAAATCGCTCAGACTGAAAATCTCGTCCTTCGGTATGCGTTTGGTTCCCTTGCCGTCTGAGTTGTAAGCGTCAGGCTGCCAAGTGCGGACGTGTATTTGCGGGTGGTCTTCGTCGCGGAAGTCCCAAAGGAGGAAAAGATAGCCGTCGTCGTGATAGCGGTCGGATGTGTAGCCTTGATGCAACGTAACGCCGTAGAAATCTTTGTTTACAGGATGGCGCATCACCTCAATCTCGTCAAAAGTAACGCGAATTTGTTTGTTGGTCTTGAATACTAAACGCAGTTTAGAGAGATACTCCGCTTTAGTCTGTTTCTTGTAAGAAATCTTGTCCGGCAATCGTATTCCGTCACCAGTCTTTCTTGTAATGACTCGTCCTGTGATGATAAGGGCGTCGTCGCTAAAGACATCCTGAAGAAAGTTTATGTCCTTCTGATTGTATGAAGTACGGAATTGTTCCACATAGTCGAGAATGAGTTGGCGTCGACGCAGGTCTGTGATTTCTTTGTTCTCTCGAATTACATTCATGTATAAGTTCATACTGATAGAAAGGTAGAAGCTCTGCAGGTTGCCTTGTTTGTCAAAACTTACCACTGCTTCTTGGTAGTCTTCGTCCTCGTCAATGTCGGAACGCTTCAATGGCTTAAGAAGCAAGGGGATGTTCCTGATTTGATAACCTGTTGCGGTCTCAATACAATGCTCCACTACTTCATCGTCCAAGCATACAAAAGGTGAATTGTCCCATAGAGAAGCTATTGCCCCTTGTACGGAACTTGGTATTCCGAGAGCGGAATAATTCATCTCTCGTCCACCCTCGTGCGCTGCATTGGCTTCTGTCAGTATGGCTGAGATTGTTCTTTCCATTTTGCTTTTCACGGCAATATCGTCTATGCCGTCTGATATGGTGAACGTTACGGAATTTGCAGAGAAAACCTGCAAACCGCATACGCAAAAAAACAATGTTATTATTACCTGTTTCATAATGTCTGTTCTTATTCTTTTATTCTTATCCATATTGCACCGCAACCTTTGTAGTTGGTTACATCGTCTTCCTGTAGAGTGCTCATGTTGATAGCCCTGGTGCCAGATTTCTTTATTTTGGCACGTATGTCTCCTTGCTTGTCGTAAACGAATATATACATGTCCGAGTCTTTCGGCATGGTTACGTACTTGCCACAGTCAACGAGGTTTCCTCCTGTCTTTAGCTTCGCTAGGTAGGAGTTTAGTTCGCTAAACTTCATTATTTCCAGCATCCGTTCTTCTGCAGCAGTGAGTGTCACGCTTTGGACTTCTGGCTGACCTGCCTCAGCTTCAACAGTAGGAGTGTCATTCTGCGGTGCTGCCTGAACAGAATCCTTAATGGAGTCTTTCCAAACAGTTTCTATCTCCTCGTCTCCATTGTAAGGCAAGACATCCTTTTTGGCCACGTAGGCAAAGACTCGGTAGAGTTTGCCTCGCTGTGTCTCAATCTGCGATGTGTTGTTCTTAACTTTCACGACATAACCAGCATAGCCCTCTTCCTTCTCGTCTTTCAACCATTGCTCAACCTCGAGGAGAAGCAAATCCTTTGCCCTTAGTTCTGCATCCTCCTTGCTTTGGGCGGACACAGCCATGGCATAGACGTAGTGCTTGCTTTTCTTTATGGCGTTTATCTCCTGCTGGTTGTTTTGTGCAAGCATTAGTATGCTAAACACCGAACAGCAGAAAGTAATCAAAGATTTTTTCATATATTTTTCTTTTTCTTCTTTACATACTGCTGGTACAAATCCTTGATATTTTGAGTCGGTATGTAGGCGTTGAAAGTAACTTTTATCATGTCCTTAGGATCGTCAATGAAAGTATCAGGAATGACGATTGACATCATGTGGTTGAATTTCAGGTCGTCGCTCTGTGCTATCAGCAAAGCCTTTAGTCCATCGGCATGTTCTTCCTCTACGGTAAAAAATACTTTCAATTTCATTTCCTGGCAATATGCCAACCATTGGCTTAGCTTCATCGTGAAGCTCTGCTTCTTAAATCCATAGACGTTTTGCTCAGCATATAGAGTGTACTGGTCAGCTTTGTCAATGCATCCTAAAAATAGGTTTGCCGCCGAGTGCCATTTGTCTGAAGAGTCGAAGACAGGCCGAAGGCTATCTGCAGTACTGCGATAATAGGTCGCAGTATTGAAGGAATTGACATAGTAGTTTTCTATTGGTTGCGTCATCAGGCAGCCGTCTTCTTGCTTTTCTGTAGCTGTTGCTGAGGATTCCACGACAGTGAAGTCTTTTGCTGCACAGATTTCGTCTTTGACCGTTTTCTCCAGCTCTATTTTCGGCTTGCCCAATAGCAACTCATATTGCATAGCGAAGGCTAACGACAACATGGTGTTGCCAGTTGTATCCGTCCACGCCACCTCATAATATTTGTTGTCCACCTTACTTATGCTAAATGGCATCTCTGGCGTAATGTTGCGCGCATTCGCTGCACTTCCAGTGGTAAATAATACCTTGTCGTCACGCAACTTCTGACGAATGTCAATGCCACGCTTCACGAGGCTGTCTGTTTCATAAAGGTAGCGTTCCAGAAAGTCATAAACCACAGACGGGTAGTCTTTCTTCATCTCATCTGAGAATAGATGAAATCGTTGAGCCGAAATCTCCTGTTGCATTATAACGAATGCACACAGCAAGAGAAAATGTTTTAGCGTTCTCATAAGCGAACCTATTTGCCTTATTTAGATTCATAACTGCTTTCTGAGCCTACGCCGAAGTTCAGAGAACCAATTAGGTTGCCTGCAGAATCATAATGCTTGCCGTAAACCACAAAACCATTGTAGAACTCCCCGATGACATAGTCGCCGGCATTGGCAGTACGCCCCTTGGCATCGTTGCGGTTAATCTGGCGCGAGGTGGTATAGGTAAGCCGTCCTTGTCCGTGCGGATATCCGTTCTTTATAGCACCGCTATATTTACCATAGCTAAGACGCAGAGTTCCGCTGCTTGGCTGAGCCGATGTCGGAACACTCTGTTTGGCAGGCTTTTTTACAGTTGAAGTCTGTTGCTTTGTGACAGGTGCTGGGTCTTGAACAGGTGCTGGTTCTTGTACCGTAGTATCTTTTTCCGTTTCTGCTTCTACAGGCGCAGCCTTGGTCGAATCTGTTGTCGCAATTGAGTCAGTCGTGACGGGAGCAGTAACTGGTTCTTCCTTGGGCGTACTGTTGCCAAAGGCAAAGAAGCCGATTCCTATTATAACTGCAAGAGCAACCACTGCTCCGCCAACAATAAGAGGGATCTTGTTGCCCTTCTTGGGTGGAGGGCACTCGCGGAGTTCTTTGCCACAGGTCTCGCACACTAATTCTTTGCGCATAGGAACCTGTTGCACTTCCTTCGACTTGCATTTCTCGCATTCGTCATTCAGGCAAATGCCATATTTGAATCTTATTCTGTCGTTTCTTCTTGTCATTTCTTTATATGTTAAAAGGACTCGTCTAATTTATTGGCCAGGCATGGGAGGTGCCGATGGAGTTGGTGGCATTGGTGGAGTAGGGGGCGCGGCAGAAGCAAAGAGTGCAGCAAGTTGGGGTACCTGTCCTGCTGGTGTCCATGCCGCCATGCCTTGCTGCCAAACCATAGTTTGCTGGTTCAGTTGTCCCGTAGACACGAACTGTCTGAGTGTTGCGTAGTCATACGGCCCGTATTGCTGCCCGGCAATATATAGGAACATCTGCACCTGCGGGTCGGCAGGTGGTATCATGGCAGTTGTACCCGGTGGGGGTGGCGGGGCAACTGGCGCAGACTGTGCGTTTGCAGTTAAACTAGGTTGTGACTGCAATCCAGACGTTTCCTGCTCGGCTATTGCAGCTGCATTCTCTACCACGAAGAGGCTTGGCAGCTGTGACCCGTTGCCTTCAGAGTGAAGCAATATGGAATTGCTGGCGTCTGTGTTTTTGTTTCCGGTGTTGAGGAACTGCTCATATTTCTCCTTGTATGGCGCCATCCATGACAAGCAGCGTATGGGGAAGCAGTATGCCACGGTAATGATGGAAAGTTCGTCTTTGCGAGGACTCTTCTTGTTGACAACCAGTGTTGTCTCCGATGTGCCTTGGGCAAAGGACTCCTTGAAGGCCTTTTCCAGTTTGTCGGCAAACAACTTAAGACTCTCGTTGTCATCTGGCGAAGGGATACTTACAAGTATAGTCTTCTTGTTTATACTTGCGGTATTTGTAGGACTGAGGTTGCCCTCATTGTTGCGCACATGCAGCTGCATCTGGTCGTTGTTGAGTTTCAGGTACACCCCGCTCTGCTTTACTATTTCGAGAGCGAAACGCTTTATCTCCTCATCAGATGTAAGCTTCTGCTGCAATTGCGTGAGAATATTAAGTCCGAGCACCTTGCGCTCTGAATCAGCCTTCTCATCATGCTTCATCTTCACTATCTCTGCCAGTTTCAGGTCAAAGGCGTCCTTCACTGTGTCTATAGTGACGGCATTGGCCAACGCTCCGAAATTGGTGAACTCGCTCTGAGGCAGTATCGCTTCGCGCAGTTGTCGGGCGATGTTAGGCATTTCTATCTTGTCTGTGCGGAGGTCTTTTTCAAATTCTGTCATTGTCTCCTCTTCGCACACCTCGATGATGGCTCCCTTCATGTCCTCCAGACCCTTGTTGACCTTCCGCTGCGCAGCGATTAGTCGCTCCGTCTCATCAATCGCGTCGTTTATCTTCTGCCCGAACGCACTGATGTCCTCATTCATCTTGCCTAACTCAATGAAGAGCTTGGCGGCAAGCTTTTGCGCGAACTCCCATGCAACAAGTTTAGTCTTACAAGTGTAGTAGTCGGTGAGTATTTCCTGATGTTCAGCGTAGAGCCGCGCACCCTTGTTCACCATGCGTTGAAGCAATCCTAGTTGACTCCAATCGCTCACATTGCCGGTGCGGTCTTCATTTACCGCCTCATATTCTTCTTGTTCTTTGACTAGTTTTTCGTTGAGGTTCTTGCGTGTTTCCGTTATTTGTTCAATAAGCAGTTTTGACACACGCAGCAACTCGCTATTGGAGATGTCGCCAACCTTCCATTTGTTGAACAACTCGTGTTCTATGGTGCGGCGTATCTCTTTGGCCATCTCTGGTATGGCGCGCTCCTTGCCCTTGAAGTATTCAGTTACTCCACAGCTGCGGAATTGCTTCTCGAAGAAGTCGCCCATGATGCTGTCAAGTTCGTTGAGCGGACAGCTGGCTTTCTTGGCATCCTCTGCATAGACGGTGGCCTTGTCATGCCAGTATTCGTTGAAAGAAGGGTAGTCTTTGTCGGTAGGCAGCACCTTCTGCTCTAGCGTGAGGTGCTTGTCGTCAAGCATCCATGCGGAAAGGTGCTTGTCGTTGAAGTAAATGTCGCGGTAGTCTTTGTTTTCTTCTTCATTGACATATCCGCTGTTCTCACGCCAATGGTTATATTTGAATTGAAGCAATATGCTTTCGCCCGTAGTGTAGGTGATGTGCTTTAGTACACGCAGTTCGGGATAAACTACTCGCTTCACGCCAAATGAGTTTACTTTCTTCGTGCGCGCTACGGGAATACGTCCGTCGGGGCCGGCATTCTTAGTCTCGTCGTACTCCAAAGCGAAGTCGTCCATATTCTCAAACGTGTAGGCACGTATGATGTCATTGTTTACCTGATCCGTTGAGTTTATGTGGAATACGCGCGCATATACGTAGTCGCTTACTATCTTGGGCAACTCTGTGAGGGAGTTGACGGTAAGCCCGTTTTCGTTAACATTACTGTATAGTGTCAGTCCGTCGGCCACGCCCTTAACCTTGTCCGTATAGAACATAGCCTCCTTGCCTGCGCCTGTTACATCATGGGGGAAGAAACGGCCTGCCTGTAGAGCGTTGAGCTCGTTAAGTGCGGCATATCCGTTTTGATAATAGCGGCCTTGATCCATATTCGCTTTTGGCAAATTCATCTCAGGAATCATGGCATATACGTTTATCACAGCGTCAGGAAAGGCCTTGCGCGTCTGCACGATAGCGTCAATAATGGCTCCAGAACCCGTTCCGCCACACAGCCCCGCAAAGATATGGAAATTTGTCTTGTCGGCATTGTGGGAAATCTCGTCACACCTGCCATAGGCATTCTTTAGTGCGTTGACGTAAGCAACTGCGTTGGCAGCAAAGAGGAGACGTCCGGCGCGGCGCTTTTGTCCAGCAGCGGCACCAAGTGATCCTATAGCGGTCTTTACTGCCGACACATTATTTACTATGCCCTTAACCGCAGGGTAGTTGTCTATGTTATCCAGAATTCGTGTTACATCAACATCTTTGATGTAGAGGAACTCGTTCTGCGTAAACGAGGCGTCAAGCCCCATAACGCGGAAGTCAGGACGGCCTATGCCCATCATCTCGTCAGTAGAGTCTACGTAGAGTAGTGCTACTGGCTGTTTGTCGCGATCCTTTGCTTCCGGAAATTCCTCAAACATGCGCATTTTGAATGCCTTGAGGATTTTTCCGCCTGTTCCACCCAATCCTACGAGGATATGGTTGTTTGTGCAATAACTTGTAGCCATGTGGTTTATAGTGTTTTAGTTGTTGTTATCTTCTTCTTGACGGACGTCGTTCGCTGCGCCGCGATGAATACCTTTCCCTTCTTGCTGACGCGCGGTTGTTTGCCTGCCTGTATCCTGCTTTGGGCACAAGTAGTGCAATCGCCATTGCAATGGCGACAAAACCAAGAATCCAGAACAAACGACGCCAGATGTAATTGCTAAAATAGTCTCGCAGTGTTTCACCAAATACTTGCGCAAGTTCGCTATATGGTGTACCGGAAAAAGTGCAAATGCCAACATAGGCTCCGAGAATTGGATATCGTCTTATAACCTGGTTTAACATTTCTTGAGAATCTTCTCCGGAAATAACATCTGTAGGTGACACGTTTGATTTCTCTAACGATTGAGATACAAAAATTTCAGCAGCCTCTGCAAGGCTTTTAGACTCCATCGCCCCAAAAAGCAGCGTAAACTGAGACACCAATAAGACAAAAAGAACTATGCCTGTTAAGAAGAAAGGAATATTACGAACAGCATTGCGGTTTATTTCATGGAGAATGAAATAAAGCACAGCCATCAGTGCAACTGTTGCCAGTAGTCCATAAACAAATACTGAAAAGTTAATAGAAACAAGTTCTATCATGTCTTACGTACTTTCTAGCCATCGTTCCCCAAATGGTCGTTGTACATACGCAAAAGCGTGGGAACCTACCTGCTGTCTGTCCCACGAACTGAGGCTCTTCCACTGCCTATCAAAGTTGAACAGACAACGTCAGAGCCCACGCCGATATGAAAAATCGCAACTGTGCGGAACGCAAATGGAGACTATGTGTGCCCAAATGGGTACAGCGATAGTTCGCATTGAACCACACAGGGTGATTTAATCACACCCATGAGCATCTACCGTTGCTAAGTTCAAGACTTTGATACTGATAGTTTTGGAAGATTTCAGTTCGTCAAGAACAGAGCGTCAAGTAAACGCTTTCATTATGTCTTGCCCCTTTACCCGCCCAACCTCCTTACTTGCAGGATTGAAACCCACAAAAAGGCTCGGCGTGTGCTGAGACTTGGAAGCACTGGCTAGGGGCATACGAATACGCCAAACCAGCTTATCCACTTGCAAAAATAGGTAATTGTTGCTATATATCAAAAAATAGAGCTGAGAAAAATCGCAAATACAAACAAAAAAGAGTCCGTGAAACCACGGACTCTTTTTTTTGTTTGTGGGTGCTGATGGATTCGAACCACCGAAGTCGAAAGACAGCAGATTTACAGTCTGCCCCATTTGGCCACTCTGGAAAACACCCTCGTTTTTTCTTTGCGCTGCAAAGTTAGCCAAAATTTTGGATGTGGCAAAACAATTGTGCGTGCCACAAGCGACTGCAAGCGTCTTTGCTGCCTGTGTTCTGTTCTGTTGCTGTCCGTTAAACTAGATAGGCCACGGAATGAGCAACTCGAGCTTTGCACAGAGAGTTCCGGCTTCCCTATATATAATAAGGTAGGGGGTTCCCCAGAAAAGCTGTTTTGCTTGTTGCGTTTTCCACTGGGTGTTGACTGCGTAGCGAGGAGCTCTTTCCCTTTTATGGAATGCTTGGATTAGGCTCTTTTACGTTTGCCTCATTTTCAGTGTGTTACGTCGGGCGTACTCTAAAGAATTTTTTGAAGCCACTTGAGCGATTGAAAACAAGGACTTAAAAAATTTTTA
>CAVGQS010000112.1:0-8413 GCA_963631415.1 Lactococcus garvieae | reverse complement strand
AGGGGGTAGCGGACAGCAATCGTTTATAATAGGTTGTTCGCTTGAGTTTTAGCGGACAGCAGTATTCTGAAATGAAACGAGGTGTCGCTTTTTCTAAAATTTGCCTTGCCGCGGCTGTGCTGAAGGGCAAAAGATTGCTAACTTTGCATCTTCAGTTCATAACTATATGGCAAAGACTAAACAGCGCGCTGACGGTGCAGGCTGCAGCGAGGAAGGCGCCGGCATCGTTATCTCCGGCGCCAGGACCAACAACCTGCAGAACATATCTCTCCGCATACCCCACAACAAGCTTACGGTCATCACGGGCCTGAGCGGGAGCGGCAAGAGCTCGTTGGCGTTTGACACCATCTACGCTGAGGGGCAGCGCCGCTACATTGAGACGTTTGCCGCCTACGCCCGCAACTATCTTGACAACGTGCAGCGTCCTGACGTTGACAAGATAACGGGACTGTCGCCAGTGATTTCCATTGACCAAAAGACCACCAACCGCAACCCGCGCTCCACAGTGGGCACGGTGACGGAGATCTACGACTACATGCGTCTGCTCTATGCCCGCATCGGTGTGGCCTACTCCTACGAGTCGGGCGAGAAGATGGTGAAGTATACTGAGGAGAAGATTATAAGGATGATACAGGAGGAGTATGCCGGCCGCAAAATCCACATACTGGCTCCGCTAGTGCGCAACCGCAAGGGTCACTACCGCGAACTCTTCGACAGCATCAGGCGCAAGGGCTTCATCCACGTCAGGGTGGACGGCGAACTCATAGAACTGCAGCCTAATTATAAGGTAGACCGCTACAAGAAACACACCATTGAAGTGGTGGTCGACAGACTGAAAATTAAGGAGGCGCCTTCGGAGGACGACGAGGTGAGACTGCGCCGCACCGTGGTAGCCGCCTTCAGGCAGGGCGGCGGCGTCATCTCGGTGCTCGACGCCGACAACGTCCACGAGCGCTACTACAGCAAGCACCTGATGTGTCCCGTTACGGGCATCTCCTACCACGACCCCTCGCCCCACGACTTCTCGTTCAACTCGTCGCAGGGCGCCTGCCCCCACTGCAACGGCCTTGGCGTGGTCAATGACATTGACATAAAGAAGGTGATACCCGACAGCAGCCTGTCGATACGCAAGGGCGCCATAGTGCCTATTGGCAAGTTCAAGAACTCGCTGGTGTTTGCGGAGATTCAGTCGCTGCTGGCGCTCTACGACTGCGACCTCGACACCCCCGTAGACGAAATACCCGAAGAGGCGCTGGCCGAGATAATGCAGGGCAGCACCCGAGACATACGCATCCCGGCTGCCGCTGCCCACACCGTGGGCGACCAGTTTGTGAGGTATGCCGGCATCATGCGCTACCTCCAGCAGATGGCCGACGGCGAGATGTCGGCGTCGGCTGAGAAGTGGGTGGAGCAGTTCAGCCATCTGGTGGAGTGCCCCGAGTGTCACGGCAGGCGGCTCAACAAGACCGCCCTCCACTTCTTCATCGACGGCAAGAGCATCGCCGATCTGTGCGAGATGGACCTGACGGGCCTGCGCGAGTGGTTCGGCTCGCTCGAACCCAAGCTCGACAAGACGCAGAGCGTGATAGGCCACGAGATAATAAAGGAGATAAACAACCGGCTGACCTTCCTGCTCAACGTGGGACTGGGATACCTGTCGCTCAACCGCGGCTCAGCCACCCTGTCGGGCGGTGAGAGCCAGCGCATCAGGCTCGCCACGCAGATTGGGTCGGGCCTGGTCAACGTGATATACATACTCGACGAGCCTTCGATAGGACTGCACCAGCGCGACAACATGAAGCTCATACGCTCGCTGCAGGAACTGCGCGACCTGGGCAACACGGTGATAGTGGTGGAGCACGACAAGGAGATGATGCTCAAGAGCGACTACGTCGTAGACATTGGTCCCGGTGCCGGCAGCCATGGCGGCAAGGTGGTCTACAGCGGCACGCCCGAGGGCATGGCCAAGGCTCAGACTTTGACCTCTGACTACATAAGCGGGCGTCGGCAGATACCCGTGCCTGCCCAGCGGCGCGCCGGCAGCGGCGAGTGCATTGTGCTGCGTGGCGCGAGGGGCAACAACCTGAAGAATGTGGACGTGTCGATACCGCTTGGCAAATTCGTGTGCGTAACCGGTGTGTCGGGCAGCGGAAAGTCTAGCCTGATAATGTCGACGCTGCTGCCCGTGCTGACGCGGCACTTCTACCGCAGCACACAGGTGCCGCTTCCTTACGACGCGGTGGAGGGCATAGACAACATCGACAAGGTGATTTCGGTAGACCAGAGTCCCATAGGTCGTACCCCGCGCTCCAATCCGGCTACCTACACCGGGGTGTTTTCGGACATTCGCAACTTGTTCGCGCAACTGCCCGAGGCGGGGATACGCGGCTACAAGCCCGGCCGCTTCTCGTTCAACACATCTGGCGGGCGCTGCCCCGTCTGCAAGGGCAACGGCTACAAGCTGGTAGAGATGAACTTCCTGCCCACGGTGATGATACCCTGCGAGGCCTGCCACGGCAAGCGGTATGACCGCGAGACGCTGGAGGTACGCTTCAAGGGCAAGTCCATATCCGACGTGCTCGACATGACGGTGGACCAGGCGGTGGAGTTCTTTGAGTCGGTGCCCCACATACTGCGCAAGATAAAGACCCTGCAAGAGGTGGGGCTGGGCTACGTGAAGCTGGGACAGTCGTCCACCACCCTGTCGGGCGGCGAAAGCCAGAGAGTGAAACTCGCCGCCGAACTCGCCAAGCGCGACACCGGCAAGACCCTCTACATACTCGACGAACCGACCACCGGACTCCACTTTGAGGACATCAGGATACTGGTTGAGGCGCTTGAGAAACTGTGCGCCAAGGGCAACACTGTGCTGGTGATAGAACACAACCTCGACATAATAAAGGTGGCGGACCACATCATCGACGTGGGTCCTGAGGGCGGCAGAGACGGCGGCACCATAGTGGCGCAGGGCACGCCTGAAGAGGTGACCCAATGCCACGCGAGCGTCACCGCGCCGTTCCTCAAAGCTGAGCTGGGCATATAGATTTGCCTTTAAGTTGCTCAATGTGAGAAATATTTTGATTAAATTTGCAAATAATTAGATTGCACCTAGAATGGACAAACACCAGATATTCAAACAGACCAACGCCTTCGCGATGTTCAACGGCTTGTTTTTCGGCCTCTATTGCAGCGCGGGCTTCCTCTGCACGGTCAAGGGGCTGACGAGCGGCGCCCTGAGCACGCTGGGACTGCTGATAACCCTCAGTGTGCCAGTGATGGGGTGCTACTTCGCCCGCAAGTTTGAGCGGCAGGTGAGGGACGACGCCCCCGTCACGTTTGGCAGGGCGTACCTCTACTCTGTGCTGCTCTACTTCTATGCCGCCATCGTGATGGCTCTGGTTGCGTTCGGCTACTTCCAGTGGTTCGACAACGGCGCATTTGCCGAGAGCTACGCCGCCGTGCTCAGCGCCCCCGAGATGCAGGACGCCATGAAGCAGTCGGGCATGGATAATTATATCAGCGAGAGCCTGAGCCAGAGCGGTTTCAGCAGCGTGAAGGAGATGCTCATGAGCATTCTTCCGATTGACGTGGCGCTGGGAATGCTCAACATGAACATACTGGCTGGCGTGGTGCTCGCCCTGCCCACGGCGCTGTTCGGCAAAAGCCGGCGCCAGCGGTGGGAGGCAAATAATTAGTCAAGAAAAATCTCAATAAGACAATGGATATATCAGTAGTCATACCTCTTTATAATGAGGAAGAGAGCCTTCCCGAGCTCTTTGAGTGGATTCGTCGGGTGATGACCGCCAACAATTTCAGCTATGAAGTGATCTTCGTGAACGACGGCAGTACGGACAAGTCTTGGGACACGGTGATGTCGCTCCGCAAGGACAACCCCGAAGTGAAGGGCATAAAGTTCCGCCGCAACTACGGCAAGTCGGCAGCCCTCTTCTGCGGCTTCGAGAAGGCGCAGGGCGACGTGGTCATCACCATGGACGCCGACCTGCAGGACTCGCCCGACGAGATTCCCGAGCTCTACCGCATGATTACGGAAGACGGCTATGACCTCGTGAGCGGCTACAAGAAGAAACGCTACGACCCTCTGTCGAAGACGATACCTACCAAGCTGTTTAACGCCACGGCGCGCAAGGTGAGCGGCATCAAGAACCTGCACGACTTCAACTGCGGACTCAAGGCCTACAAGAATGTGGTGATAAAGAACATAGAGGTGTACGGCGAGATGCACCGCTACATACCCTATCTGGCCAAGAACGCCGGTTTCGACAAGATAGGGGAGAAGGTGGTGCACCACCAGGCCCGCAAGTTCGGCCACACCAAGTTTGGCGGCCTCAACCGCTTCGTCAACGGCTACCTGGACCTCATGAGCCTGTGGTTTATCAGCAACTTTGGCCGCAAGCCCATGCACGTGTTCGGCTTCTTGGGTTCGCTGATGTTCTTCATTGGCTTTGTGGCCATTGTGATTGTCGGCGCCGGCAAACTCTATGCTCTCTCTCAGGGCATACCCGCACGGCTTGTGACCGACTCTCCTTATTTCTATATCGCCCTCGTGATGATGGTGCTCGGCACTCAGTTGTTCCTCGCCGGATTCATAGGGGAGCTGATTAGCCGCAATTCCACGGGCCGCAATTCATACCAGATTGATGAAGAGATTTAATGGTCTGTCGCGCGGCAGCGTGAGCCGGTTGGCGAGCTGCGGTCTGATTGCCGTCGTGATGGCGGTGGTTGGGGCGTGCAACGGCAGCGACTGTCCCCTCAACAACACCGTGATGCAGAAGTGCGTGTTCTACGGCGCTGACAGCGCGGCTCTGACCATAAGCGACACGCTCACCGTGACGGTGAGGGACTCGGTGGTGCTCAACAGACTGACTGACGGGGCCAGCGTGAAACTGCCGATGAGCTACAACGAGCCAGCCGATACGCTGGTGTTCCTGTTCAAGCCTGCGGGGGCTGCGGAGGCTGTGGCCGACACGGTGGTAGTGAGCAAGACCAACACCCCTCACTTCGTGTCGCTCGACTGCGCGCGCTCGATGTACCACACCATAACGGGGGTGTCGTGCAGCAAGCGCGAGCCCGACGAGGTCTACAAATACGCCATAGACAGAGTAGTCATAAAAAATGCGGAAGTCAACTATGATGAGCAAGAAAATCTGCAGATATTTTTTGACGTGTATCAGTAGTGTGCTGATTCCGCTTGCCGCAACCGCGCAGTCCCACAAGCACGCCGACGTGCTGCTGAAGGACACGGTGCCGTTTGTAGTTGAGAAGCAGGTGTTTCTCAACGTGGCAGGAGTGGTGCTGTGGCAGTTCAGCGACTATGGCGAAGTGGAGGGCGGCTTGAGGCTCAACCTCCAGAACAAGTATTTCCCGGTAGTCGAGGTGGGACTGGGCATGTGCGACAAGACCCACGATGAGACCGACATACACTATAAGACCTCCAGCCCGTTTGTGAGGGTGGGGTGCGACTACAATTTCATCAAGAACAAACTTTCGGGCAACCGCATCTATGGCGGTGTACGCCTGGCCTACACTTCCTTCAACTACGACATGGACGCTCCCTCTCTCGACGACCCCTACTGGAGCGGCAACAAACTTGACTTCAACTTCAAGGACGTCAAGAGCAACGCCTTCTGGTGCGAGTTTGTCTTTGGATTGGAGACGAGGGTGTGGCGCAAGTTCAGCGTAGGGTGGTCTGCCCGCTACAAGAAGCGCCTCAGCCACAAGACGTCTGATGTGGGCAAGGCGTGGTACATACCTGGCTATGGCGAAAACGACGACCACTTGTTTACCGGCACTCTCAATGCGGTGCTGAGTTTCTGAACGCGTGGGGCGAGCGCTTTTGCGTAGCGCAATAACAATCTGACTATGACGTACAAAACCAAAAACCTGTTAAAGCTTTTATGCTTCCTTCTCCTTGCGGCAGCCACCGTTTGGATTCTGGTTGACAACAAGACTGCGCCTTTCCGCAAAATTGAGGGCAAGGTGTTTGGCACTTATTATCATATCACCTACCAGTCCTCCTCTGATTTCGAAAAGGAGATACTCCAGCAGTTGGCGGCGGTGGACTCTTCGCTGTCGGCGTTCAACGAGAACAGCATCGTTTCGAAAGTCAACCGCAACGAAAGGGTGCAGGTTAACGATATGTTCAGGACCGTCTTTGAGCTGGCGCAAGAGGTGTCAAGCAACACCGACGGAGCTTTCGACGTGACCGTGGCGCCGCTGGTCAACCTGTGGGGATTTGGTTTCAAAAACAAGGAGCTGGTCAGCCGGCAGAAGATTGACAGCATACTTAACTATGTGGGATTTCAAGACGTAAGTCTGCAGAAAGGCTATATTGTGAAGAAGCATCCGCAGACAATGCTCGACTTCAGCGCTATCGCCAAGGGATACGGGTGTGACGTGGTCGCCAACTTCCTCACCGCTCACGGGGTGAATAACTTCATGGTGGAGATAGGAGGCGAGATAAGGGCGGCAGGCACCAATTCTGAAAGCCGTGACTGGACTCTCGGCATTGAGAAGCCTGTGGAGGACTCGCTGGCGCAGCACCAGGAGCTGTTCTCCACCATCCAGAAGTCGCCGATGGCGATAGCCACGAGCGGCAACTACCGCAACTTCTATTATAAGGACGGACATAAGTTCGCCCACACCATTTGTCCGCAAACCGGCTATCCCGTGCAGCACAATCTGCTGTCCGCCACGGTGAGCGCCTCTACTTGCGCCATGGCTGACGCCTACGCCACCGCCTTTATGGTGATGGGAAAGGAGAAGGCCAAGAAGGTGCTGGCGCAGACCAAAGGCGTGGAGGCCTTCTTTATATTTACCGACAAAAACGGACGCTACTGCACGTGGTGCTCGGAGGGGTTGGCAAAGTACGTTGACAAATGAAGAATCCCGTTCTGCAGAACTCCGTCTATGACAAAATTCTTGAGCTTCCGCTCTTTCAGGGGCATAGCAGAGAAGACTTGACGGCAATCCTTTCTAAAGTGAGGGTGGAATTTGGCCACTACAAGAAAGGGCAGAACATATTGCGGCAGGACGACCCGTGCAAAAGCATTATTTTCCTTATTGACGGCGATGTAGTAGTTTCGCGCACTTCGCTGCACAAGGACATTCTTTTTTCGGAACAGTTTGGGGCGTTCAGGTCGTTCGGCACGGAGACACTCTTTGGGCTGCGTCAGAGCTTCAGCTACTCCATCACAGCGCTGAGCGAGGTCAACACCCTGGTGGTCGACAAAGCCGGGGTGACGAGCCGGTTGCTCAACTACGAGGTCTTTCGCTACAACCTACTCAACATGCTGACCACTCGTATCCAGCGCTGCCAGCAGGTGATGTGGCTGCCTGAGGAAGACGACGTGGAGCGCAGCTTCGTCCTGTTGTGCAAACGCAACTTCATCCACCCCGCCGGTCCCAAGACCATAGAGGGGGGCATGATGGCACTTGCCCGCATGATGAACCGCCCCCGCATTCATGTCTCCAACATGCTCAACGCCCTCGAGTCCCGCCAACTGATTTCGCTGGGCCGCAAGAAAATCACCATCCCCAACTTCGAGAAACTGATAAATCCGTGCTAAGGCGAAAAGCGTTTTAGTACAATATTAACGATAGCAACAAATTTTAACGAATTTTGTCTGCTATTTGATTTTTTTGTTTAATTTTGTGGGTGTCTATACCATGCCGAACCATCTGTTCTCTTAGGCAGAGCGGTGGGGCTTTGCAGCGGCAGAGGTGAACTCGAGGTTATGGATGGGCACTACTTAATGTTAAAGCGTCATTGATGCTTTGTCCTTGGTCGTTTGAACGTAGGAAATTCAATTTGAGAATCA
Source organism: Lactococcus garvieae (assembly GCA_963631415.1). Classification (GTDB taxonomy): domain Bacteria; phylum Bacteroidota; class Bacteroidia; order Bacteroidales; family Bacteroidaceae; genus UBA6382. The sequence continues at coordinate 575 of CAVGQS010000112.1, read as the reverse complement.
AAGACAATGTCTGAAGTGGCTGCTACGGGTATGGAACACCTGTATCCCGGAGTGTGTAGCGAGGGTTTCTCAATCCTCATGCACACTTTTTCCGGAGCTACGAGCAAATACCAACGTGGGCAGACACTCTCTCGTCTATTCTCAGGGCTTTTCCTACGGCCTAAACGACAGACGAGCAGAGATGTAAGCCCACGTTTTTCGTTATGTAGCGAATATAACTTTTTACAAATACGCCATCCGGGCTTTTGTGGCGAAAAAATAAGTAGATATGTGCGTAGATGTAAAAAAAGTGAGCAAATCATTTCAGGATCACACCATAGAGCGCAGACAAAGACTTAGTTCTTTGTGGTATCCTGACGAAATCGTTTATGGGGCTATTGGTCCGAAATTAACGGAGTCCTCATCAAAGGAATTCTCCGAAGATACTAAGCATGATTACAGCGACCATTTTAAAAAGCCCATTGCTGCTTATCCGGAAGGATTTAGTGAAGCTGTTGATGTCATCGCAACGGAACTGCCAAGTCTGAAGCACCCTGCTAATTTTGAAGAACTCTACGACTGGGTTTCTAATAAGC
>CAVGQS010000111.1:0-8739 GCA_963631415.1 Lactococcus garvieae | reverse complement strand
GTTGTGTTCTTGCATGTGCGCCATGTTGTGAGCTCTGCCAATTGTATGCGTGTCTTATTGTGTGATGTGCTCCTAATATGACTCAATACAGACAGTTGGCTTGCTGGGGCTGTCTGTCCCGGCTTAATGGGAGAGTAACGCCCGTTGGCGAGCAGCGGGTAAGCCTGCGAAATATACAGACAAAAATAAAACCTGTGGAACTGAGTTCCGCAGGTTTCAATCTCTCTAGTAATTTCGCTAGATTAAGCCTGAGCTGTAGTGTCAGTTGCAGTAGTGTCAGCGGTAGCGCTGTCAGCAACAACAGTAGTGTCAGCGGTAGAATCTGCAACAGAGTCAGAATCCTGAGCAGCACCCTTCTGTGCGTTGCCGCAAGAAGCGAAAGACATAGCAGCAAGTGCTACAAAAGCGAACAATAACTTTTTCATTTTTTCTTGTGATTAAAAGTTAAACGAATTATTTATTAAAACCGAGTGCAAAGGTAGGCACTTTTTCGGATGTGCCGACAAATTTTCCATTTTTTTTTGCATTATTTTTGTAACATTTTTCTTTCACGCTGATTTGCAGCACGTTAGAAAAGCAGAAAAATTTTCGGCGCTTTGCGGATTTACGATATTTTGTTAACTTTGCGTTTCAAATCGCAAAGAATTGTACGAGAACGAACATAAAGAGACGCTTAAGGCGTCGTACCTGACGCTGGGCTGCAAGCTGAATTTTGCCGAAACGTCCACTTTGGCAGACCGCTTATATGAAATAGGTATAGCCAGGGCTGCCGAAAACGAGGCGGCGGACATCTGCGTCATCAATACGTGCACCGTCACTGAGACGAGCAACCACAAATGCCGCCAGGCCATCAGCCGCATGATGCGCCACAACCCGGGCGCCATGATAGTGGTCATGGGCTGCTACGCGCAACTGGCGGGCCGCGAACTGGCCAAGATGGACGGAGTGGACGTGGTGATTGGCATGGAGGACAAAGGCCGTGCCGTGGAGATCATCCGCGAGGCCTACAACGACTATATTGCCTTGGCTGCGGCTGGCGCGGCAGACGGTACGGCGACCGGCGATGCTGCGGCTGGCGATACGGCGAGTGATGCTGCGAATTGTGCTGCCGCTTGCTGTGGCTTGGCAGAAGATACCGCAAAGGCTGCCGCCGGTGCGAAAGCCGGCAACGCTAAGCCGTCGCTCCACCGCTGTCACGAGGCTGCCCGCAAGGACATTCGCACCTTTGTGCCCTCCTGTTCGCGCGGCGAACGCACCCGCTTTTTCCTCAAGGTGCAGGACGGCTGCGACTATTTCTGCTCCTACTGCACCATCTCCAACGCACGCGGACGCAGCCGCAACGGCTCCATCGAGAGCTTGGTGGCGCAGGCGCAGGACGCCGTGAGGCGCGGAGGCCGCGAGATTGTACTCACCGGCGTCAACACCGGCGACTTCGGCAGGAGTACTGGCGAGACCTTCCTCGACCTTATCAAGGCGCTCGACAAGGTGGAGGGAGTGGAGCGCTACCGCATTTCGTCGGTAGAGCCCAATCTGCTGACGACAGAAATCATTGACTTCTGCGCCGCCTCCCGCCACTTCATGCCCCACTTCCACATACCGCTCCAGAGCGGCAGCAACGACGTGCTGCGACTCATGCGACGCCGCTACGACGCCCAGCTCTTCGCCTCGCGCGTGGAATATATAAGGATGGTGATGCCCGACGCCTTCATCGGCGTAGACATCATCGTGGGCATGCGCGGCGAGACGGAGGAGTTCTTCGAAGACTCCCTCAGGTTCGCCTCCAGCATCGACGTGTCGCAGTACCACGTGTTCAGCTATTCCGAACGCCCCGGCACCGCCGCCCTGCGCATCCCGCTCGTAGTGGACGAGAGGGAGAAGCACCGCCGCAGCAAACAGCTCATGGCGCTGTCGGAGAGCAAGAGGGTGGGGTTCTACGAGCGCTACATCGGCTCGGTGCGCCCGGTGCTGACGGAGCACAGCCACGCTGGCTTTGCCGCCAAGGGCTTCACCGACAACTACATAAGGGTGGAGATACCCTCTGGCGTGGGTCTTGCCCTTGCCGACAACAGCATAGTGAAGTGCCGGCTCACTGGCTTCAACCCCGACAAGACCGCCTTGCTCGGAGAACCGCTGGCCGACTAAGCAAACATTATACACTAAGAAAGACAGATGAAAGAAATCTCGGTTATCATATTGAACTGGAACGGCGCGGAGATGCTCCGCCGGTTCCTGCCCTCCGTGGTGAAATACTCTCCCGAGGCGGAGGTGGTGGTTGCCGACAACGGCAGCACCGACAACTCGCTGGAGGTGCTGGCGGACGAGTTCCCGGAGGTCACGACCATCCGCTTTGACAAGAACTACGGCTTTGCGGAGGGCTACAACAAGGCTCTTGCGCAGACGCAGACGCCCTACACCTTGCTGCTCAACAGCGACGTGGAGGTCACCGAGGGCTGGCTCGCCCCGCTGCTCGCCTTCATGGCGGAGCACCCTGACGCCGCTGCCTGCCAGCCCAAGATTCTCAACTGCAACCACCGCGACTACTTTGAGTACGCCGGGGCGTGCGGCGGCTACCTCGACCGCCTGGGCTACCCCTACTGCCGCGGCAGGATAATGGGCGTGGTGGAGCGCGACGAGGGACAGTACGACGGCGACCCCGTGCCGGTCTTCTGGGCAACGGGCGCGGCACTCTTGGTGCGCACAGACATATATAATAAGGTAGGGGGGCTCGACGAGCGCTTCTTCGCCCACCAGGAGGAGATAGACTTCTGCTGGCGACTGCGCAGCCGCGGCTACGGCGTATGGTGCGTGCCGCAAAGCAAGATTTACCACCTCGGCGGTGCCACGCTCGACAAGTCAAATCCCCGCAAGACCTTCCTGAACTTTCGCAACAACCTGCTCATGCTCCACAAGAACCTGCCCGCCGGCAAACGCACCGGGGTCATGGCGGCGCGCTACTTCATGGACTATCTGGCGGCGCTGCAGAAACTGCTGTCGGGCAACTCCAAAGACGCACTCGCCATCGTGAGGGCGCGCTTTGAGTACTCACACATCTGCCACGAGTTCGACGAGAAGCGCAGGCAGAACCTCGAGGCTGCGGTGGTCGACAACATTCCGGAGATGCGTCCGCGCTCCATCCTCTGGGCGTACTACTTCAAGGGAGTCCGCAAATTCTCGCAACTGAAGCAGTAGGCAACCAGCCTCAAGGAAGGAACAGGCTTTCTCGACAAAGAAACCAAAAGCATACAAGACTATACGAAAAAACGGTCTTGGCGCAATTGTGCGTCAAGGCCGTTTTTTCGTATCCGTACATCTCTGAGGCTTACGGCTCTTCGGTGAAATCCACGTATTCGCCCTCGCCTTTCTCTATCGGCTTGCGGGCGCTGCTGTCGTCGTGCGCCTTCTCCTGCGGCTGCGTCCATCCTTCCTTGCGGCGCTGCTGCCTGTTGGCGCTGCCTTGGTTGGGCGCGGTGCCCTTGAAGGCGTCGTGCCAGATGCTGCCCACCGCCTTGGCGCAGTAGTACGTGATGACAAGCAATAACAGTATTGTCAGTATGCTCATGTAGAGGAAATGTCGGTTGTTGTCTGGTAGGAATTATACAAAGGGCGTGCCAATGCTCGCCGCTGGCTGCCGAAAAGGTGCGCCGCCAGCCCGCCTCCGCCGCTATTTAGCCTTGCGGGCGCTCACCAGCGAGAGGACTACATACCAGATGATGCAGATGCCTATGCCGGTGGTGATGTTCTCGATTCCTGTCAGTGCTGACGCGACGAGAACCAAGACCGACGAACCGAGGAATACAAACCTCACGGCGTTGTCGCGCCAACTGAAGTTCTTGAATTTGAGGGCGAAAAGGGGTATCTCGCTCACCAGCAGCGCGCACGAAACGAGGGTGATGGCCAGCAGCACGACTACAGCCGTGAGCCCAGCCGAGTGACTAACGGGAGCCGCTGCCCCAAAAAAGTACCTGTCGAAAGCGATGGCGACCGACGAGAGCAGCAGCGCGTTGGCTGGCGTGGGCAGTCCCAGGAAACTGGTGGTCTGCCGGGTGTCGAGGTTGAATTTTGCCAACCGCAATGCCGAGAAAGCCACAATGAGGAACGCCGCCACGTTGATGTGGGCAGCTATGCCGTCTGCCACCGGGCAGCACTGCGCGCCGCAGCCGGGCGAGAGCCTGCCAATGAGCGAATAGAACATCGCCGACGGGGCGAAGCCGAAGGTGATAAGGTCTGCCAGCGAGTCGAGCTCCACGCCTATGGGCGACGAAACGTTGAGTTTCCTTGCCGTGAAGCCGTCGAAGAAGTCAAACACAGCTCCCAGCACGATAAAGAGCAGAGCCTCAACGTATTGTCCGCAAAAAGCGTAGCGTACGGCAATGCTTCCGCACACCAGATTGCAGAGGGTTATAGTATTGGGAATGTGACGTTTCATTTGTCGGTGGCGGTCTGTGCGCCTGCTATGGGTTTCATCGTGGCGATGACGGTGCCGTTGCCCACGGTGGGCTGGCCCAGAGCCACCTTGACGTCGCAGTCAACAGGCAGGAAGAGGTCAACGCGGCTGCCAAACTTGATGAAGCCGAGGTGCTCGTCGATGTAGCACTCCTCGTCGCAACGCGCGTAGGTCACGATGCGCCTTGCCATGGCGCCGGCAATCTGGCGCACCAGTATCTCGCCGTAAGCCCCGGTGTCAATCACGATGGTCGAACGCTCGTTCTCCATGCTCGCCTTGGGCAGCCAGGCCTTGTGGTAGTTGCCGTTTTGGTGGGCCACGTGCTTCACGACGCCGTCAACGGGAAACCAGTTGGCGTGGACGTTGGTCAGCGACATGAAGATGGACACCATCTTGCGCTTGGCGTGGAAATACTCCTGCTCGTCGACCTCCTCAACCACTACAATCTTGCCGTCGGCAGGCGCAACCACCACTCCCTCGGTCTCGCCCTTGAAGTAGCGGATGGGGCAGCGGAAGAAATTTACCATGATGCCGTAGACCACAATCGAGATGGTCAGCAAAACGTAGAAAACGGCGGGAACTTCGAGCAAGTACGCAAAGACCCAAAAGAACACGGCATTGGCAACAAGGAGAACTACTGCGCTGGCTGTCAGCGTGGAAGTCCCCTCGTGGTGAAGACGTATCTTTTTGAGTTTTTTAATTCTTTTGAGCGTTTCCATACCCGTTGCACGCGTGTGCAGAATGAAATGTAAATGCAAATGTACACTTTTTTATCGGTATCCGTATGCTTTTGCCTTGTCTTTTTGGTTTTCTGCCACTTTTGGCAGTGTCGCGCGCATTGGTTGGCGCCGCTGTAGGGGGAGCGTAGGGCCGGGGATGACGCTGAGGAATTCAGCGCACGGGCAGTTAACTCATCGATATTGTTAACGCGCTGATATGATTAACAAGCGATATGCCAACTCACGGCAGTCTCAATGCACAGAGTCCTTGCGCCCAAAAAAATTAGTTGTCGTGCATGCGGCGCACCGACCGCTTGTGCTCTTCCGACCGCCGGTGGTGTTCGAGCGCCTGCTCCTGGGCTATCTGCTGCTCCTTGGTGCGCAGGTTTTGCAGCACGGTGTTGAGGCTGTGCTGCGAGATGGCTATGTCCATCTTTGACAGACCGCGCAGGCTCTCCTTGAGCGTCCTGACGGCTATGGCCTGCGCCTTGGCCACCACCGCCGCCCCCAGGCGTGTGAGGGTGACGTAGTTGTTGCGCCTGTCGGTGCGCGCCTTGCGCCTCACGATGATGTTCTTCTCCTCCAGCGCCGTGATGATGCGGCTCATGGTGGGCTTGCTCATGTCGGTGGCGTTGCAGAGGTCCTGCTGGGTGCAGATGTCGTGCTGGCTCGCCGCCACCAGCGCGTCCCACTCGTCGTCGCTGATCTCGAGGCCGGCGTTGCGGAAGTCCTCGTTCAGGCGGCGCCGCAGCGCGTTGCTGACCTTGCCGTTCATCAGCGCGAAGATAAGGCGGTAGTCTATGGTGAAGGTGTCGCTCATGGGAGTCAGGTTTTTGTTGGCGGTGCCGCGGTCTTGCCGTAAGCGCAGCTGTCTACAGCAGCAGGTCGTCGAGCGAAGTGCCGGCGCCGAAGCGGTCGAGGTCCACGTCGCCGTTGATGCCGTCAACCTGTCCGTGCTCGGTGAACTGCCAGATGTTGTGGGTCTTGCCGTCGAGCTCAGGCTGCGTGCGGCTGTAGCGCGCCACGAAGAGGATGAGGTCGTCGAACTCGGGCGCCAGGCAGTTCTTGTAGAACTTGTGGCTGCAGTAGAGCACGGGCTCCACCCCGTAGTGCTCCTTGGCGAGCTCCACAAACTTGGCTATGCTGTCGCGCTTCTGCTGCTTGGTCCACTTGGCCACCTTGTTCTCCTCCACGTCCACCATGGGCAAGAGGTCTTGCGGGTGGTCGCCCACGGTGCTTACGAAGAAGTTGAACTGCGTGCGCATGCTGGTGCGGGTGGTGAGCAGGTGGTAGGCCCCCACCTTGAGCCCGAACTTGCGCGCCTGCACGGTGTTCTCCTCAAACTGCTTGTCGCGGTGGCCGTAGCCCTCGCTCGCCTTGATATACACAAACTTGATGTTGGGGTCCTTCACCACCAGTTCCCAGTCTATCGTGCCGTTGTGGTGCGACACGTCGATGCCGTCATACGGCTCGTCGCTGGCGGGGCGGTAAGAGCCCGCTACCTTATAATATAGGCTGTAGAACACGTTGGGCAGCAGGAAATAGACGACAAACCCCAGCATCAGCGCCACAAACACGCTGATGCACAGCAGTCGGGCCACCCGGTTCATTATCCTGGTGGTCTTGCTCGGGCGCTTGCCCCGCGGGCGGCTGGCGCGGCGCTTGGTGTGTCGTCGGTTCTGCGTCATTGGTGGAGAAATACTGAGCCTTTCTGTTTCTGATGCAAATATACTCAAATATATGCAAACGGGGAACTGCAACACGCCTTCATGCGGAGTGCAATCCAATGCAAATATACTTAAATATATGTATCTGGGGCGATTCGCTACGGAGATTTAAGTACCCGATTTTGAAAAAACTTCATTTTTCCGCGCCGATTTTAGCATATAAAAAAGGTTATTCTTACTTTTGCGTTGTGATTCAGAAAACAAGCAGTGAACCGATGAATGAGTGCGTAGACATAATCAAAGTTGCCGGCGGCAGACCGTTTGCCCAAAGCCTCGACGACCTCAAGGCGTTGCTCGGGGAGTGGCTCGGGTCCAGAGGCCTCACCACCGACAACCTGATATGGTCGCGCGCCTACCTCACCGACCCCTCAAACCAGCTCGGCGAACTCATGGGTCACAGCCTCTACGCCGACATGCTGTCGCGGGCGGCGTTCTCCCACGTGGGCCAGTCCATGCTCGACGGCTCCAAAGTGGCGCTGGTGTTTGCCGTCAGCCTCGACGCCCCAGTGGCAAAACAAGGTTCGCCCGACAAGATGACGGCAGACTATGGCGGCACACAGGTCATGCTCCAGTCAGTGAGACTCACCGACGCCGAGGTGGAGGGACTCTCCGCCCAGCAGCAGACCGAGCTCATCTTCAGCCGCCACATCGAGTGGCTCCGCGCCAACGGCATGACACTCAAGGACCACTGCATGCGCACCTGGCTCTACGTCAGGGACATCGACCGCAACTACGCCGGGGTGATGAAAGGCCGCAACGCCGTCTTCGCTCGCGAAGGCCTCACCGCCGACACCCACTACATAGCCTCCACCGGCATCGAAGGCTGCATGGCAGAGACACAACCCGTCATAGCCATCGACTTCTTCTCCGTGAAGCAAAACGGTGCAACTCATGCTGCCGCAACCACCGCAGCCTCTGCACACGAGACCACTGCTGCCACGTCAGCAACCACCGCTGCCACGCCAGCAACCACCGCAGCCGCAACCTCTGCGCCCGCCCCGTTCTTCCTCAATGCGCTTGACTACCTCAACCGCACCAGCGAATACGGCGTGGCGTTTGAGAGAGGCACCAAGGTCAGCATTGCCGGACGCGACAAAGTCTTCATCTCCGGCACCGCCAGCATCGACAAGTTCGGCAACTGCCTCTACGTGGGCGATGTGGTGAGACAGACCGACCGCCTCTTCCTCAACATCTCGCAACTGCTGGCCAACGCCGGCCGCACGCTCGGCGACATGACCTACATGATTGTCTACCTGCGCGACATAGCCGACGCCGCGTTTGTCGAGGGCTACCTCAAGTCTCATTTCCCCTCCGTGCCCCACCTGGTCGTCAAGGCCAGCGTCTGCAGGCCCAAGTGGCTCATCGAGGTGGAGTGCGTAACCAAATGACAGAGGCAGAAGCCGTCACCCAAAGAAAGCGGCAAAGCCCATCACCAAAAGAAATTGGCAAAGCCAGTCGCAAAAATCGGCAAAGCCCACAACCAAATGAAAATTGTTTTAAGGTAAGTTAGTAAATAGTTAAGAAAACGAAAGCGCTTGCGATGTGAATTGTAAGTTTTTCAAGTTTCTTTGCGTGCCCGTTCGGAAATAGCGATTTCCGTTCGGGCATGTTGTTTATACGGCATGTGCCGCGACATCTCCTTAATCACAAATTCGTAAAATTCGCCCCGATTTGTTTTCGCCTCATTTCCAGCGCATTGACTTTGGCGCGCACTTAAAAGTTTTTAAGAAGCACTTTAGCGATTGAAAAGTAGGACTTAAAAAAATTTTATGCGGACTTAACGAAAAAATCTCGCCGCGAAACGCTGCAAGGTTTCGGGCGAAACGCTGCAACGTTTCGAGGCGAAACG
>CAVGQS010000110.1:0-8757 GCA_963631415.1 Lactococcus garvieae | reverse complement strand
GCAACGTTTCGGGCGAAACGTTGCAGCGTTTCCGCGGAAATCTTGCAGCGTTTCCGCGGAGATTTTTTCGTTAAGTCCGCATAAAATTTTTTTAAGTCCTACTTTTCAATCGCTCAAGTCCTACTTAAAAATTCTTAAGTGCGCGTGAAACGTAACGCACTGGAAATGAAGTAAACACGAATTGCATGAATTTTCACGTAAAGGGCTTTTGGGGGAAGAATGTTCTGGGGGTTTAGGAGCCGTCAAAAAAAAAGGCTGACGGACCGCAAAGGATTCAGTCGCTCTGCGGGCCGTCAGCCGTATGTGTAGATGTGTTGGAGTTACGCCTCAGCGGGTGCTTCAGCGGGATTCTCCTCGCCTTCCTCTTCGGGGTCAGCGAACTCGGTGATGCCGTTCTGCACCAAGATGTTGTACCAAGTGATGAGTTTCCTCATGTCGTTGGGGTAGACCCTGTCGCGGTCGAAGTTGGGCAACACCTGCTCCACGTAGCCGGCGAGTTCGTCCTTGGAGGCCTTCTTGATGTCCATGTCTACGGTCTTGCCGTCTTCGTGCTTCTTCATCGACTCGAACACGTCGGTCAGCTTCACGTCTTCGTCGTCGGTGTAGATAGACACGTCGTTGAGCGAGGTGATGCGGTCGCGCAGACCTACGCTGAAGCGCTTCTTGCTACCGTCCATGCTCTCAACGATGACTGTGTTGTTGCCTCTTGCAACCAGCAGATACAGACCGGGTTTGCCGCTAATGGCCAGGATATTCTGTTTCATAATCGGGTTCGTAGTGTTTTTAAGTAGTGTTTGTTTGTGTGTTGTTTCTAGAGCAAAGTTAATTGTTTTATTCGGGTTGCTGACAATATTGCGCCACAAAAAAAAGCCGGGCGCAAGGCGGAAATTTTTTAACGGGAGGGGCGCCTGAAAAAGCCTCCGTTTTCGCTTGGTTGTTCAAAAGATAGTGTCTAACTTTGCAGTCCATATCAGTCCGCGCCTTTGGGTGGCGGTCTTCAATTCCTCATCGGAGGCGAAATGAAGCCGGATAAGATGACAGGGTAAAACCATCATGTTGTCCGGTTTTTTTTTTGCACGAACAAGAACCCATACAACACAATATCGATGAAGAACGAAACGACGGATTTTGGCACGGAGAAAGTATCAGTGCTTTTCAGAAAACTGTTTTTCCCCACACTGCTGGGCATGCTGAGCCTGTGCGCCGTGACCACCATCGACGGCATCTTTGTGGGCCACGGTGTGGGCAGCGACGGCATTGCCGCCGTCAACATCTGCATACCGCTGCTGATGGCGCTTACGGGCGTGGGCCTCATGATTGGGGCGGGCTGTTCGGTCATCGCGTCGGTCTGCCTGTCGAGAGGCAAGGTGCTGCTGGCGCGCACGTGCATCACCCAGGCGCTGGCCTTCGCCGGCGCTGTCTCGGCGCTGTGCATGGCGCTCATCATGATATTCCCCAAGCAGACGGCGTGGTTGCTGGGCTCTTCCGCCCACCTGCTGCCCATGGTGGTGGACTACCTGGTGTGGTTCTCGCCCACCTTGTTTTTTGAACTGCTTATAGCCGTGGCGCTGTTTGCCATCAGGCTCGACGGCTCCCCCAAGCTCGCCATGTGGTGCAGCGTGGTCGCTGCCGCCGCCAATGCCGTGCTCGACTGGCTGTTCATCTTCCCCTTGGGCTGGGGCGTCATGGGAGCGGCGCTGGCGTCGTCCATAAGCTGCTTCATCGGCGCAGCCATAGCCATGGTCTACATGCTCCATGGTGCCCAGACGCTGCGCCTGCGCGCCCTCCACCTGGGCTGGCGCAAGACCCTCTTTTTCTTCCGCAACATACGCAAGCAGTGCAAGATAGGCTTCTCCGCCCTGCTCGGCGAGGCCACCATGGCGGTGCTGATGTTTGTGGGCAACCACATGTTCATGAGCATCATGGGCGACGACGGCGTGGGTGCCTTTGGCGTGAGCTGCTACTACTTGCCCTTCGTCTTCATGATAGGCAACGCCATTGCCCAGTCGGCGCAGCCCATCATCAGCTACAATTTCGGCACGGGCGACATGCGCCGCGTCACCTTGGCCTTCAGGGTGTCGCTCCGCGCTGTGTTTGCCTGCGGCGTGATTACCACTGTGGCTTTCGTGCTGTTTCCCGATGCGCTGGTGTCGCTTTTCTTGCCGCTCGACAACTCAGCCGCCCAGATAGCCGTCGAGGGCTTCCCGCTCTATGCCGTCAGCTTCGTCTTCTTCATCTTCAATTTGTCGGCCATAGGCTTCTACCAGAGCGTGGAGCGCGTCTTGCCTGCCGTGGTCTTCGCGCTGCTGCGCGGCTTTGTCTTCCTGGTGCCGTGCTTCGCCATTCTCTCCGACCTGGCTGACGAGACGGGACTGTGGCTGTCGCTGCCTGCGTCGGAGATTCTGACCACTGTGGTGATTGCCCTTTTCTACGCCATCCGCAAGCCTAAGGCAAAGGCCTTTTTGGGTCGCGCCGTCAGGTCGCCGTGGCGCCGTTGACTTTGCCGCGGCGCATCGGAGGGGTTGCCGACACGCCCGTTTACCCATTGTTTTCGTTTTTTGCACACCCCTATATAGTGTGTGCACAACAAATGTTAATAGCTCTCTAAATAAGGTTGTTTTTCAGCAAAAGCGCTCAGAGTTCTTTAATATTTTGCTTATTTTTGCTCAACATTTCATGCGAAACTGCACGCTGCCGGTCAGTGTGCAATTCGCCCACAACCTTCCAAGATGATAGAAAGATTTCTGAAACAAACCAGCTTCAAAGATAACGAAGACTACGCACGCAATCTGCAGTTCACAGTACCCGAGAACTTCAACTTCGCCTACGACGTGATGGACCGTTGGGCTGAGGAAGCGCCCGACGACAACGCCATTATGTGGGTCAGCGAAACTGGCGAGGAGAAGAACATCACCTTTCTGCAACTCAAGGAAGAGAGCGACAAGACAGCCAGCTACCTCATGGAGCTCGGCATAGGCCGAGGCGACATGGTCATGCTGATACTGAAGCGCCACTACGAGTTCTGGATTGCCACCATGGCGCTCCACAAGATTGGCGCAGTGGCCATTCCCGCCACCCACATGCTCACGTCTCACGACATCATCTACCGCAACAACAAGGCGGGCATACGCGGCATCATCTGCGTGGGCGAAGACTACGTCCTCAACCAGGTGGCCAAGGCCATGCCGCAGAGCCCCAGCGTCAAGGTGCTGGTCAGCATCGGCCCCAAGGTGCCCGAGGGCTTCCACGACTGGTACGGCGAGATTGACTCCGCCCCCAAGTTTGAGCGCCCCAAGTTTGTCAACACCAATGACGACATCATGCTCGTCTACTTCACCAGCGGCACAAGCGGCGAACCCAAGATGGTGGCCCACGACTACACCTATCCTATAGGCCACATCACCACGGGCGTCTTCTGGCACAAGCTACACCGCGGCAGCATACACCTCACCGTGGCAGACACCGGCTGGGCCAAGGCGGCATGGGGCAAGCTCTACGGACAGTGGTTTGCCGGAGCCACCGTGTTTGTATACTCACACGAGAAGTTCAACGCCATCAAGCTCCTGCAGGTCATGGAGCGCTACAAGGTGACTTCCTTCTGCGCACCGCCCACCGTATACCGCTTCCTGGTTCACGAAGACCTCTCGCAGTTTGACCTCTCGGCACTGGAGCACTGCACCACAGCCGGCGAGGCGCTCAACCCCTCGGTGTTCGAGAAGTTCAAGGCACTGACGGGCATCACCCTCTACGAGGGCTTCGGACAGACCGAGACAACCATGACCCTGGGCACCATGCCCTGGACCACCCCCAAGCCGGGCAGCATGGGCATACCCAATCCGCAGTACGACATCGCCCTGGTGCGCGCCGACGGCACCCTCTGTGACGACAACGAAAACGGCGAGATTGTGGTCAACACCGGCAACGGCAAGCCCATCGGACTCTTCAAAGAATACTATAACGACGAGGCGCTCACCCGCGAGGCCTGGCACGACAACCGCTACCACACCGGCGACGTGGCATACCGCGACTCCGACGGCTACTACTGGTTTGTGGGCCGCACAGACGACGTCATCAAGAGCAGCGGCTACCGCATCGGTCCCTTCGAGGTGGAGAGCGCGCTGATGAGCCACCCGGCAGTGGTGGAGTGCGCCATCACCGGCGTACCCGACGAACTGCGCGGCATGGTCATCAAGGCCACCGTAGTGCTGAGCAAGACGTGGAACGGAGCCACCGGCGACGAACTGGTCAAGGAACTGCAGAAGCATGTCAAGACCGTCACCGCCCCCTACAAGTACCCGCGCATCGTGGAGTTTGTAGACGAGCTCCCCAAGACCATCAGCGGCAAAATCCGCCGCGTGGAGATACGCGAGAAGGACAAGGCCGTGTAGTCTCCGCACGTGTAGCCTCCGCATCAGGCCGCACCAGCTCGGCAAGACCGTACAGCCTCCACAAAGGAACCTACCCAACGAAACCTACCCAAAGCGCAAAACCGCATAGCGCTTGCATAGGAATATGCCCCGTTGTCAAGGCCGCATGGCCTCAGCAAAGCTCCCCCATGCAGCCCCCTCGCATTTGCTGCCGTTTTCACAATGCCGATTGGCACTTTGAGGCCTTGGCTTCTCCTTTTTCCTTGATTTTTGCACAAAACCGCCCTAAAAGTGTTCTTTTCGGGCTTTTATCCGTTTAACATTCAGAAACAATTCGTAACTTTGCGCTACTGACCGCCGCAAAGTTGCGCTGTTTTTGGCTGGAGCCCTTGCTTTGCTCCACAAGGCCCGGCGCAGGCTGGCAGGCGACACGACAAACGGCTAATACAAATCATTTTAACAACCTAAGCAATATGAGTTTAAACATCGTAGTCTTGGCTAAACAAGTGCCCGACACCCGCAATGTCGGCCCCGATGCGATGACGCCCGAAGGCACCGTCAACCGCGCTGCCCTTCCTGCCGTCTTCAACCCCGAAGACCTCAACGCGCTCGAGCAGGCTCTACGCCTCAAGGAGCAGTTCCCGGGCTCGAAGATTTCCGTGTTGACCATGGGTCTCCCCAAGTCCGCTGAAGTAATACGCGAAGCGCTCTACCGCGGCGCCGACGAGGGCTATGTAGTGACCGACCGTCCTTTGGGCGGCGCCGACACTCTTGCCACCAGCTACACCCTGAGCCAGGCCATCAAGAAAATCGGTAACTACGACATCATCCTTGGCGGTCGCCAAGCCATCGACGGCGACACCGCGCAGGTGGGTCCCCAGATTGCCGAAAAACTCGGCCTCACCCAGGTGACATACGCTGAAGAAATCATCAGCCTCGACCCCGAGGCAAAGAAGATAGTGGTGAAGCGCCACATCGACGGCGGAGTGGAGACGGTAGAGGCACCCCTGCCGCTCGTTGTCACCGTCAACGGCAGCGCAGCACCCTGCCGCCCGCGCAACGCCAAGCGCGTCATGAAGTACAAGAACGCCACAGCACCCGCTGAGCGCACTCCCGAACAGAGCGAGGCCCTCGCAGCGCTGATTGCCAAGAAGCCCTACCTCAACATCAACCAGTGGGGAGCAGCCGACATCGAAGCCGACCCCGCTCAGATAGGCAAGGCTGGCTCGCCCACCAACGTCAAGGCCGTGCAGAACATCGTGTTCAAGGCTAAGGAAAGCCGCACGCTCACCTCGTCCGACGAAGACATTGACAACCTGATTGTAGAACTCCTGAACGATAAGATTATTGGCTAATATGAACAACGTATTTGTATATTGCGAGATTGAAGGCACAACAGTTAAGGATGTCTCTCTCGAACTTCTCACAAAGGGCCGCAAGCTAGCCAATACTCTTGGCGTGCAGCTGGAGTGCATCATTGCCGGCAGCGGCCTCGCCGGCGTAGAAAAGCAGGTGATGAAATACGGTGTCGACAAGATTCACGTCTTCGACGCTGAGGGACTCTTCCCCTACACCTCCAACCCCCACACGGCTCTCGTGGTTAACCTCTTCAAGGAGGAGAAACCGCAGATTTGCCTCCTGGGCGCCACAGTCATCGGCCGCGACCTCGGTCCGCGCGTCAGCTCAGCCCTCTTCAGCGGCCTCACCGCCGACTGCACCGAACTTGAAATCGGCGACTTCGACATGAACGTGCGCACCGCCGACGGCAAGGTCGAGAAGAAGCACTACGAGCAGCAGCTCTACCAGATACGCCCCGCCTTCGGCGGCAACATCGTGGCCACCATCGTCAACCCGGAGCACCGCCCGCAGATGGCCACCGTGCGCGAAGGAGTGATGAAGAAGGAAGTGCTCGACGAAAACTACAAGGGCGAAGTCATCAACCACGACGTGGCCAAATACGTGCCCGCCACTGAATATGTGGTCAAGGTGCTCGACCGCCACGTGGAGAAGGCCAAGCACAACCTCAAGGGCGCCCCCATCGTGGTGGCAGGAGGCTACGGCATGGGCTCCAAGGAAGGCTTCGACATGCTCTTTGAACTCGCCAAGGAACTCCACGCCGAGGTAGGCGCCAGCCGCGCCGCCGTCGACGCAGGCTTCTGCGACCACGACCGCCAGATTGGCCAGACCGGCGTCACCGTGCGCCCCAAGGTCTACATCGCCTGCGGCATCTCCGGACAGATCCAGCACATTGCCGGCATGCAGGACTCGGGCATCATCATCTCCGTCAACTCTGACGAAAACGCCCCCATCAACGCCATTGCCGACTACGTCATCAACGGCACAGTGGAAGAGGTAGTGCCCAAACTCATCAAATACTACAAGAAAAACAACAAGTAACAGACTTATGGCAAACTATTATAACGAAGAGATTAAGTTCCAGCTTAATCACCCGCTGATGAAGCGCATCGTTGAGCTCAAGGAGCGCAACTTTGCCGATAAGGACCAGTTTGACTACGCGCCGCAGGACTTCGAGGACGCAATGGACTCCTACGACCGCATCCTCGACCTCACGGGCGACATCACCGCCAACATCATCGCGCCCAACGCCGAAGACGTTGACGCCGAAGGTCCCCACTGCGAAAACGGCGGAGTCCGCTACGCAGCCAAGACCTACGAAAACCTCGACGCCACCACCAAGGCTGGCCTCAACGGTGTCACCATGCCCCGTCGCTACGGCGGTCTCAATTTCCCCTGCGCGCCCTACACCGCCATCAACGAGATGATGGCCACTGCCGACGCAGGCTTCGAAAACATCTGGTCGCTCCAGGACTGCATCGAGACCCTCTATGAGTTCGGCAGCGAAGACCAGCGCCAGCGCTTCGTGCCACGCGTCTGCAAGGGCGAGACCATGTCCATGGACCTCACCGAGCCCGACGCCGGCTCCGACCTCCAGAGCGTGATGCTCAAGGCCACCTACGACGAGAAGGAAGACTGCTGGAGACTCAACGGCTGCAAGCGATTCATCACCAACGGCGACTCCGACATCCACCTCGTGCTGGCACGCTCCGAAGATGGCACACGCGACGGACGCGGACTCTCCATGTTCATCTACGACAAAAACCAGGGCGGAGTAACCGTGCGCCGCATCGAGAACAAGCTCGGCATCCACGGCTCACCCACCTGCGAACTCGTATACAAAAACGCTAAGGCCGAACTCTGCGGCGACCGCAAGCTCGGACTCATCAAGTACGTCATGGCACTCATGAACGGCGCACGCCTCGGCATCGCCGCACAGTCTGTCGGCATCAGCCAGGCAGCCTACAACGAGGCACTCGCCTACGCCAAGGACCGCAAGCAGTTCGGACAGGCCATCATCAAGTTCCCCGCCGTCTACGAGATGCTCGCCAACATGAAGGCAAAGCTCGACGCCGGACGCTCACTCCTCTACATGACCGCACGCTACGTAGACATCTACAAGTGCCTCGAGGACATCGCCCGCGAGCGCAAGCTCACACCCGAAGAGCGCCAGGAGCAGAAGAAGTATTCGCGCATGGCCGACGCCTTCACACCGCTCGCCAAGGGCACCAACTCCGAGTACGCCAACCAGAACTCCTACGACTCCATCCAGATCCACGGAGGATCAGGCTTCATGCTCGAGTATGCCTGCCAGCGACTCTACCGCGACGCGCGCATCACCTCCATCTATGAGGGTACCACCCAGCTGCAGGTCGTAGCCGCCATCCGCTACATCACCAACGGCACCTACCTCAACATCATCCGCGAAATTGAGCAGGAGACCGTCACTCCCGAGATGCAGCCCCTCTTCGACCGCGCCAAGGCTCTCGCCGACAAACTCGAGGCCTGCGTAGGCTACGTCAAGGAGGCGCAGAACCAGGAACTCCAAGATCTGGCCTCTCGCCACCTCTACGACATCACTGCCAACGCCATGATGGCTCACCTCATCACCCTCGACGCAAGCCGCGCACCCGAACTCTTCGCCAAGAGCGCACAGGTGTTCCTCAACCTTGCAGAGGCAGAGGTGGAGAAAAACGAAAAGTACATCCTCAACCTCAACACCAGCCTCCTCGACAACTACCGTCCGCAGGAAGACTAACCAGGCAGAGGACCATAACAATCCCCCGACAAAGCCCCGGCTGCAACCCCTTGCAGCCGGGGCTTTTTGTGTTTTTTACACTCCGCGACCAACGTAACACGCCAAACGCCAAACGCATAGTTCTTCGTGTCCCCTTTCGTTCTCCGCGACTAACGTAAAACGCAAAACGCAAAACGCTCAACGTTTATGCCCTCCCCACGTTTCCGCTCGCGGGAACAATATCTGTGAAAATCAGTGTTATCAGTGTTCGTTTTTGCTCTAATCGACATCCGTGAA
>CAVGQS010000109.1:0-8897 GCA_963631415.1 Lactococcus garvieae | reverse complement strand
GTTTTCTTGTTGTTTTATGACCGCTTTTTTGGATATTTGGCAGATTGGAGATTGCCGGGCAAAAAAAAATCCGCAGCCCCGGTGGTTGGGGTTGCGGATTTGGTAAGAGTCTTGTAGTTTCGGGGGTTAGCGGACAGCAATCGTTTATAATAGGTTGTTCGCTTGAGTTTTAGCGGACAGCAATAATTTTTTACTGAAATTAAAGCGCAAGCATCAACAACAAAGCCCCCGAACATTGGGGCGTTCGGGGACTTTTTAGCATACAAATTAGGAAAACTGCCGCACGAAAGGGGATTTTCGTAAAAGGACGCAGGCTTTTCCTAAAAAAGTGCATAAAGATTGCCCAAAACAAAAAAAAAAAAAAAAAATAACTTTGCCGCAACGATTTTCCGAAAGGGTTCGGATTGAGGCCTGCGAAAGGCCAGAAAACCATGCAAAACACTCTGCGGCGCACACGGCGCAAGCGCATGCCGCAGTCAACGACAAAGATTCATTCATCAACGTGCAGCGGCAATTATGTGTTGCCAAGCACACAGTTAAACATTTTAATATCTAAACAACATGAGAATTTTTTTTTCGTTTGCGCTCGTAGCGCTCGTATGCGCAGCCTTCACCAGCTGCGGAGGAAATTCTGATCCGGGTGAAGTGGCTTTGAATTGCTACAAAGCCATGACGGAAGGCGGCGATTTCACGCAGTACCTTGACCCTAGCGCGGACAAACAGGTCCTAGAAAAAACCGTCGAAGAGAGTAAGGAAGGCCTCAAATCCATGAAGGAAATGGGCGTTACTGTCTCAGACATCAAGCTTGTAGGCGTTGAAGAGAACGGCGACAAGGCAACCGCTAAGATTAGTCAGACTATCACCGCGCTTGGCCAGACGGAAACTAGCACCGTCCCTGTGCCTCTCGTAAAGGTTGACGGCAAGTGGTACGTGTCTGCGAAATAATTTTATGACACAACAAGTCTTCGTATCGCCAGCGTCATGGCGGCGGTGCGGAGACTTTTTTCTTTACCTGCATCTATTACCACAGAACAAACGACATGAAGACTACGCTCCGCCTTATTGCATTTGCGATGCTCACCGCTGCCCTTGCCGGCTGCGGCTCAAACAAGACGAAGGACGCTGCGGCCGCCAAGACATACGCAGGCAACAGCAAGACTATCAACGGCCACATGTTTGTCGACCTCGGACTGCCGAGCGGAGTGCTCTGGGCCGAGACCAACATAGGGGCAAAGGGCGCCGCTGACTACGGCGACTATTTTGCGTGGGGCGAAACGACTACCAAGGCTGACTATTCGTGGGACTCCTACAAATTCGGCAATGTGGACTATGACGAATACGGCAGCCCCTGCAAGAACCATTTTAACAAGTACAAAGGGGAAAACGACAAATTTGTGCTCGACGCTGAAGACGATGCCGCAAGCGCAAAGTGGGGCAAGGAGTGCCGCATGCCCACAGAGAGCGAGATGAGAGAACTCTGCGACGAAGAGCTGGTGGAGCACACGTGGACCACCAGCACCAACACAGAGGGCGAGACAGTGAAGGGCATGCTCTTCAAGAGCAAGAAGAACGGCAACACTATCTTCCTGCCCGCTGCCGGCAGCCGCAAGGACAAGCAAACATTCCAGAGCGCGACGGGCAACTACTGGACACGCACGCTCGGCGGCGGCGACTTCATCGCCTCCACTATGCTGCAGATGGACGATCAATTTTGCTTAGTGATACCCAGCGGCACACGCTGCTATGGCATCTCCGTCAGGCCCGTGGCGGAACAATAACTACAGACAGACACACTGATAAAAAATCTAAACAACACAGCCTACTAAAAACATTGTCTATTATGAAAAAGACAGCAACAGCATTGATGGCGGCATGCCTCTTCGTGGCGTGCGGCAGCAGCCAGAAGCAGCAGACGGGCGACAGCACGGCCGTCAACACAGAGAAGCAGGCAGGCGAAGACGCCTCCAGCAGAGTTATTGAGGGAGAAGACTTCAAGTTTGACCTCGACAAGGGCGTGTTGACCTACAAGGGCGTCAACTACGAGTTTGCGCACGTGGAGGCTGGCGAGTTCACCATGGGCGCAACTCCCGACATGAAGGATGCCGCCGACAACGAGAAGCCCGCCCACAAGGTGACCATCACCCAGGACTACTACATAGGCAAGACGGAGGTGACCTGGGCGCTGTGGAAGGCCGTGATGGGCAGCTATCCCTCTGACGTCGAAGGCCAGGGCGTAGAGGCCAAGGGGAGCCCGCACCCAGCCAACTGGCCGGTCGACAACGTGTCGCTGGAGCAGTGTCAGGCTTTCGCCAGCACCTTGGGCAGCAGCTTCGGTGAGCTCTGCGAGTTCCGCCTGCCCACCGAGGCAGAATGGGAATATGCGGCACGAGGCGGCAACAAGTCTAAACATTATATATATAGCGGCAGCAACACCCTGAGCGACGTGGCGTGGTATTCAGAAAACGCCGGCAGCGGCCCGCACAAGGTGGGCACCAAGCAGCCCAACGAACTGGGGCTCTACGACATGAGCGGCAACGTGGCGGAGTGGTGCAGCGACATGTGGGGCAAATACAGCAGCAAGGCGCAGACCGACCCGCGTGGGCCTGAAAGCGGCAGCGACACCTATGTGCTGCGCGGCGGCAACTGCTTCATGGAGCCGGCTAACTGCAGCGTGACAGCACGCTTCATGGACAGCCCCGACAACGACGACAACCCGTTCTACGGCTTCAGAATCGTCTTTAAACACTACTCGCAAGACGACGCGGAGGAATAGACAAACATCAAAAAAAACATACTCATGAAGACAACAATAGCAGCAATGGTGGCTTTGTGCAGCTTCGTGGCGTGCTCCAACAGCGCCAAGGCCAGCAGCACTACAGCCAGCAACAAGGTGGTGAAGGCAGAGGCGCCAGCCAAGCAAAACGAATCTGGCGACACATCCTTTGAGAACGGTGTGCTAACGGCCAATGGCGTGCGCTACGAGTTCGCCCTGGTCAAGGGCGGCACTTTCACCATGGGCGCCGGGCCAGAGGTGACGGACGCCGAGGACTGCGAGAAACCTGCCCGCCAGGTCACCATCAACCAAAACTACTATATCGGCAAGACCGAAGTGACGGCGGGTTTCTGGAAGGCCGTGACGGGCAAGTACCCCGAAGGCTTTGGAGAAGAAGACGCCAACAAGCCGGTAGACAATGTGTCGATGGACGACGTACTGGACTTCCTGGAATACCTGCAGTTTAATTTCGGCCCCATCTTCACCCTTCCCAGCAGCGAGGAGTGGGAGTATGCGGCACGCGGCGGCAACAAGTCCAGACATTATATATATAGCGGCAGCAACACGCTGACTGATGTGGCGTGGAACGAAGAGGGCAATATCATGGGTCATGCCTACGACGTGGCCACCAAGAAGCCCAACGAACTGGGCATCTACGACATGAGCGGCAACGTGTGGGAGTGGTGCCACATGGGCGACAAGGACGTGCTGCGCGGCGGCAACATCAACTGCTACGAAGGCTTCTGCCGCGTCTCCTACTACAAAGAGGCTCCCGACTCCAGCGCCTTCAAGGACAGATTTCCTGCCATGACAGGCTTCCGTCTCTGCGTCAACGAGAACTGGGAGGAAGCGCTGGACGAAGGAATATAACCTGGAGACTAAACTAGCGCCAGCCTCACCGACGTGCGCAAGCCAAAGTAGACAGCCCCCTGGGCGTAACAGCAGCATTAATTTTACAACATCTCAGACTCCGCCTTGCCGTCTCGGAATAGGATCTTTCACAACAAATAAAGAATTATGAACATCGGAACATCACTGTTTGTATTAGCTTCTCTTTTTGCCTGTACGGCCGTCAACCCTAAAGAGAACGAGGCGGCGGGCAAAGAGTATTCCGCTATTGCCCGTTGCGATACGACTTCTGCTTCATCGCAGGTACGCCCGGACAGTTGTGGGCGCGCAGATACCGTCACACTTGCTTTTGTGGGCGACGTCATGCCAGGAACGACATATCCCGAACCGCGTTTGCCTGAAAAAGACGGAGCCACTCTCTTCAACGATGTGAAAGACATCCTTTTGCGGGCCGATGTGGCAGCGGGAAATATGGAAGGTGCATTGGCCGACTCTGGTAGCACCACGAAGGGGACCGGAAAGTACAGCTTTGCATTCCGCATCCCCACCCGCTACGGACGTTGGCTGAAAGAAGCCGGACTCGACTTCATGAGCGTGGCGAACAATCACTCTCTCGACTTTGGCATCGACGGTGTGACTTCTACAGAAAAGACCTTGAACGACAACGGCATTGCTTTTGCCGGAATTGACGGGCGCACAGAAAGCGCTATTGTGGTTCGCAACGGCATCAGGTTTGGCTTCTGCGCCTTCGGCCACAATTCCTACACGGTGCGCCACGCTGACCTCGACAATGCCAAGCGCATCATTCAGGACTTGCGGAACAAGGCCGACATTGTTGTGGTGTCGTTCCACGGAGGAGCAGAAGGCAAGGACCACAACCATTTGCCGTTCGGCGAAGAAATCTTCCTCAACGAAGAAAGGGGCGACCTGCGCAACTTCGCCCATTTCTGCATAGACAATGGGGCAGATGTCGTCTACGGCCATGGTCCGCATGTCGTGCGCGCCGTGGAACTCTACAATGGCCATTTCATTGCCTACAGCCTCGGAAACTTCTGCACGCCCTACGGCATCAACATCAAGGGCATCTCGGGTTACGCTCCTGTTCTTGAACTTAGGCTGGACGCCAAAACCGGCACATTCCTCGGCGGCCACATCCATTCCTTCATCCAGCAATACGGCCGCGGACCGAGAGAAGACAAGAGAATAGCGTAGCAAAGGAAATGGCAATGCTGACGGCCGCTGATTTCCCGAAACCGCAGATACGCATAGCTCCAGACGGAGAAATAAGTATACTGCCGCAAAAGCAGGGCCAGACCAACTGAGCCCCAAAACATAACCAAAACACTAATTTTAGACAATACCATTATGAAAAAATTACTCATCACCACCCTATTGGTTCTTGGCTGCCTCTCAGCCAGCGCCCAGCCCAAACCCTCCTTCTCAGACGGCGTACTGACGGTCAATGGCGTGCGCTACGAATTTGTGAGGGTCGAAGCCGGCACGTTCACCATGGGCGCCACAACGGAGATGAAAGCGGATGCGTCAACACCGCAGTGGGAAGCATCAGCGATGTGGGGATTGATTGAAGATGAAAGTCCTGCCCACCAGGTGACTTTGACTAAAGATTTCTGTATCGGAAAGACTGAAGTGACACAGGCATTGTGGACTGCCGTGATGGGCGACAATCCCTCAGACTTCAAGGGCGGCAACAAACCTGTTGAAACGGTGACATGGGCTGAATGTCAGGAGTTCATCAAGAAGCTGAACAGTCTTACCGGCAAGAACTTCCGCCTGCCCACAGAGGCGGAATGGGAGTATGCCGCACGGGGCGGCAAGAAAACCCAGCACTACAAGTACAGCGGCAGCAACAACTTGAATGATGTGGCGTGGTATGAGGACAACAGCGGCAAGGCCACACACGACGTAGCGACCAAACAGGCCAACGAGCTGGGCATCTACGACATGAGCGGTAATGTGTCGGAATGGTGCCAAGACTGGCACGCCAAATACAAGGACAATGCGCAAACCAATCCCACAGGCCCGTCTGCTCCGCCAGAGTGGGCCGAGCGCGTGCTCCGTGGTGGCGCCTGGACCGACTATGCCAGGTCGTGCCGCTCTTCGGCTCGCAGCAACTTCGATCCTGACAACGGGCTCTACAACACTGGTCTCCGCCTCGTTCTCTCTGAGTCGGCTGGCGGTCTCTCAGCCAGCGCCCAACCCAAAGCCTCCTTCTCGGACGGCACGCTGATAGTCAACGGCGCGCACTACGATTTTGCGCTCGTTGAGGGCGGTTCCTTCACTATGGGCGCCACACCAGAGATGGACAACCCCAACGACGACGAGTTCCCCACCCGCAAAGTGACGCTAACCCACAACTACTATATGTGCAAGACCGAGGTGTCGCAGGCTCTCTGGAAAGCAGTGATGGGCAACAACCCTTCGCACTTCAAGGACGACCGCAAGCCCGTGGAGCAGGTCTCGTGGGACGACTGCCAAAACTTTATCAAGAAACTCAACGCCGCCACAGGCAAAAACTTCCGGCTGCCCACAGAGGCGGAGTGGGAGTTTGCAGCGCGCGGCGGTATCAAGACACGGCAGTACCAGTATAGCGGAAGCGACACTTGGAACGCCGTCATTTGGTGCATTCCCAACAGCGGCAAGGAGACTCACGACGTTGTCTCCAAGCAGCCTAACGAACTCGGGCTCTACAATATGAGCGGCAACGTCTCTGAGTGGTGCCAGGACTGGTATGGAGAGTACGGCAGCGTGCCGCAAACAGACCCCTCTGGGGCTCTGAGCGGAACAGCCCGCGTGTATCGAGGCGGCAGTTGGGAGACATTTGACGCTGCAGGACGCTCGTCGTGGCGCCAGAGCCAAAACCCAGAATGGGGCTTCTGGTCGCTCGGCTTCCGTCTCGCCATCACCGACGACAGTGAGTCTGCCACCAAGCGAACTCCGTCAATAGCCAACGGCGACAACGACGTGACTTATTCCAATGGTGTGCTGACCGTCAACGGCGTCCGCTACGAGATGCTGGAGGTCAAGGCAGGCTCGTTCACCATGGGGGCCACCTCGGAGATGCAAAGTCCAGAGACCTGCGAAAAGCCTGCCCATCGGGTGACGCTCACCAAAGACTACCTCATGGGCAAGACCGAAGTGACACAGGCCCTCTGGAAAGCCGTGACGGGCAAAAACCCTTCGTGGTGGGATGGAGGCGACAGGCCTGTGGAGGGCGTGTCGTGGGCTGACTGCCAAAACTTCCTCACTATGCTTAATGCTGCCACCGGCAAGAACTTCCGCTTGCCGACAGAGGCGGAATGGGAGTATGCCGCGCGAGGCGGGAAGAAGTCCAAACATTATATATATAGCGGCAGCAACAACGCTGACGAAGTGGCGTGGTGCGAAGACAACAGCACGGGCAAGACACACGACGCGGCGACTAAGCAACCCAACGAACTGGGGCTCTACGACATGAGCGGCAACGTCTCTGAGTGGTGTCAGGACTGGTTCGGCAACTACAGCAACTCGCCGCAGACAGACCACACAGGCTCCACTGCTGGCACAAACCGCGTGAGCCGTGGCGGCAACTTCCGGCACGAAGAGGGGGAATGCCGCACTTCCTGCCGTGGCGACTACAAGGACGGCAGGTACGCCATCATTGGCCTGCGCCTTGTCCTCACCAAATAAATATCAAACTTTCAAACAGGTGAAATTATGAAACAATTACTCATCATTATTATGTTGGCATTTTGCTGCATGGCAGTCAATGCCAAAAGCAAAGCTGCCAAAAGGCCGGCAACGACCAAAAAGACGAGTGTTCAGAAAAAGACTGCAACGACGGCAGTGGACTACGACAAGCTGTTGGTCGGCAACCACATGTTTTCATCGCAATGGATATCATGGAAGAAATTCGGAAAGGCGACCATCACCAAGACCGACACACCTAATGTTTACAACATCTCTGGCATGCAGGACGGCACCACTTGTTCTGATTTGGAGGAAGCACACGACAACGCCGATTTCCTGATGATAGAAGGAACGATTACCCCAAAGAGCAAAACGCATCTGGTCTTCAAGGGCAAGATAATCCAAAAAATCTACCACCTCAGTGACGGCAAGCCTTGTGTGCGCGAGGGAACATTCAATTTTATGTCAACCCAAGGACGCCGCTATTGGCGCTTGCAGGAGAGGAGCAATCCCTGCGACAGCGTCTGTGATTATATTGACATCTATTTCAAATAAAAGGCGACAGATCTGAAGAACACTCTCTTTGCACTCTCGCTCGTATTCAGCATCACGGCGTGCGGCAAAGGCAACACGGCTAAGCAGCCGGCATCCGACAGTACGGCAAAGACCGAAGCGCAAACAGACGACAAAACCGACAACAAGGACGAGGAACTATATGCAGAATTTATAGGAATAGACAACCCCGTATTGCTCCTCTGCGACTCCTTCGGTGTTGAGCCCTATTATATAATGCATGGGCACAGGCTTACGCCTCGTGCTTACCAAGTAACATTCCACACGCCCCAAAAACCTTATTCTGCGGGTAGTTCTTGCAACACAATGGCAAGAACTACCCGCAGAATATTACTCACCCAGCAAACAGCAGTTTACTCCTATCCGTAAACCTTAATCGACAAAAATACCCTATTTTACCCCTCTTATCCGACAAAAATACCCGATTAAGGATGGAATGTCCCTCCTTAGTGGAAAAATATGACACAAAGGATTGCCCCCTCGCAAAATTTTGCAAGGGGGCATTTTATGAGTTGTTTAGCCACTACAAATCATCGTAACCGTTAATACGAAGGCAGGTTCGCAAAAGGCTAAAATCTCCTTTAAGATTTTCTAACGATTCCATGTGCATAGGTGTTGTATCTTTGAAAAAGACCATATATGTTTCATTGATTGTCGCACCGTAACTATTTTGTGCATCTACATCAAACACTGCGACTTTCAGTCCCGGCAAATCTACCTTCTGAGCAAAATCCGTCATCTTGGGATTGTCAGGTTCCATATACGATATTAGCACGGCACTTCTTGGGCTCTTTAGACTTGACAATACAAAATTCCATCCATTCTCTTTATAAATGTCTGTCGTTGTCTCGGATTGCATATTAGAAGTTGTATCTAAAAGCCCAATGCAATTGCAAAGAAGGTTTATTGCAAGTAACAAAATTTTCAAGAAACTTTTTAAAATTTAGGAAACATAGATAGGGTAATGAGCACAGAATTTGTGTGCTAAAACCGTCTATTAGACAAGTCTCTAGCC